>CAMLKA010000008.1 GCA_946480535.1 uncultured Candidatus Saccharibacteria bacterium | reverse complement strand
CACCGCCTCAACCTTTGTTATTGCTACACCTCGGCCTGCTCAGGCGGAGGGATTTTTATTAGATACGGTGCGCTGTTTGGTACGCACGGTACTTGTGGAGGGCTGTCGAACCGCCCCAGCGCCTGCTCCTACGCCTGCGCCAGCACCACAGTCGAACGGCAATGCAACACCGCCGCCCGCCTCTTCGAATAGCACTGCATCAGAACCGGCGAACCCGTCAAGCACGTCGCGTACCTATAGGGCGCCGTCTTCATTCGAAACGATAACGCCACCCGAGGCTTCTGTACCCGTATATCCTCCTATTGAAGAAGTTGATCGTCCGGGGACGGCTACTGAGGATCGGCTTTCAGAATCGGAGTATGTCGCGTATTTCAATGCCTATAGTCCCTATGCTGTCCAAGGGGCGCAAACGGCCGATGATTCAGTGGTTCAGGCAAGTCCGGAAGGCTGGAAGCTTTTTGGTATCCAGTGGTATTGGTGGGGCCTTGCCGCTGCGTTCATTTTTGCTTTATTTCTCTCTGTTAAGTATGGGATTCTCAGGAGGCCCTCAGTCTTGTCAGGTGGGAAGTAAGGTGCTAGAGTAAATAAAAATACAAAAATTGAGATTTGTATTAACAACTAATGCGAGGTGAGGGGCGACCACAATCGTGGGACGGGTCGTCGTTCAAATAGGGAGAGTTCCATGAAACTACTGACACGGGCGACAGCGCTTGGTAAAAAAATTACATTAATTACAACTGCATTTATTTTGGCGGTGAGTACTTTGACGGCAGCGGTGCCGTTTATTTTGGCTCAAAACGTCAACGCATTGGGTCCAGTTGTTGAGATCGACACGGTTGCTGAACTGCGCAGTGCGGTTGAGAACCAGGCCGATGGCCAAATTTGGGAGATTGCCGCAGGAAACTATGGCGTAAGCCCGTTCACCTCACTTACCGTGAGTGGCCAAACGGGATGGTACTTCCCAATTACCGCCAACAACCTCACCATTAAGGGTGTTGGCAACCCAACTATTTACGGTACTGGGTATTCACCAAATGGTAACTGGGCAACTCAGAACCTTGTTTCTGTCTTTGGTGACAACGTGACCATCGATGGCCTTACGCTTATGCCTAAGGTACAGCCAAACAAGACACTCGAAGTGCTTGGAAACAACTTCACCCTTCGCAACACCACGTTCACCCCGAACACACTTACAAGCGACGCTGAGTTCGCGAGCTCTGCTTTCTCAGACTGGTCTCGCCAATGGGGTGGTTCACTCTACTTTAACCACGCTGGTAACCACGTAGTTGAGAACGTAACAATTAAGAACGCCGGTATTTCGTACCGTTACTCTCCTTCAGGTACGCATATTGCTTTCACAAACACGAAGATTGTGTACGAAACAAACCAAGACAGCATTAATACGTATCGCTATAGCTCAGCGTTTAACAATGCTGGCAACACGGTAACTGGAGCGATTGAGGTTGAGCACCACGTGAACGCGACGCTTAACAACCTTGCACTCGTTGCTTCAAGCGCACAGAACGGTGATGTTATTGAGCTCGACTCTGACGTTACAGCAACTGCACAGACAACCCTCACAAAGGCTGTAACACTTAACGGTAACGGACATACAATTACTGGAAACTTTGTAAAGACCGACAATGGGAACAACTCAGTGCTTGGTGTACAAAGCGATAACGTAGCGATTAACGGGCTGACTGTCGATGCGGTAACTGGAGCTAACCAGCTTCACGGTATTAACGTATTCGAGTCAAATGGCGTTGCGCTTACAAACATCGCTGCCAAGAACGGTCGTTCTGGAGTTGCGGTGAACGGTTCAGCCGTTACCATCGACGGCATTCAGACTTCAGGAAATGTATGGCACGGTGTGAATATCGATAAGCCAGGCGCACACCTTACGATTAAAGGCGCGAACACGCACACCGAGGCTGCACCGCTCTTCGTTGATAACCGCACTGTGGGGCAGGTAACGGACGTTGATAATCGTTACGATATCATTCCGGCTGGTCTTGGAGATATCTACGTACTCGACGTGACCGCTCCGGATGTACCGACTCACGAATTCCCGACAGAAAACGCACTCATTAACACGAATAACTTCTGGTTTGACTGGTCTGACGAGTCTGCCAGCGGAGCAGTGCGCTACGAGATTCAAAACTCACAAAGTGCTGGAGTTGATGGAAATGGTTCATTCCAAAATGTTCAATGGACTGGTGACTACCAACACAACCAGCCAACTGACTCAAAGGCGCAATCAGTCGGCGCAAGCGGTACTTGGTACTGGCAAGTCCGTGCTATCGATGCAGCGGGCAACACAAGCGCCTGGACAACACCATGGGCGGTTACTATTGATGTGAACGCACCGACTGCGCCACAGATTACAACCCCTGTAAATAACCAGGTGTTCACTACTAACTCAATCACTGCGAACTGGACAGCTGCGACAGACGCGAACGGCATTAGCAAATACCAAGTAGAGTACATCTACGATGATGGCCACACCTTCGCAGGCGGTCCCTACCGCGAGGTGAACGGATCAACGACTTCACGAACCCATGCTCCTGCAACATCGGAGCAGGGCGGAGTAACCATTCGTGTTCGTGCCTTTGACAATGCAAACAATGCAGGTCCATGGAGCAACCCGGTTCACTACTATTACGACAACACAAAGCCAACGGCGACAATTAACTCCGCGTCGGTTGATACCGCCGCAAAGACACTCGCCGTGTCGGTAACGGGTAAAGATAACCAATCTGGTGTTGCGCGTATCGGCTTTAACCTTTACAACGCTTCAAACTCAACCAAGGTAGCAGACCTTCAGACGCTCGATTACACCGACTTTGCTGCAGAGAAGACAAGCGTACTTTCAAACTTCGACATTAGTGGGCTTCCAACCGGAACCTACGTTGTCCGAGCGGCGGTTCGCGACAACGCTGGCTTACTTTCAAGCTACGCGCTTCAGACAATCCAAATCGACAACACACTTCCTGTAGCGACATTCATCTTCCCGACAGCTGGCCCATCTGCAACAGGCTTCCAGGTTCAATTTAGCGAAGCGGTCAGCCCAGTCGATGCTGAAAACGCAGCTAACTACTTCCTCAACAACTGGCCAGGCGCTGGTGGAAGTGGTGACCTCGTAGGTGACGCAACGGTGAGCTACAACGCAACCAGCCGTATCGCGACGGTTACCTTCACGAACTCAGGCTGGTACATCTCACCTGAACAGCAGTGGGGTGTAAAGAACGTTCGTGACCTTGCAGGTAACTCCATTACTGAGACAACAAAGACTTCAACCGATATGGTTGCTCCCGAGCTTCCTGCTAACCCTGTGACGACAAGTGCAACCGATTCACTCGAGCAAGTATGGACATGGGGCGCTGCAACCGACCCAGGTGATGCAACGACCGCATCTGGCGTGAAGGGGTATGAATACGCTTTCGTGAAAAGCGGCGATCCAGCTGACGGATGGGTATTTACGGCTGCAACTACTGCAACGGTAACCGCTCCAGAAGACGGCGACTACCAACTGTATGTTCGTGCACTTGATAATGCTGGCAATGTAGGCATTGCGAAGATTGGTTTCGTTACTATCAACACCACAACCGAAGAAGTCCCTGTTGATCCAGGTGAGGAAGGGGAAGAGGGCGAAGAGACTGAGACTCCTGGTGCTCCAACTTCAGAAACCCCTCCTACAACACTTTCAACCGAGGACGACGAGCTTCCAACAGCGAACGGCAACCCGGCAACTGGATTTGCGGCTATTCTTGGCACAAACACCACTGGCAATAACGACGCTTCAGATGACACCGATACTACCGGCACGCCAGAAGTAGAAGGCACCTCAACCGAGGAAACCCTCGCTGCTGCTGCGAATAACACCGACGGCAACGCCTTTGGCCTCGCCTGGTACTGGTGGCTTGTGATTCTCGCGGGTGGCGCAACCGGAATTTGGTGGCTCATTGCTGCACTCCGTGGCCGCTCAGCTGAGTAGTTTGAAAAACTAGCAATACCATAAAAGTCCTTACGCTTGTAGGGACTTTTTGGTATACTGAACCTAATCGTGAAAGCGAAACAAAAACAGATAAAAACACCAATAAAAAAGGCGACTATCAAGAAGGCGCCTATTCCCACACGGGTAAAGGGTCACGCGAAGCACGTATTGGTGCCGCATAAGGCCAACGACTACCGCCCACATATTATTCGCGCTCACGGCCTTGTTGCTGTATTGGTGATAGCGCTCCTCGCGCAGGTACTGTACGGGTTTGTTACTACTGGACACTTGAGTGTCTTGGGCCGTGTTTCGGATATCGAAACAAATGTCCTGCTTGCAGATACGAATGAAGAACGAAAAAAAGCCGGGCTAGGGGAGCTTGAGATTAGTGCTCAGCTCAGTGATGCCGCGTTCAAGAAGGCGCAAAATATGTTCGCTGAACAGTATTGGGCGCATGTCTCGCCAAGTGGTACGCAGCCATGGAAATGGTTTGGTGAGGTAGGGTATAACTACAGTTACGCCGGCGAGAACTTAGCAAAAAACTACCCAACCGCCGAAGCGACAGTCGAGGCCTGGATGGAATCACCAACGCACCGTGAGAATATTTTGAAGCAGCAGTATCGCGACGTAGGTTTTGCTGTTGTTGACGGTCAATTAAATGGCGAGCAGACGACGCTTGTCGTGGCTTTATATGGCGCACCGGTTGTGGCAACTGCCACGGGTGTTGAATCGACGCTGTCTTCAAGCGTTGGTTTCGTTGCACCTGAGCCAACCACCAGTAATCCATTGTCGTACTTTGCTTCGTCACTTGAGGCGCTTAGCCCTGTAACGATTGTGATTCTAGGACTCTTAGCGGTCGTTGCTATTGTTGGTGTTGCAGCACATCATTACCGCGCACGTCTTCCGAAGGCATGGAAAAAGAGCTGGCGTATTCACCACGGTATGTACACCTTTGTTGGCATGATTGTGCTCGGTGTGCTGATTATCGTTGCAACCGGCGGCGGTTCAATTTAGTTTTGTTCAGTGTATACAGAGGTCTTGCCGATACCCGCGTGTTGTGGCTCAAGCCATGAACCGTTCTCGTAGAAGTGAGTGATCTCTTCTTCGTACGCTTCAGCAAACGTTGTATCGGTGATTGGCCCGCGGACAGAATATACCCATGTTTCGCCGTTGTGGACGCCTCCAACGATTTGTCCAAAGCCGCCAGCGTCATCTTGTTTATAGATAACCCATTGGTCTGGTTTGTAAGCTGGTTCGTTCATGTAAGCACCCTCGTCTCAATTGATTCGTATATTAAGGATAAGTATACGATACTTTGGGCGGGGAGGCGACTTTACATTTGGCTCTATCTCTGTTACAATTACTAACTGATTGTTAAAACAATAAAGGAATTAAGAATGACAAAAGCAGTCGTTAAGATCGGTGGCAAACAATACGTTGTTGCCGAGAAAGAGACCCTCATGGTGGACCTCCTCCCTGAAGGAACTAAAGAGCTCACGCTTGACGCACTGTTGGTGATTGACGGCGACAAAACTACTGTCGGCGCTCCAACGGTCAAAGACGTGAAGGTAACCGCTAAGGTTGTCGAAGAGGAAATTAAGGGCGACAAGGTCCAATATATCCGCTACAAGGCCAAGAAGCGTGTTCACAAGGTGAACGGTCACCGCCAAAAGTACTCAAAGGTTGAAATTACTTCAATCAAGTAAGGTACTCAAACAAAATAGCCCCTCTCTGGGGCTATTTTTTTATGCTCACTTCACCTTCGAGTTGAAGATGGTCGGAGAGGTCAGGGTGGTGGACGCGAATCGGCTGTGATAGTTCAAGCGATGCATGATGGCCGTCGCGCGACATAAAGTGGTCGAGCTGGAAAAGCGGAAGGCGGGCCGGCATGGTGGCGAGGTAATGCGGCTCTGCATCCTTGAAGTCGTGCAGTCTAAGACGACGGAGGGTCGATCCTTCAGCCATTTCGATGAGTCGGGGAAAAGTGTTATTGAACGCGGAGATACGCCCCAGTGTGGATTGAGAGAGGCGTGAGCGAAGGAGGCGTGCGGGGGTCGATGCAGAATGCATGGCGTTGAAATCACCCGCAAGGACAATAGGCTCCGACTCATATGCTGCTAGGTGGGAAAGGAGGTCGCTGACTTGTTTTAGGCGGTTATGTTCTGTTTGGTCATTGAAGTAGAGACTGATGTAATGAAGTGTGTGTCGTCCAAGCTTGAACTGCAAATGGTGCGCTGGTCGTTCGCCAAGCTCAATTTCTTTAAAAGTGACCGGTGGATGTGCTGCGCGGTACAGTGTAGCAAACCCGTAACGGGCAAAATTATCGTCGGGGCGGTTTTCGCGGAAGGTAGATTTAATTGCGAAATAGCCGTGTTCGCGAAATTGTTCTGGAGTAACGAGAAGCTTTCGTTCCGATGGCTCCGAGGCTTCAGAATCTTCATGCCAAGCATCGGGAAGGGTGATGACGTCGGCAGTGCTCTTTTGAAGTGTAGTGAGCGCAGCATCGACACGATCAAGGTCGCTGAGGGCGCCCTTTACGTTCCAAGTGCTGATTTTGAGAGACTCTGCCATATATTTGTCACTATAGCAAATAATGGAAGAGTCAAGAAGCATGGGCGGAATGAGTTAGTCGAGATCTATGGCTACCCCTGTATAGTCATTGATAAAAATGTGCATACATGGTATAATTTCCTAACTATGACACCCACCCCGGGTGTCGTTGAACCTCTGAAAGGTGGCGCATGATCAAGCGGCTTTTGGCGAGCCCGGCAACCTGGATCATCCTGGTACTGGTGGCTCTCGCTCTGATCGGTGGACAGTTCTTCCTGCGGATTCCGCTGTGGTCGATCATCTTCGCCGGCATCGTCCTGTACCTCGTGTGGGCCTTCTACTGGTCGAAGCGCCAACCGCGCAATACCAGCCCTGCACCGCACTGCACGACCTGTTCGTGCGCGAGGAACTAGCGCCTTCACGGGCGCCGCAGACACGGGGGCGAGAGGAAGTTTCTCTCGCCCCCAAGGGCCTTTCGTGCCGCTACCTTTCAGAATATTTACTGCCTTCAACCGACCGTGTGTCGGTTTTTATTTTGCTTATGAAACCTCTTCGGTTCCTCTGTATGCTCTGCTATAATGAAACTCAATGAACGAGGGTCAGAATTAGTCTTATGGCGACCGTTATTGCTGTCACCAATCAAAAGGGGGGAGTGGGAAAGACCACTACTTCTATTAACCTCGCATATTTTCTTGCCAAGGCTGGTAAGAAAACGCTTCTGATTGACTTCGACCCGCAGGGTAATGCCACGAGTGGTCTTGGTATTGAAAAGACCGAACTCTCGGGCACAATGACCGATGTTATTACTGGCGAGCAAACCCTCGACCAAGTAATCCTTCAAACTGAGCACAAAAACCTTTGGCTTGCGCCAACGACCTCTATCCTTGCGAACACCGAAGCGGAGCTTGCGCAGCTCGACCGTCGCTTCTCACGCTTAAAGCTTGCAATTGACCCGCTTCACGCCGTGTACGACTATGTTATTATCGACAGCCCTCCAAGCCTAAGTCTCCTTACTGTTAACGGATTGATTGCAGCAAAATACGTATTGCTTCCTGTGCAGGCTGAGTTCTATGCCCTTGAAGGCCTTGGGCAGCTCCTTCAAACAATGAAGCTGGTCCGAAAGGGGATGAACCCTTCACTCGAACTGCTTGGTGTGCTTCCAACCATGCTCGACTCACGCACAACGCTTAGCACCCAGGTGCACGCTGAAATTCAGCGCAATTTCCCAGGCAAGGTGTTTGAAACAACTATTCCTCGTAATATTCGTCTTGCCGAAGCGCCAAGTCACGGTATTCCTATTGGCGTATACGATAAGTTCTCAAAAGGTTCACGTGCCTACAAAGCGCTTGCTAAAGAGGTGATTGACCGTTCTGAAGCTGCGCAGCAACCTGTGGAAATGGGAGCAGCCTCATGAGTGCAGCCAAAAAAGGGCTAGGGCGCGGGTTTGAGTCGTTGATTCCGACCGATTTAATTGACGATAGCTTTGACCCGAATAGCGCCTACGACCCAACCGCACAACAAGACGAGAAGGTGAGTCAGGTGAAAACACTACCAATCGATACGCTGGTTGCAAACCCAGACCAACCGCGTCGTCACTTCGACGTCGACGCGCTCGAAGAACTCTCTGCATCAGTAAAAGAACACGGCATGATTCAGCCGATTGTGGTCACGCCAAAGGGCGATAATTATGAGATTGTAGCCGGTGAGCGTCGCTACCGCGCCTCAAAACTGGCCGGCCTCAAAGAAGTACCTGTCATTATTCGTTCGATGTCTGACCAAACGCAGCTCGAAATTTCTTTGATTGAAAACATTCAACGCCGTGACCTTAACAGTATTGAAACTGCAACGGCATATGCGAAACTCCGTGATCAATTCAACCTGAGCAACGACGAAATCGCTAAGCGCGTCCACAAGTCTTCTTCTGCGGTCATTAATACTATGCGTCTTCTAAAGCTTCCACCAGAGGTCATTGCACTCATTGCCGAAGGTCAACTCAGTGAAGGTCAGGCCCGTCCACTCATTGGCCAGAACCGCGACTTCATCGTCAGTATCGTTCCTCGAATTGTCACCGAAGAGTGGAGTGCTCGTAAGGTAGAACAATATATCGTAAGTCTTAAAGATAAAGCCTCAACAAAGAGCAAATCAAAAGCTCCTATTGTTGAATCTCGCCATGAAGCTGCTGTAGAAGCGCTGCGTAGTCGTCTGAATACTGGAGTCAACATTCGCCTTAATAGTAAAGGTGCCGGTAAGTTGGTAATTGATTTTAAGAATCAAGAAGAATTCGAGCGAATTAAAGATTTACTAGGTTAACAGCTAGGGTGCGTCATGTTCTCAAAGAACACTGTCGCGTAACCAATAAAAATGGGGCGTTGAGACCCCTATTTTTATTAGCGTGAAGCCAGTTTCTTGAGAATGTGATGCGGTCTAGCTGGAGGGGATTAAATCTTAAAAAGTTCTAATCTGGTTGAACGGGAAAATCCGCATACTCACCGGTCCAACAACATCATACAGCGGAATAGTCCCCATTCCCTCAGACCCATTACGAGAGTCAAAAGAGAAGTTTCCCTGTCGGTGGTCACCCGAAACGAAGATTTCACCTTCTGGTACGACAGTATCGGCAGTACCGCTGGTTGGACTGCCTGGTTCGCCATGATTGAATTGGTCGGGGTCGAAACCTTCAGGATGGGCATCGTTATACACAATATAGTGACCATCTTTAATGGTGACGCGTTCGCCTGGAAGGCCAATTACACGCTTTACGATGTATTCATCTTCAGCGCCAAGAGTGTAACGAGGGTTTTTGAAGACGATAACTTGGCCGCGTTCAGGTAGGTAGGCTTTTCCCTGGATTGATGACCAGGTGACGGGGAGGCGATTGACGATCAGACGGTCACCGGTGTAAAGAGTCGTCTCCATGCTTGGGCCGACAACATTGTAGCTGCGAAACACAAAAGTATTAATAAGAAGCGTACCGATAACAACACAAATCACGAAGATAATAAGACTAAAAAGGTCTTTTACTAGGGGGTGACGAGTGAAAAACGAGGCTTCCATGAACTTACCCCATTATACGTGAGTATGGGGGCAAAAGCCATAAGCCCCTCTGCCCTGAAAATGACGCTCATGTTTTTCAGCTTATTTTTAACAACACCTTCTACACTTTTAAAAGATACTTTTTCGCGTATAATAAGTACAAGTTTTATGGATAGAAAAAAGCCATCAATTGACGGGTTTGTACCCCGTAGGCCTGATAGTCAGGTAGGAGAGCGTCATGTTTTGAACGCTTCTATGAATGCCCCTCGACGTAAAGAACTTCAAAGTGAAGACGACCTTCAAAACACGCCAATTGGTACGGCGCGTCCGGGCCGTGTTGTGGGGCGTTCTGATATTAGCGACTCACTCAGCCAGCTCGATGATCCAAACGAGCAGCACCGTGATCGTAAACTGTCACGTCGTGAAAAAAAGCGTCTCAAAAAAGAGAATCGTACACGCGGACAGAAAATTCGCAAGCGCATTATTATTACCGTTATTCTTGTTATCGTCGCGGCGCTTCTTGCGGCCGGCGGATACCTTGCCTTTAAGGCATTGAATGCCACAGGAAATGTTTTGAACGGTAACTTTGTTGATCTTCTTCAGAATCAACCACTGAAAAAAGATGAAAACGGGCGAAGTAACTTCCTGGTTCTTGGTACGTCTGAGGATGACCCTGGTCACGACGCAAGCTATCTGACCGACTCGATCATGATTATTAGCGTCGACCAAGAAAAGAAGAACGCGTACACCTTTAGTATTCCTCGTGACCTCTATGTTGATTACGAGATGGCATGTATGTCAGGGTATAAAGGTAAGATTAACGTGTACTTTAGCTGTGTAAACGACGGCACTGACCACGCGGCCGAACAAGACCGCCTTGCCAAGACGCAAGAATTCATTGGTGATATTGTTGGCCTCGATATTCAATATGGCGTGCACGTGAACTACACGGTTATGCGTGACATTGTGAATGCTATTGGCGGCGAGATTACCGTTAATATTGATAGCCGTGACCCACGTGGTGTCATGGACAGTAACTTCGACTGGAAGTGTGGTAAGGTGTCGGAGCGTAAGGTGAATTGTCCACCAAGCGGCCACTTTATCGATTATCCAAATGGTCCAGCGGTGCTTGATGCTGAGCACGCACTCTACCTTGCGCAGGCTCGTGGCGACCGCGCTCCAACCTACGGTTTTGAACAGTCTAACTTCGACCGCGAACGTAACCAGCAGATGATTGCCGTGGCAATTCGCGACAAGGCACTGAGCTCTGGAACGCTTACGAACCTTGGTGCAGTGACTGGCCTTATTGACGCGCTTGGTAATAACCTCCGCACGAATATCGAAACGAAAGAAGTGCGCACCCTTATGGATGTTGCGCAGCATGTTGAAAATCAGAACATTAAATCACTCGATTTCTATAGCGACGAAAACCGTATCTTCACCACCGGGCCGGTGCCTGGAGCGGGAAGCTCGGTATATCCAGCGGCAGGGTTGTATGATTATTCTGATCTGCAAGCCTACGTACTGAGGGAGTTGACCGCCGAGCCGTTCATGAAAGAAGAACCGGTTGTGACGATGCTAAACGGTAGTGGAGAGCTTGGTATTGCACAAACAGCCGCCGATGCACTCGAAGCAAAGGGCTTCACTATTGATGGAATCGACAATGCCCCAGAAGGTACCTACGAAAAGGTAGTCATCTACCAGATTAACCCTGATAAGACTGCTTCTGCGGCAAAATTGAAAGAAATTTACGGTGTGACGCCAAAGACCACCACGCCTCCAGTCAGTGTGAATGGTGAAACTGACTTCGTTGTTATTATTGGCGACGCAGCAGTTGTACGGAACGCGGCGTCAGAATAGTTCGTGAAGTGGCGAAGACCCTTCGTTACACTCAGCTAGCCATGCTATAATAAGGCCAAGTATGGAGTTTCTAAAACTCGTTCGCAAGAAGTCATTTCTGAGCGAACTGATTTACACCGTTCTCAATATCGCACTCGCGGTTGCCGTGCTTCTTATTGTTCGCTATACCGAAGCGGTTTGGTTTGCGATTGTGCTCGTTATCCTGAGTAAATGGCGCGTTTTTGCTGTTCGTCCACGTTTTTGGTGGGCAAACCTTCGGTCGAACATGGTCGACTTCATTGTAAGTATCAGTATCGTACTGCACCTCTACACGATTAACGTTGCGGCAATTGGTGATACCACGAAGCTCTTCCTGATGGTTGGGCTGACGCTTCTCTATATTGGCTGGCTTCTGTTTATTAAGCCGCGTTCAAAGAGGGGATACATGGCTATTCAGGCCGGTGCGGCCGTCTTCCTTGGTATGTCGGCACTCTTTATGATTTCGTACAACTGGCCAGTATCGATTGTGGTGCTGTCTGCATGGTTAATTGGGTACGCGGCTGCGCGACACGTCTTAAGTACTTACGATGACGAAACGCACGGGCTTTTCCTCGGTCTCGTTTGGGGATTCATTACCGCTGAAATTGCCTGGGTGGCCTATCACTGGGCAATTGCCTACCCACTGCCAATTGTGCCGGCACTTATGCTGCCACAAGCTGCAATCCTTATTACACTTGTGAGTTTTCTTGCTTACAAGGTGTATGACTCGTTCTATCACCATTCAAAGGTGCGGATGACGGATGTTCTTTTGCCACTGCTCTTTACCTTGAGTGTCGTTCTTGTGTTACTCGTAGTGTTTAATAGGGTAGGAACAGCAATTTAGTCTTCGTCGCTGGCTTTATTCTCTTCATCTCACGAAACTTGCTTCGCGCGACGTACTTTAAGGGCCTCTGCGCCTTAAAGTCCTTCGGCTACGCGAAAGTGTTCTTTGAGGTGAAGAGAATAAAGCTGCGCCGGCCAGGGTTGCCGCTACACTCTAAGAACACTTTCGCGTAACCAATAAAAATAAGGCGCAGAGGCCCTTATTTTTATTAGCGTGAAGCAAGTTTCGAAGAGTGTGGCGGCAAACTTGGACGCATTGAGCTTAGGCGATCTTATCTAAAAGAAGCCCATAGTCGCGTTGCTCTTGAAGAACAAAGCCGTAAATAGCCGCTTCCTTGATAATGGCCTTGTGTTGTTCAGGGTCTGCCTCTAAGATCAGCTTGCCGCCTAGGGCAAGTTTTTCTTTGGTTTGAATAAGGAGTTCATAGATGAGAGCTAAGCCGTTGTTTGCAGCAAACAACGCGGTGGCCGGCTCGTGTTCGGTTTCAGGCGAGCGTTCCCATTCGGGGTCAACGTAGGGGAGATTGGCAATAATGATATCGGCGATAAATGGGTAAGAAGTGAGCAGATTGCTTTGTATGACTTCAACGTCGGCGTGGAGGTTTTCGGCATTTTCTTCGGCAACATTAAGCGCGTGACGACTGGTGTCGATAAGGGTGACGTCAAGTTCAGGATGGGTGAGTTTTGCGGTGATACCAAGGTTGCCACTGCCCGTACCGACGTCAACGAGGCGTAATGGCCGCTCGGCAATAAGGCGCTCATTACGTGGAACGGCTTCAGCAAGAAGCTCGATAAGTGTCTCTGACTCGGGGCGTGGAATAAGTGTCGCTGTTGTTACCTTGAAGGAGTGCCCGTAAAACTCTTTGTGACCGATAATATAAGCCACGGGAACGCGGTCGAGGCGAAGATCAAGGCGGGCGTTGGCAATTTCAACTTGTCGTTCGTCCAAGGTGTCCTCTGCATGTCCATGGAGCCAGGTGCGTGGCTTCCGAATAGAGTGTGCAAGAATAATCTCTGCATCAAGTCGAGCACTAGGGATGAGCGCTTTTTTGAGTTGATGAGTAGCGCTCTGAAGCCATGCAAAAATGGTAGTATTTGACTTATTCATATTTATATGCTATAGTGTAGCATAGATTACACGACAAACCAACACAATACACCTTCACATGAATCAAGCAGAAGTCACTCGTCCAATTGAAGTACCCACTGTGGAAGATCGCATAGAATATGCTCGATCGCGAGTGCCAATACTTTCCGAATCGGAGCGTGCTGCACTTTCGTCATTCGATCAAATGGCAACAAATACGCTTGAAGCTGGCACGGTAATGGATGTTGTTGGTGTGGTAGCCGGAGTTAAACCGGCTGCACTCTTGTATGACGGTCTTGAGGATCTTGATATCTTAAAAAACGTCGGTCTGTATGTCAGCTTGATTGATGGAGAGACTCCTATGTATGCAATTTCGCGCGATTTAACACTTGCCGAAGAGCTGCAAGGCCTCACGATGAATCAAAGCCAGGGGGAATCGGAAGATTTTGCTGAAAAGCATGCACGAATCGGCCGACTATTGGGATACCCAACTACGGGTACAGACTATTTTGTGCGCCGATTTCAGACCATGAATAGCGAAAACCTTCCGATGATTAGACTTAAGCAATCAAAAGGCACTGTCGATGCGCCTTTCCAGCAGCTTATTCTTTCCCCAGAGCACTATAAAGATGAGGTGCGTCAATACTCGGAGCCACTGCAGGCTGCCGTTAAAGAGCTGGCGCCTCATTCTTACGCTATATTCGAAAGCGCTGCACGCAAGGAGCGTATTGCTCGAAAAATGAATCGATTCTTGAAGTTTTTGCCAGGCGTGAAAAGCATGGACGACTCGTACCCTGTGCGCTATGTCGAGTAGCTAATTAATTTGTGTTTTGAACGGCAAGTTCTCGTTCATAGGCTTGAAGATGCTCCACGAGGTCGTCGATTTGGCCATTCATTGCTTGTGGAATGCCCGAACGACTGTATCCAATTCGGTGGTCGGTAATACGGTCTTGAGGGAAGTTGTAGGTACGGATTTTTTCAGAACGGTCACCAGAGCCAATAAGGCTGCGACGCTCGGCGGTAGCACGGGCGTTTTCTTCGTCAATTTTTTGTTGGAGGAGGCGAGAACGGAGGACGCTCATGGCCTTTTCCTTGTTCTTCAGTTGCGACTTTTCATCTTGGTTGGTGACGACCATACCAGAAGGGATGTGGGTAATACGCACTGCTGAGTCGGTGGTGTTAACTGACTGTCCACCGTGTCCAGAGGCGCGGTAGATGTCGATACGAAGGTCGGACGGGTTAATTTCGATGTCAGTTTCTTCGGCTTCAGGAAGGACGGCTACAGTAATAGTACTGGTGTGAATGCGCCCCTGGCTTTCGGTGGCTGGAACGCGCTGTACACGGTGAACGCCGGATTCAAACTTCAGTTGGGAGTAAGGAGAGTCGCCCTTTACTTGGAAGACAACTTCTTTGTACCCACCGGTGTCATTGGCACTTTCGCTGATAAGCTCGGTCTTCAAGTTGTGTGATTCACAGTAGCGAAGGTACATACGGTAGAGTTCAGCGGCAAAAAGGCTAGCTTCGTCACCACCGGCACCGGCGCGGATTTCAACGATAACATTTTTCTCGTCGTTGGGGTCTTTTGGTGCGAGCATGAGGAAGAGTTCTTCTTCAATAACAGGGAGTTGCGCTTCGATTTCGGAAATTTCCATTTTAGCTAGTTCGGCAAGTTCGTCGTTGCCACTAGCAAGTACTTTGGCTTCGGCAAGTTGCGCTTCAAGCGTATCGCGAAGCGTTCCTTTTTCAAGGAGGTTTTGAAGTTCAATGAGTCGTTTGTTTTTCTTTGAGAAATCAGGGTCACTGTAGGCGTCGGGGCGCGCAAGAAAAGTATCGAGTTCACTTTTCTCGTTTGCAAGGTCGGCAATGTTGAGTTCAATTCGTGGCATAACTGAGGTAATTATAACAGATGACCTCTGTTTTTTCCATGGTAAGCTGCGCTAAGACTCAAGACTTCTGAGCGCGACGCTTGGCGCCGTAGCTACGAGCCATGGAGATGCCAAAGAGAGCAATACACACTACGCTGAGAGGTGACAGTAGAAGGATGAGCGGATCAAGACCGAGAACAATAGGGTTTGTTGGAGGGAAGGAGGCTAAGAGAACGGCGACAGTTATAATCTGCCACGTGATGGTGAGGGCGCGTCTTCCTGAAGATGGCGGGAGGTTGAGCGCGAACGCCCATATGGAGAGGGGAGTAAACCCGAGGGCGCTATACGTCACAAGGGCGACACTTTCGCCATAATCAAAGAAATCGCTTATAGCATACTGTTGCAGTGCGAACCCACAAATGATTGTGATGATTGCAATAATTGCCGTTATGAAAAGAAGGTATAGGTCGGTTTTGTCCGAAGAAGAGGTGTCCATAGCAGTATCATAGCATATGCATGATGTATAGGGGTGAGGGGAGCGTAAGCATATTGACAAAAACACCAAAAAGGTGTATAATGTTCATATCATCAAACGGGGGTAACAGCTCGGGAGATCGCACCTTGAGACCCTCCCTCGTTTACGTCTTTTCAGTACGTCAATCAGGGAGAAATCCCTAGAAAAGAGCGACAATGGACATTCTGGACAAGGTCCCCACGCACCTGGTGGTCTACCTGCGCTTCAAGCGCTACGGAACCGGCGACTACTACGTCAACGCCTTCGACATGACCCTCATCGCCGGAGACGAAGACGGTCTGATCTACGACACCCTCAAGCTGACCCGCGACACCGAGGGGTACGGCGGCTGGGGCGAGTCGATCGACTGGAACGCCGCCATTCTCGAGTTCATCGCCGACCACTTCGGTGCGGCGGTGACCTTGGTCACGCACAACCTGCCCGACGTTCTGCGGTACTTCCAGCAGAGCGCTCCGGGTGTGGCGGCGCGACTGGCTCGGGTGTCGTACATCGATCTCGACGCGTTCATGATTATCGGCAACTCGTTCGAGCTGCTGCCGCATCACATCCCCGCGCGGGATGTCGGATCGGCGATGGATGCCTACGAGAACTTCATGTTCTTCCGTGAGGTCTTCGCCTCGGCCGACCGGCAGCCGCCTCTCGCATTCCACGAGAAGGTGCTGCTGGGCGCCGGCGGCGGATCGACGCGGCTCAAGAGCGCTGCGAGCGCTCACTAGGGGTGCATTGGCAGGACGTTCCTGCCAACAACTGAAAACATCGGCCGCTTCGTGCGACCCGGGCCTAGGCAGTCCCGATATCACCTGCTGCTGTCCACAAATGTGTATTTGTGCTGACGAGCTGAAAACAGCGAAACAGCAACTTTTCCTCTATACTAAGGGGAATGAAAGAGCTCATGGCAACTGGCCAACGGTACGTGATGTTTATTTACGACCAAATGCATTGGTTTACCGATAAAGAAGCCTGGTGGATTTATCGCCTCGGGTGTTTTTTAGAGGCAATAGGGTGGTCGCTGCTCATTGGGGCTATTATCTATCGTCGCTTTGATTTGCCGCTCGACGATGCTTTTATATCTGTTGCAGGACGTATTCATGGCATGTTTTTTGTGGCTTACTTTGCTGCGGTGCTCGCAACATTTCGCAGTATGGGGTGGGGCTTTTGGCGCCTAGCGGGTGCACTCGCCGCAGGAGTTCCGCCGTTCACCTCACTGTTATTTGAGCAGATTATGGCCTGGCACCGCAAGAAGTACCCGGTGGTTATTGATCCGCCGAAAAACTTAATTGAAGAATAATCTAAAAAGCCGGGTGAGCTATTTCTTGTCTTTGCGATCAAGGCTGCGAAGACGCAGAAGAAGAATCACGAAGATAATCCAGCCGAAAAATATTGTTCCGAAGAATGTCGCCAGCAGAGCAAAGAGGAGCGCCTCGTTTTGACTCGTTGTTTGCATGGCTCGCTGGGCCGTAAGAAGCCCGAGCAGTGCGAAAAGTGGCCCTGAGGTATAGAGCACGATCTTTTGTGTCTTTGAAGAACGGTCTTGCTTCATCGTGACGTTATTATAGCAAAAAAGAACCTCCCAAGCGGGAGGTTCTTTGTGTGGGCACGAAGCGCTTATTGGTCTGCCTTGCGGGCTTTCTTTGCAGCGGCTTTCTTTGCCTTGTTTGCAAGTGCTTCCTTGCGAGCTTCTGCAGCTGCGAAGCGGTTCTTGAAGCGGTCGACACGACCTTCGGTGTCGATGATCTTTTCTTCACCGGTGAAGAACGGGTGAGAGGCGCTTGAGATGTGAATCTTTACGAGTGGGTACTCGTTGCCATCTTCCCACTTAATTGTTTCGTTGGTTTGTGCAGTTGACTGAGTCAAGAACGCAAAACCGGCGACCTCGTCGCTAAATACGACAGGCCTGTAGTCGGTTGGGTGTAAATTGCTTTTCATAATCTGAACTATTGTATCTGAAAAGAGGTGGTTTGTAAAGAGGTGACCAGTTAGTGCGGTAATAATGTTTGACATGGGCAGTAAAAAGGGTATTAGTAGTTTACTTTTTAAGTAAAATATAGTATAATAATATTTATGAATAGTTTTGAGAGCCGAGGCGTGAGCTTTGATATTTGGAGCACGCTTGTGAAGCACAACCCCGGTTATAAACTGGCGCGAGACGAGTATATTGCTGACGTGCTTTCTGCGCCTATTGCTGATGTGCGCGCTTCTGTACGCGAGGTTGATGCGCTTGCAGACGAGCGCACCGAAGAAACAGGGGAACAGCTTGGTGCCGCTGATCGGCTCGAACTTATTGCGGAGCGACATGGCGTTCTATTGCCACAAAAAAGCCTCATTGCAATGGCAAATGATATCCACGATATATTTTTGGAGTACCCTCCGGTGCCTAATGAACCAGGTATCGTCAATACGCTTGCAGGATTGGCAGAGCGAAAACCTATCGTACTATCAAGTAATACCGGATTTCTCGACGGACATATTATGCGCAGGGCACTTCACTCTATTGGCATTTTGCAGTCAGCTCAGGGTGAAGTCTTTTCAAATGAGCAAGGTGTCGCAAAGCCTGATGCACGTATCTTTCATGCTGCGGCAAAGCTGCTTGCACTGAGTAATGAGGATGTTGTGCATGTTGGCGATAATCCAATCGCAGATTATGAAGGTGCAACTCGCGCTGGAATGAAGGCCGTGCTACTTCGTGAGGATGGGGGTGAGGTTGAGGATGGGGTCGTGGCGGCTCCAACCATTAAGGACGCCGTAGAACGGGGGCTCATATAATGGACATACATACCTCGTCGGTCCACGAGCTTCATTTTAATTCGAGCGGTGCCATTGAAGAAACGAGTGGCCGCGTCCTCGACCTAGAAGCGTATAGCCGCATGAAACACGGGAGTCGTTCAGATACAAAACGATTCGCCAACCAGATGACAGAATCTATTACTCGGGACATGCCGGCAATCATGAGTGGGGAGAGTCCGCCGTTATTTCTTGTACCTTATAAGGCGGTACAGCCGGCCTGTGGGTACTTATCCCGATACGCTCTGGACGTCATTAATGAAGAGCGTGTTGAGCGAGGATATCATCCGGGTGAGATTCTCAAGGTGCATAAGGGTGAAGTTGCGGTAACCGATTACTCCAAAGCGTCTGTTGCCGAGCGACTTGCTGAGCTAAGTCAGACGGATCTCAGTATTAAAGGGGTTGATGTAGCCGATCGCACACTTGTTGTTCTTGACGATATTCGAATATCTGGTGGTGCAGAGCGCCGCATGATGGAGGTTATCGAACAGGCTGGACAGGTGCCAGCGCAGGTCATGTTGGGGTATATTGCACTATTCGATGCACGTCAGGCAAAAGAAGCGCCACACGTCGAAAGTGATATAAACTCAGTTGCTGTTCAGTCGGCTGCGGACGTCACAAAGTTTATGATGGCGGGGGATTTTGATCTCAATATTCGCACGCTGAAATTAATACTGAGCGCTCGGCCTGATGTTCTCGCCGAAATGGTGAGTACAGTCGACCCTGTCTATATAGAAGAGATTGTAAGGGGAGCAGCTGATACTGGACCGGATTTTGTTAAAAACTATGTAAATAATTATACCTACTTGCGAAATGTCGTTGTAGGAAGAAGGAGTCAAACTCATGTCGTCGCGTAATCGTTTTAGCCTGGACACCCTTGGTGGTCGTGATCCTGAAGGTCGTCCATATACTACTGGTGGAAAAGTTTCTGTTGAGGATTATAGTAATTTTAAGTATGGGGACGGTGTGGTCGCCAAAGAGTTCGGTATTAAGTTAGCTGATGCTTTTGCTGATGCGCACGATGAACTTGATGGAGGGCGCATTCTTGTAACATCTTCTGCGTTTAAAGTTGCGCCACCTGCTTCAGATTCAATCTTGCGGCCATTTGCTACACAGTTGCAGAATCGACTTGGGGATGCCGATGTCGAAACCTTCCAGATTAAGCGTACGTATCTTACTCAGGGCGACTATGCAACTATGTCCGTAGAAGAGCGTGATGCGCAGATTAAGCGCAATAGTCTTCGTTTTCCTGAAGGGCTTGATGTTAAGGCGGATGCATTTATCGGTTTGGACGATATCCTTGTGACTGGTTCACATGAGGGCTCGGTTCAGGGGCTGTTTGATAGGAACGGTGTGGACACGGAGGTGTATCACACGTATCTCTTGACTGCTACGGAAGGATTGAATGATCCGACAATTGAAGCAGCGGTGAATCACTGTGCGATTCGCTCACTTGGTGATGTCGCTCGTCTTGCAAATACAACTGACATTTTCGTACCGAACGCTCGTCTTTGTAAGATGATTGTTTCTGCTGATCCAGAGGAAGTTGCCGAGTTTACTAATGCCATTTCTGACGTATCAGTGCTTGAAACGCTTCGTGATTATATCGCGGGCGATGAACTCGAGCAGATGCCTGGCTACACCGAAGGTGTGCGCACGTTTGCCCGAGCGGTACTAACTCGCGTCAGTAGTGATGTAAGGGAGCTCGTTCTTAGGTAGCCTGAGCGCATCTTTTGTTCACAATAAAAAATAAGACCTTACTATAGGGTCTTATTTTTTATTGTTTCTTGTATGGTGAGCGGGATTGCAAGGGGGGCGTAAAGGTGTAAAAAGGCAAAGCCCCCGGCCGCATAAAGCGAACCGGGGGCGTTGACAGCCATCTCTGGCGTTGCTCGAACCGAAGGCGGTCGACTGGTTAGTCGCCGCCACCTCCATCTCCGTCACCGAAGTCGAACGAGTCGCTCGAGCCGTAGCCGCTGCGGGCGTTGGCCTTCGCGAGCTTGCGCTCCTTGCGCTGCTCGTCCTCTTCCGCCTGGGCGGCATCGATCTTCCGCTTGTGCTCGAGCTTGCGCTGAGCCTGCAGTTCCTTGAGGGTGATGCCGAGCTCTTCGGCCTCCTCGCGGTCCTTGCGGTGCTTGAAGACGAGGCTGCTCGCGAACGAGGCGCCTATGATGCCCACGCCGAGCAGACCGGTGATGATCTCGTTGACATGGGTCCCGATGCCGATGAACATGATCGCTGCCAGCGCACCGATCGCCCAGTGGGCGCCGTGCTCGAGGTAGATGTACTCGTCCAGCGTTCCCTGGCGGACCAGGTAGATCGTGATCGACCGGACGAACATCGCACCGATGAGGCCGAGGCCGAGGGCGATGATGATCGGGTCGGACGTGATCGCGAAAGCGCCGATGACGCCGTCGAACGAGAACGATGCATCCAGGAACTCGAGGTAGAGGAACGACATGAACGCCGCCTTACCGGTCAGGACGACCAGCTTGGACGGTGCAGACGCAGCCTTGATGGCTTCCTCTTCGGCCTCTTCCTCGGTCTCGATGTGGAACATCTTGCCGAGCGCGTCGACACCGAGGTAGGCCAGCAGCCCGAGCCCACCTGCGATGAGGATGGACATGGGGTCGCTGGCGACGAAGAGTGCGACGAACGTGATGGTGGCGGCGGTCACGATGACCGATGCCACGTTGAAGAAGCCGAGCTGGGTGTGCTTGCCGATGAAGCCGAGGGGCCGTTCGATCCAGTGCAGCCAGTGAACGTCGCGGTGCTCGAAGATGTAGTTCAGGAACAACACCCCGAGGAACGCGCCGCCGAAGGCGTAGATCTGCGGGCTGGCCTCGGCCATGATGTAGCCGTAGGTGCCGGGCTCGTGCGGGTCACCCTTCTCGAGTGCGAGCATGAGCGCCTCCCACATCCCGATCTGCGCAGCGAGGCTGACGACGAGAAGCGGGAAGATGAGGCGCATGCCGAACACGGCGATGAAGATGCCGATGGTGAGGAAGATCTGTTGCCAGAACCTGCTCATCTTGCGCAGCACGGTGGCGTTGACCACCGCGTTGTCGAACGAGAGCGACACCTCGAGGATGCCGAGGAGGATGCACAGGATCAGAGCATCCCAACTGCCGTAGATCCAGGCAGTCACCAGGGACGCGGCCGTTACGAGGAACGACCAGCGGAAGATTCTCCAGAACATCGAGTGCCTTTCTTTGGAGGGGTCGTGGTTTCAAATACCGGGACGGTACTGAAACGGGGTCAATGAGCAACACCGAATAGAAGGTGCAACTATTTATTTATAACACAAAAAGCTAAAAATAGCAATAGTTTCTCATCTGATTCCGAGCTGTAGTACCACTGTATTCCTAATGAAACCGTGCTATTGAATATTTTTAATAAAAATGGTATTATAATATAGATTCAACTCGTTCTTTATTTTACCCATCCGTGCACTCAATTAGGTTGAAGGGAGGTTGTGATGGGATTCTTCGACAGAAATAACGGGCAGGCCCCCATGGCCTCGCCTTCGACAGCAAGTGCCGAGTACACCCTCGAGAAGCTCCAGCAGCGTCTCAATGTATTTGGCCTGCAGCGTATGTCAATCGCCGATCCGGACATCAAGATGATGATCAGCCGAGCAGTCTGGAGTGCCGTGCCGTACGTGCACCGCATTGCAGGTGGAACCCCGAAGGGGAGCGACTTGGTTGATCCCATTACCGAGGTTGATATGCTGATCCAGTTGATGGGTCAGTATCTCACTGTCCAGCAAAGCGGTCGCACCGACGCCGAAGCGCAAGATCTCCTAAGCCGCGGCCGTAGTGCCGTTAAGGCTTGGTTGACCAAGCTCGATCCCGACGCACTTCACATGGATAAAACCATGTACAAAGCTGTTTCATCTGTTCTGACCGATACCGGCATCTAGCCGCTCTCCGAAAGGAAATCCATCAATGGATAGCAACACCCAGCTGGCCGTGGCCAGTGCAGGCGTCGAGGTCGCCGAGTTCTCTTCGGGGAACCAGCGTGATCTCGAGCAGGTCGACCCGACCGCTGTCTCCGAGGGGCTGTACTTCGTGCAGCGCTTCAAGGACACCCCGGGAGGAGTCGTCGCGCTTCAGGAGGAGGCCAGGCGGGTCCTTCCTGGCTTCATCCAGAACCAGGACGCCATGCTCGAGTACGGCTCCGACGCGCTCGAAGCGGTGCGCCAGAGCGGTCGCGAGCTGCGCAAGCTCACCGGTGACGTCGAGTTGAGCCCGGAGCAGGAGCGTGCCATGCGCGACCTCATGCTCGAGCTCGACAAGGCCAAGGCCTACGACCCGAAGGTCCAGGCGAACGTGGACAAGTTCCGCGATCTCATGGACAAGTCCAAGGGCTTCTTCGGAAAGCGGGCCTTCAAGGCCTACGTGGACGCGTTCAACGCCCAGCGAGCAACCGTCGAGCAGATGATCGAGTCCATGCGTACCAGCCTGAAGAAGGAGGCAGCACACCGCAAGGTCGTGGCCAACGCGATCAAGGCGCACTACGACGTGAACGACGAGGCAATGCTTCTGATGACGGAGCGCCTGGCCGTGCTGCAGATCGTGCGCAACCTCGCGACCGCCGAGCGGGCCAAGTACCCCGATGTCATCGAGTCGACCCATCCGGATGCCGTCAAGGTCCGCAACCTCGACATGTTCCTCCGGATGATCCAGCTCAAGATCCAGGAGTACTCCCAGGTCTGGGTGGTTAGCCTCGGTTCGGGTGCCATGTTCCAGGTGCAGCAAGAGATGCACACGATGGCCGCCTTCACTACCAACGTGGCGGCGACCACAGGCATGGATATGGCCGAACAGCTGCTGGCCCAGCTGGCGACATCACAGGACCTCATGCGCAACAACGTCAAGCTGCAGCAGCAGCGTGCGTGGCAGAACCAGCTGGTGATGGACACCGTGACGCAGGCGCGTTCGGCGGTCGTCGCCGCTGCGGAGCTTGCCACGTCGGCGTCCCTCACGCAGGAGACCATCTCCGGCTACGCCGATCAGGTCAGTGGCATGATCGGTGACGTCCAGCGTGTCTACAGCGAGGCGGCGCAGAAGTACGAATCGAACATGACGGCCATCGCCCAGGGCGCGGCCATCATCGAGAAGGCTCAGGGCAATCAGCCGGTCGACCCGGCTCAGGTCCAGAGCGTGCTTCAGGCCGGCCGTTCGATGCGTTCCATCACGGGCGCGAAGGTCGGCTAGCTGGTCGATCTGATCTGTCGAGGATCAAGGGCGCGTGCACGGGAGCTTATCTTCCGTGCACGCGCCCTCTTCAATTTCAGAAATTATCAAAAGGTATAAAAAAGACACACTACTTGGTGTGTTTGTTTATTACGTAAAGAGTAGGGGGGGCCACCCCTCTGGATCCTTTCGGATACGCAGAGGGGTGGCCTCACACCATCATGCCGACGAACGACTACCGGATGAGGCCGGCCTGCTTCGCCTTGTTGACGTAGTCGGGGAACTCGTTGAGGAGTCCCGCGAGCATCGCGTCGACGTCGCCGCGCGCCTCCTTGGCGTCGTAGAAGCCGGCGTTGTCGATGAAGCGACCGGGCAGGTCGTCGAGCTTCTTCAGGAACTCGAAGCGGTGCGGTCCGACGCCGATGAACTGCACGAAGATCGGCAGGCGGCTCATCTCGATGAGCGCCCGCTCCGCTTCGCGCGGGTCCTGCGGCTCGCCGTCGGTGACGACGATCGCGAAGGTCGGGTAGTCGGTGGGGATCGACGGCTGCTTGTTGCGGCCGAAGAGCCCGCCACGTCCACCACCGAAGCCCGCCTGCTCCTTGACCCATTCGAGGGCCGAGGAGTAGCTGGTGCCGCGGTAGCGGGGACGCTGGCGTGAGATGAACCCGCGAGCGTTGCTCAGGGTGATCTCGCCCAGGTCCTGGACGTTGTGGCTGAAGAACGACACCGGGACGCTGCCGTCGTCGTCAAAGATCAGGCCGGCGGCCAGCACGAGGTCGGCCGACTCCTGGATGGAGCCGTCGAGGTACAGGTGCTCGGCGGAGCCGCTGTCGTCGAAGGTGGCCACGACCGCGGCCTTGTTGAGGTCGGGGTTGAGACCCTTCTTGAGGATCAGCTTGGCGCCGGTGCGCATGTGCGCGGCGATCTCGGGGGCGGACCGTTCGGCCTCGTCGATCTTCTCGGCGAGGGTCTTCTTCCTGGTGTCCAGAGCCACTGGGTGCTCACTTTCTCGAGTGGTGTGATGGTGCTCGGTCGGATGACCGTGTATGGCACAGGGGCCAATGAGGCTATTATAACAAATTTTTATATATAAATCAATATTTTTTGTGATAAGTAAATAGTATTGCATAATAACTTAAAAAATGATACAATAACAGACGAACTTCTCGTGAAATACCTAGAGGAGAACATTAACATCTTCATGATCAAGAAGGAGCGTGAAGCGCGTGGATCTGACCGAACTTTATGGCCATAACGGCCTGCAGCTCGGTGACCCGCATGTCGCTGAACTGCTCCAGAGGAGTGTTGAGGGGCAGTGGCGCATGTATCAGGCCGTGGGCGAGTTGAATCGCCTGTACGGAGCTGAGACGACGCCGCGAGTCTCCATGGATTTCCCCGTGATGACGGTTTTGTTTGCTCACGAGCTGGCGCTGCTGCGTTGGCAAATGGCGACGAGCTATATTGACGGAGTGGTTGGGATGTACGGCGATCAGCCAACACTTCCCAACGATGTCTACATGCTGGGCGACAGCCTGTGTGACAGTGCGCGAGCATTGTCTAAGCAGGCGATTGAGCTTGGCTCGAAACTCAAGGGGCAATCGAAGGTCAACCTGATTCAGGCGGATACTTTGACAGCTTCAGTGTCGGCCCGACAATACGAAGGACTTTGGGGGGTGTTTGGCGCGATTGCCTTGGCGGTTGCAAAGAACCCACTCGTGTCCGGAGTGGTAGCGGTGCCCGATCGGTACAAGAGTCTGATTGCGAAAGATCTCCATTCGCTTCGAAGCCATCTGGAAGCATTCCGCTACCAGGAGGCCGAATTGCGGGTGAGTAAGATTGCCGCGAGTAGACAAGAGCTTGTCGAAGAGGCTGCGTCGCACGCAGTTGAAATGTACAAGTCTCTTCAGCGAATTCAGGCCCCGTACTTGTACGGGAGTCCTTACGCTGAGCTTCGTGCCAAGAAGCCGTCCCTTGACGAGCTGTCGGTTCCGGACCCTTGGGTCCTTACCGACCCGCGCCAGCGCAAGCTGAAGGAGCGTGATGCCGATGGCGTTGCGCAACTGGCTGAGTTCTGGGCTTCTGTTCGGGATGTCGCGCAGGTAACGCAAGTGGCAATGGATATTGATGGGCTTCGTGCTCGGAAGATACTCCGGCGTCGCCATGCGCAGGGCTACAAGGTTGTACCTTGGCCGTCCCAGTTCCTCGTACGCCGAGCTTTCACCTATGGTCAGGATTCGTTCCAACCCGGCGAGCTCGTTGCACTCTATGCGGATAGGCGAGGCGAGCAGACGCTTGTTACGCTGCGCCGCGTAGGCCAGTTGTCTCATGTACTTGATCTGCTCGGCGGGCGCTGAGTAGATCAGACCTGCGGAATTCACAAGGGTTTCGCATCAACCACCGGAGAGAAATCTCCACAACAGGAAGAGAAAACACCATGGGTCTCACGCTCGAAAAGGGTCACCGTGCCAAGCTCGAGGAGCTGGCGGGCGGTTCGCTCTCCAAGGTCGTCATCGGCCTCGGATGGGACGCCAAGCCCGGTCAGCAGTCCGGTTCGGACTTCGATCTGGACGCCTCGGCGTTCATCATCGGTTCCAATGGACTGATCTACCAGGGCTCCGCGGACAGCGTCGTGTACTACAACAACCTGACCGCCCTCGGCGGTGCGATCGAGCACAGCGGCGACAACCTCACCGGCGACGGCGATGGCGACGACGAGACGATCACGGTCGACCTCACCCGCGTGCCGTCCGACGTGCAGAAGATCATCTTCCCGGTGACCATCTTCGAGGCCACCGAGCGCGGCCAGAACTTCGGCATGGTCAGCAACGCGGTCATCCGCGCGGTCAACGCGAACGACTCGAACCCCGCCACGGCGGAGCTGGCCCGCTACCAGCTCGACGATGGGTCCTTCATGGACTCGGCTGTCGTGTTCGGCGAACTCACTCGCGGCTCCGCGGGCTGGGAACTCCGGGCCATCTCCAACGGCTACGCCGGCGGCCTCGACAGCCTCGCGTCCCAGTACGGTCTCTCCTGAGCCGTCCCGCACGATCATGAAGGTCCCGCAGCACTAGCTGCACAAGGGGCGTCTCCCATACCTGCAAAGGTTGGGAGGCGCCCCTCTTCAATTTGAGATTATTTTTTTAGCAGGTGAATATGTTTGCGCTTGAGGTACAGCATACTTGAAGCAAAAGCGGCACCAATAAAGACGATACCAATAAGCCCAGTAACAATTTCATTGACGTGGTAAATGATGCTGGTAAGCAAGAGTACGGCGAGGGCGCCAATTGCCCAGTGTGCACCGTGTTCGAGGTAAATAAGGTTTTCGAGTGTTCGACGCTTCACCATATAGACGGTGAGGGAACGGACGAAGATGGCGCCAATAAATCCAAGGCCGAGCGCGATAATGACAGGGTCTGGGGTGATGGCGAAGGCGCCAATGGCACCATCGAATGAGAGCGTTGCGTCGAGTACTTCGAGGTACATGAAGAGGAGGAAGCCGGCTTTTCCGGTAGCAAGAGCCAATGATTTGGTTTTGGCTTGATCTTCACTGTAGTGTTTAAACGCAGTGCTCAGACCATGAATGATAATAAACAGTACGATACCGAGGAGGCCGGCGGTAAGAACGCGCATTTGCTCTTCAGCCGGTAGGGCAGTGGAAACAAAGTAGAGCGCACCAATCGCAACGGCAACGGAAAGCATTGGAATTTTTCCAAGCTTTTCGAGGGGCTTTTCAATCCAGGTGAGCCATTTTACTTCACGCTCTTCGAAGATAAACGTAAGGAAGAGCATAAGGAGGAACATACTTCCGAATGCAGCCACTACAGGGTGAATAGAGGCAAAAATGTAGCCATAGGTGCCTGGTTCGTGCGGATCGCCCTTTTGAAGCGCGAGCTGCAAGGCTTCGAACGGGTTAATATTTGCCGCAATACCGACGATAAGAAGTGGGAAGATAAGCCGCATACCGAAGACGGCAATAAAGATACCGATGGTGAGGAATATCTGTTGCCAGAATGGACTCATTTTTCGAAGAATGGTGGCATTCAACACTGCATTATCGAAGGAAAGAGAGACCTCGAGGAGTGCCAAGATGATACACAGGAATAGCGCCGTCCAGCCGCCATACATAAAGGCGAGCACAAGCGAAACGATTGTAATAATAAATGACCAGCGGAATGTTTTCCAGAACACGGAGGACCCTTTCGGTTATCGGTAGTAGTTATGCTTTGAGAGTATTATAATAGACAGCAACCGTAATGGTAAAGGAGGGGTGCATGGCTGAGGTAAAAGAAGTTCGCGTGAAAAACGATAAAATTGTGAAAGTTGTCACCGAGAACGGGGCGCTGGGGTGGGTGGCATTTACTGCATATATTGGTGCAGTTATTTATTTCTTCCAACTTGACCCAACGTTCTGGGGCTTTATTTTGGCGCTCCTTAAAGCTATTTTCTGGCCAGCCTATGTACTTTTCGAGGTGCTCGGCGTGCTCGGTGTTTCTTAGCAAGGCCTATAAACGAGAGAAGGCCACACCGCGTTTCGGCGGTGTGGCCGTTCGTTTCTCATCGATAGGTCGTGTTTGAGGAGGGGCCCTTACGGGTCGTGGATGGGGCAGCGGAAGGGCGTGTCGCAGCGGCATTCCGCGGCGGTCCTGTGCGCACGTGCGCTGATTGCCAGGCGCGCCAGCATCCTCTTCATCATGGTCATGGGGCATTCACCTCCAAAGGTGAGTATCGGCGGCGGCCTACGGGCTGCCATAAAACGAACATCACGAATGTGATAACTTTGTTATCGCCCTTTTTGGTGTATTTGTCAAGAATGACCCCTTGTGGTATGATGGATGGGTAACGAGTTTTAATGAAACAACCATTCCGAAGTTACTCCTGAAATTCTCAGGCGGAATGGCGAAGTAAAAGGA
>CAMLKA010000007.1 GCA_946480535.1 uncultured Candidatus Saccharibacteria bacterium | reverse complement strand
TATCATCGTCAGTCGTATACTGAGATTTTTTTGAACTTCGTCTTGTTCCGGCGAACCGGAACGATATTAGTAAGTAAGCTCGTCTTACTAAAAAGACCGACCTAGCTTCAGCAAATGATTACTCGATTTGCTGGCGTAATTCTCCCTAGAAAGGAGGTAATCCATCCGCACCTTCCGGTACGGATACCTTGTTACGACTTAACCCCAATCATGCCCCCCACCTTAGGCCGACGAATCGGACTTCGGGTGTTGGTCACTTTCATGGTTTGACGGGCGGTGTGTACAAGACCCGGGAACGTATTCACCGCAGCTTGCTGATCTGCGATTACTAGCGATTCCGACTTCATGGAGGCGAGTTTCAGCCTCCAATCCGAACTGGGACCAGCTTTGATGCGATTTGCTTCACCTCGCGGCTTCGCTGCGCATTGTACTGGCCATTGTATTGCGTTTCTAGCCCAGGACGTAAGGGAAATACTGACCTGACATCATCCCCTCCTTCCTCCCCGTTGCCGGGGCAGTCTGAATAGAAAAATACAACTATTCACAAGGGTTGCGCTCGTTGATGGACTTAACCAAACATCTCACGACACGAGCTGACGACGGCCATGCATCACCTGTCACCTTATTCAATAAAGCACTCTCGCCTTTCGGCAAAATTTAAGGGATGTCAAGCCCTGGTAAGGTTCGTCGTTTATCATCGAATTAAAGAACACAATCCACCGCTTGTGCGGGTCCCCGTCAATTCCTTTATGTTTTAGTCTTGCGACCGTACTCCACAGGCGGGATACTTAACGCGTTAGCTTCGCTACTGGAGGGGTCGATACCTCCAACAGCTAGTATCCATCGTTTACGGCGTGGACTACCGGGGTATCTAATCCCGTTCGCTCCCCACGCTTTCGTGCCTCAGTGTCAGAAATGGTCCAGTAACCTGCCTACGCCATTGGTGTTCCTTCTTATATCTACGGATTTCACTCCTACACAAGAAATTCCAGTTACCTCTACCATTCTCGAGTTTGCCAGTTTAGGTAATAGCCTGTACGGTTGAGCCGCCAGATTTCACTACCTACTTAACAAACCACCTACGCAACTCTTTACGCCCAGTCACTCCGGATAATGCTTGCACCCTACGTATGACCGCGGCTGCTGGCACGTAGTTAGCCGGTGCTTATTCATAAGTTACCGTCATATTCTTCACTTATAAAAGCAGTTTACAACCCGAAGGCCTTCATCCTGCACGCGGCGTTGCTCCATCAGGCTTTCGCCCATTGTGGAAGATTCCTCACTGCTGCCTCCCGTAGGAGTCTGGGCCGTGTCTCAGTCCCAGTCTGGCTGATCATCCTCTCAGACCAGCTACGGATCGTCGGCTTGGTGAGCCATTACCTCACCAACTACCTAATCCGACGCAGGCCGCTCCCAAAGCGTCCGAAGACTTTAATCCGAAGATCATATGCGGCATTAGCCACCCTTTCGGGCAGTTATTCCTCACTTTGGGGCACGTTCCTACGCGTTACTCAGCCGTCCGCCGCTCGCCGCCAAGTAGTAAACTACTCGCGCTGCCGCTCGACTTGCATGTGTTAGGCACGCCGCCAGCATTCATCCTGAGCCAGGATCAAACTCTCCATAAAAATGTAATGTTCGACATTACAAGACTCAATATACATATATTAACTGACGATGATATGACCTAGTATTGCTACTAGATCAAGATTTGCACTACTAAATTGTCAAAGTTTTTAGCTTTAGGCGCTACCGCTATTTTCGTAGGGGCGCCGGAACGTCTTTATTTCAAACTCCACGTTTGAGTGCCGACATGCTGGATAAGTAACTTGGTGGTTAGACTTGTCCTGTCGACCAGACTTTTCCAACTATACTCCAAATTTCGCTCTCGGTCAACACCTTATTCGGACTATTTTTACTTTTTTATCAAAAGTCTGGAAAATCCTAGACTTACAGCAACGAAAGACTGTTATAGAACGTTACAACCGCGAGTCCAACAACAAGACCTAATAGAGACCCGATTGCCACTTCTGCTGGAGTGTGCCCCATCGCCACGCGAGGGAATGGCACCTTACTCTTCTGTTCTTTCATAAGAGCAGAAAGCGCAACACCCTGCTCACCAGATGAGCGACGGACCATCATTGCATCGTACAGAACAACAAGCGTAAAGAGGAAGGCCAACCCGAACACCGCCGAATCAACGCCATCAAACGCTGCGACGGTCACTAATAGTGACACCGTTGTTGCGCTGTGCGCGCTTGGCATACGCCCCGACAGATAGAGTTGTCGAACGGATGCCAGGCGTCGATGCTTCACGCTCGCAATCACATACTTCGTTGACTGCGCGATGATCCACCCTAAAGCGGCTGCGACGATATATGGTGAAACGAAGTCCATGCCCTCCCCCTATTCTCTATTCTTTAGTTGCTTTTGGTTCTGCAGGCTCTTCAGCCTCTTCTTCTGGTTGCTTTGGAACAAATCCGAATGATGAAACCTTGTCGGCTTCGTTGGTGCGCATAATACGAACACCCTGTGTTGTACGGCCGAGCGTTGGAATGTCCTTAAGACCAACACGAATCGCCTGTCCCTTGCTTGAGATAAGGAGAATCTCTTCGGTATCTTCATCAAGTGAACGAACCGCCACAATTGGACCCGTCTTAGCAGTGACAACTGCCGCCTTAATACCCACTCCACCACGCTTGTGTGATGGGAAGAGGCTTGCCTTGGTAATCTTGCCATACCCATTGTCGCTAATAACGAAGAGTTGACCATCATCGTTGGTAACAATGTCCATACCGACAACGTTGTCGTTTGGACGGAGACGCACACCGCGGACACCACGAGCTGAACGTCCCATCGGACGAGCATCAGACTCACCGAATCGGATTGCCTGACCAGCAGATGTTGAAATGATTACATCATCTTGTCCGCTTGTACGCTTAATCCAGCGTAGTTCATCGCCGTCGTCGAGCTTAATTGCAATCAAGCCGTTCGTACGAATATTGGCGTAGTCCTTGAGTGGTGTCTTCTTAACGGTACCCTTTGTGGTTGCCATGAAGAGGTATCCCTCATCGCTTGCGTCTTTCTCGTGCTTGATGATTGATGTAATTTTCTCTTCAGGTTGCAATGCCAAAAGGTTTACCGCAGCGACACCCTTTGCAGCAAGGCTTGCTGCTGGGACTTCATATGCCTTTAGGCGGAAGACGCGACCCTTGTTGGTAAAGAACAGAAGCCAGTCGTGGGTGTTCGTAGGAATCAGCTGATCGATAACATCTTCTTCCTTTGTTGACATACCGCGCTTACCTTTACCGCCACGGTTTTGACGGCGATAATCGGTAATAAGTGTGCGCTTGATGTAGTTTTCTGTTGTAAGAAGAACTACGCTCTCTTCTTCAGGAATGAGCTCTTCGTCACTAAACTTACCAAGTTCGTGGTTAATAATTTGAGACTTACGCTCATCGCCGTACTTCTCTTTCATTTCAAGAAGCTCGGTCTTAATGATGGCAAGAATCTCGTTCTCATCAGCCAAGATTTCTTCGTAACGCTTAATTGCAGCAAGAAGCTCATTGAGTTCCTTTTCGATAGCCTCGCGTTCAAGTCCGGTAAGACGGCGAAGTTGCATCGCAAGAATCGCCTGTGCCTGGATTTCGCTAAACTTAAAGGCTTCAATCAAGTTCTTTTGCGCCTCTTCAGTCGTCTTACTTGCACGAATAATACGGATCACTTCATCGATATTATCGAGGGCAATCTTGTAACCTTCCAAAATATGTGCACGTTCACGAGCCTTACGGAGTTCAAACTCAGTACGGCGACGTACGACCTTTTGACGGTGCGTAATAAACTCTTGGAGCATTTCTTGAATACCAAGAATCTTAGGCTGAATACCATCAATCAACGCGAGCATGTTGTAGTTGAAACTACTTTGCAGCGCAGTCAGCTTGTACAGTTGGTTAAGCACCTTCTTCGGGTAGCCATCCTTCTTCACTTCAATAACAATACGCACCTTACCACGTGAACTTTCGTCACGGAGGTCACTAATGTTAATCTTTTTGTCCTTGTAGAGTTCGGCGATCTTTTCAACCAGCGATGCCTTGTTCACACCATATGGAATTTCAGTCACGATAATTTGGTGACGGCCCTTCTTGGTTTCTTCGATGTTTGCAACCGCACGCATCGTCACGCTACCGCGTCCGGTAAGGTAGGCCTGCTTCATTGGAGCACCACCGTAAACAACGGCACCCGTTGGGAAGTCTGGACCCTTTACATGCTTCAAAATGTCATCGATTGTTGCGTGTTCGTTGTCGATCATCTCAATCGCAGCATCCACCAACTCACCAAGGTTGTGCGGAGGAATATTGGTCGCCATACCAACGGCAATACCGATTTGTCCGTTCAGAAGGAGGTTTGGCACCTTCGCAGGCAGCACCACAGGCTCTTGTTCAGAACCATCGTAGTTGTCGCGGAAATCAACGGTTTGCTTTTCAATGTCAGCCAACATTTCATCAGAGAAACGTTGCAGACGAGCTTCCGTGTAACGGCTTGCGGCAGCTGGGTCGCCGTCCATCGAACCAAAGTTACCCTGGCCTTGAACTAGTGGATACCGAAGTGACCATGGTTGCGCAAGACGCACCATAGAGTCGTAAATTGCAGAGTCACCGTGCGGGTGGTACTTACCCATCACGTCACCGACGATACGCGCACTCTTTACGAATTTCGCGTTACTACGGTTACCATTAACGTTCATTGAGTGAAGAATACGGCGGTGCACCGGCTTCAAACCGTCACGGACGTCTGGGAGTGCACGGTCGATAATCACGCTCATTGAGTAACGGAAGAAGCTGTCTTCCATCACGCTTTCAAGTGTCTTTTGCTCAACGCCCTGAACTTCAGGGATTACTACCTCGCCTTCTACTGGCAAGTTTTCGTCGTTTACTGGTGTGTTGTCATCATTCATAACAGTTCCTTATCCCCTAAATATCCAAGTCATCAAGGTTGGCATTCTTCGCACGCGTTTGAATAAACGTTTTACGAAGTGATACTTCATCACCCATGAGCTTTGTAAAGATTGCGTCAGCGCGCTCAGCGTCATCGATTCGCACCTGACTGAGTACACGGTTTTCTGGGTTCATTGTTGTGTCCCAAAGTTGATCGGCGTCCATTTCACCAAGACCCTTGAAGCGTGAGATGGTAACCCCAGCTTGCTTCACGAGGTCGGCGTCGCCGTCCACAGCTGTGCCGCGTTCTTGCTTTTGCGCCACGAGGTCCTGCAGTGCTGTTTCAAGGGCGGCTTCATCGTAGACATATTGCTTCTTTTGGCCACGGTTAATACTGTACAGCGGTGGTCGTGCGAGGTAGACATAGCCGCCTTCGATCACTTCCTTCATGTAGCGGAAGAGGAAGGTCAGAAGCAGCGTTGCAATGTGGCTACCGTCGACGTCGGCGTCGGTCATGATAATAATCTTGTGGTAACGAAGTCCGTTCACGTCGAATGATTCACCGATGCCAACACCAAATGCTTGGATCATGGCGACAATTTCTTTGTTTGCAAACATCTTATCAAGACGCGCGCGTTCGGTGTTGAGCACCTTACCACGAAGTGGCAAGATAGCTTGTGTTTTACTGTCACGACCTTCTTTTGCAGAACCGGCCGCAGAGTCACCCTCTACGATGTAGATTTCACTCTCACCCGGGTTCTTGCTTGAACAGTCGTACAACTTACCAGGAAGCCCCATGCCGTCGAGTGCACCCTTACGAAGCACGTTGTCACGCGCCGCTCGAGCCGCCTTACGAGCACGAGCCGCGAGCAACGCCTTACCAACAATCTTCTTCGCTACTTCTGGGTTTTCTTCGAGATAGTAGGTAAACCACTCGTTCATCACCTGTTCAACGTAACGGCGAACTTCTGGGTTACCAAGCTTGTTCTTAGTTTGACCTTCAAATTGTGGGTCGGGAAGCTTTACGAGAATAATTGCCGTCAAACCTTCGCGGATGTCATCTCCCGTAAGGTTATCTTCCTTTTCTTTCAGGAGGCTGTTCTTACGTGCGTAGTCGTTAATAACGCGCGTCAATGCAGTACGGAACCCAACAAGGTGCGTACCGCCGTCTGGCGTAAGGACGTTATTTGCGAATGGCTTCACGAGTTCAATAAATGTATCGTTGTACTGAACTGCGATTTCAACCATTGACTCTTCAACTTGCTTCTCAACGTAAAACACACTGTCGCTGACAACATCTTTACCAATATTGAGGTGCTTTACGTAGCTTTGGATACCACCTTCAAAGTAGAAAGCGGCACGTTCGTTTGTGCGCTGGTCGAAAACAGAAAGATAAATACCCTTTGTAAGGTAGGCTTGGTGACGAATATAGTCGACCACCCACTTGTAGTCGAATGTGACGGTTTCTTTGAAGATAGTGTCGTCTGGGTAGAACGTAATAGTCGTACCGTTCGCGCGGTCGGTCTTGCCAACCTTCTTGAATGGAACCTTTACGCCACCGCGTTCGAATTCGATACGGTACAGCTCGCCCTTTTGAACAACTTCAGCGATCATGTGGTTTGAAAGCGCGTTTACCACGCTTGAACCCACACCGTGAAGACCAGATGATACCTTATAACCACCGCCACCGAACTTACCACCGGCGTGCAGCACAGTGAGAACGGTCTCTAGGGTTGAAAGACCAGTCTTAGGGTGCTTGTCGACAGGAATACCACGACCGTTGTCGGCAATAGTAATACCACCATCATCAAGAATGGTGATCTCAACCTTGCTCGCAAAACCAGCAATTGCCTCGTCGATTGAGTTGTCGGCAATTTCCTTAATAAGGTGGTGCACACCGTCGTATCCGGTGCTACCAATGTACATTCCAGGGCGCTTACGAACAGGTTCGAGCCCTTCAAGGACTTGAATCTGTGAGCCATCATACGTGTTGTCTGTTTTTTGAGCCATTTCTAACCTTATCTCCCCTATTTCTGACATATTTACAGTCCGTTGCTGGACTGCATTTAGCGGACGCCCACCGGCCGTTTATCTGGCACCATTATAACACAATGAGGAAAACGCAACCATACCTCTGAATTGAACAAAAAATTTCCATACATTTTACTTGCACTGAACATATTTCTTATGCTAATCTTCTAGCAAGAGGTACACACTTAAAAACCAAAAATACATATATATGTTTAAGAAGATCGTTTCACAGCTCTCCTTTAGCCCCGCACTTGTGGGTCAACTTGGCTTTTACGCGCGCCGTTTGCGCAAAGAGCAAGCTACTCGCCGTCTCGGCCTTGTTTTCGTCGCTCTCGCCCTTGTCGTGCAGAGCCTCGTCGTATTCCAAGCACCAGAGCCAGCCAATGCTTCAAGCAATAACGACTTTATCGTCGGTGGACTTGGGCTTGGGTCAAACCGCTCGCTCAATAAGTTCCTTGGTCCTTACGACCGCAACGAGCGTCACCTGCAAGATATTATGAATTACTTCGGCATTACTCGTTCCGAAATCACTTCAACCAGCTTCCAGCAGTTTAGGATTGGAACAAAGAAGAGTTACGGATACGAAAACCGTGCCGGCTCAACCACGATTCCTATCACTGATTCAAGCTTTAAGACCGTCACAACAATCTACGGTCGCCCGCTCACCGTTTGGGGAAATAGCCCAGACGATACTATCTGGGGCTACGTTGGACACTCAAGCAAAATCGGTTGGTTTGCCATCATGCAAGCCTGCGGTAACCTTGTCACCGAAAACTACCCAGAGAAGCCAACTCCTCCACCAGCACCTGCGAACATTGTTGCCTCAAAGAAAGCCGTGAACACAACGCAAAATATCGACGCAAGCAAGGTTGCCGCCAAAGAAAATGACAAGGTCACCTACACAGTGAACGTCAAGAACACCGGTGGTACCGCAAAGAGCGTCGCACTTGGCGACAACCTCACCGAAGTCCTCAGCTACGCAAAGCTTACCGACCGTGGCGGTGGTACTTTCAATACAACCAGTAATGTCCTTTCATGGCCATCGGTAAACCTCGCACCAGGAGCTTCAGTAAGCCATAGCTATAGCGTGCAAATGAATAGTAGTCTTATCTCAACCACGACAACCTGTAAGATGCGTAATAACTTCATCGACCAGATTGTCACGGTACCAGTCGCCTGTTCAACGCCACCTGCTAAGATTGAAGCAACCAAAACCGCGCTCAACGTCACCCAGGGTAACGTAAACGCGACAACCGTTACGGCAAAAGAAAATGATCGCATCACCTTCAGTATTACCGCTGAAAACACTGGTGGCACTGCCAAGACCTTCACGTTTGAAGACAACATTGGCGACACCCTTGAGTACGCAAAACTCATTGATAACGGTGGCGGCAAATACGACGAAAAAACCCGCGTTCTCAGCTGGCCTGACATCACCTTGAGTGCTGGCGAAAAGCAAGTTCGTACCTTCACCGTACAAATTCTTGCGACCATTCCAGCAACCCCACAAGGTGTCAGCGACCCAAGCTCATACGACTGTAAAATTGAAAACGCCTTCTATACATCATCGGTTGTCATTCCGGTTACCTGCCCAGTGCCAAAGGTTGTTGAGTACACCTCAGAACTTCCAAAGACCGGTCCAACCGAGAACATCATCTTTGCAGGTATCGTTCTCTCAATCGTGACCTTCTTCTACTTCCGCTCACGCCAACTTGGAACAGAAGTACGACTTATCCGTCGTGATGTGAATGGAGGAGCAATTTAATGGGTGCGGAACAATTCCACGGGGATGCGCCAGAAACGCAAAGCCCTGAAAACAAAGAGCTCAGTCCAGAGCAACTCGAAAGCTACCTAAAGGCGGAAGCTTCAGTTGAACGGGCTGTCGAAAAAAGTAAGGTTGAAAACGGCGAGAAGTCGGAAGTCGAAGCACGTCACGAAGCGCTCAAAGAAGCTGTTAGCGTTGAACGCGGCAGTGCCGAAAAGAAGGGCAAAGAGCGCTCAAGCTCCCCTGCTAAGCGTCGTCACGGCGTTGTGAGCAAGAAGGAACGCGAAGCAAGCTACAAACACCACATGAAACAGCTGCAATCAGAGCTAAGCCCTGCGCAGCGTGCCTTCAGCAAGTTCATTCACAACCCTGTCATCGAAAAGACAAGCGAGGTTGTTGGAAGCACAGTTGCTCGGCCAAATGCTATTTTGGCAGGCGCTGTCGTTGCTTTCTTCTTGGTACTCGGCGTGTACGTTGTATCGAAATTTTACGGCTACACCCTATCCGGCTTTGAAACCATCGGAGCCTTCATTGTTGGATGGATCCTTGGTATTCTTTACGACTTCTTCAAGGTCATGATTACGGGCAAAAAAGCCTAGTCCACCTCTTTAAAAATAGCGCCCTCTCGGGCGTTATTTTATTTATAAAAAATCTGAAAATAGAGCTTTTAGTATAATAAGTATAGAGATCTCTACAAAATACAATAAATAAAAAGAAAGTATAAAATGACACATTTTACACTCTACGCCGAAGTTGAAGTTCACTACGGCCAACATCCATCAATTCTTAAAGTCGAAGTGCCTACCGGGCTCGACGCAGACGCGGCGCAAAGCTACGTGCGCGGCGTACGCAATGCCCTGCAAGCGATCAAGTTCAGCACTACACGTGCGGACTCAGTACTTGAAACAATCCACCAAAGCGACGCGCTCAACGACCTGGCGAAGCTCGAAGCTACACCCGATAAGTCATAACGATACCTAGCGAAGCTTCACTGAAACGCCATCATCCCCCGCATTGGCAGCGGTGTCGCGAATGTGGAGCTTCTCTGGCTCACTTGTGATCGGTGCCGTAGACACCTCTGGGACTTTCGGTGCTTGTGACGCCTTTGCTGGAGCCTCTTTCGCAGCTGGAATTGGCTGAGGTCGAGTATCAAGGCGAGCCGTTGGACCAAAGGCTGGGTTCGGAGCCTGCGTCTGCGGCACTGGTGCCTGGGGTGCTGCCTGGGAAAGGGTCGGGGCAGATGCCGTAGGCTGCGGCGCTGGTGCAACGGGGCTCGATGGCGCCTTTGGAGCCGCCTTTTGCGAATCGACAATCTGTTGACGCTTCGAGAGCCACTCGTCGAGGAATGATGGTGGCTGCGGCGGCCCCATCGGCACACTCTGTGACGGCACAGCAGGCTGTCCAGGAGCACCAAGCGGCGCTGACGAGTTTGGACCCACTCCACCAGGGCCACCCGCTCTAAACGCAGCCATACGTTCTTCCTGAGCCTTCTTTAGTGCCTCCATCTTCTGCCGTTTCATCTCGTCACCAATACTCATACGTTTAAAGAACTCTTGTTCTACCTGAGCGCGCGGTTTTCCAAACTTGGTTGCCGATAACTTCTTCAAGGCGTCGCGAAGTTGCGGGTTAGTCTGCCCAAGTGGTGGCAACAGCGACATGCTGAAGGCTGCTGACGGCACATCTTGAATCATCACCGAAGCAATTGTCTGGAAGTTTGGCATACGCGTCAGGTCTTCAACATCAAAGGTTGGCGTGAACTTCTTCACAAGAATCTCGGCGTCCGTAATACCAATACGTCCACTAATGACCGTACCAATGTTACCAAGAATCGCCTCGCGAATTTGGTCGGTCAGCTGCGTCATAAACTGGTTCGCAAGCACAAGACTCAGGCGATACTTACGAGCCTCAGACAGGATTGTCGCGAAGCTATCGGTTGCAAAGTTCTGGAACTCGTCCACGTAGAGACTGAAGTCTTGGCGCTGGTCTTCTGGCATATCGGCACGACCCATAGCAGCAGCGTTGAACTTCATCACGAAGATCATACCAAGCAGCTGGGAGTTCAACTCACCCACCCTACCCTTTGAAAGGTTCACAAGAAGAATCTTCTTGTTATCCATAATTTCGCGCAGGTTAAAGCCACTCTTGGTTTGGCCAATAATGTTACGCATCATATCGTTTGCTAGGAAGGCACCGAACTTACTGGCAAACCAACCGAGCATTTCACCCTTCGCCGACTCTGTCGTTTGTGCCATTTCCTTATTCCAGAAGTCGAGCACGGTTTGCGTCGTAACATGCTTAATCTTCTCATCGGCAAAGGCCTGGTCAATAAAGACTTGTTGCACGTCGAGGAACGAAGACCCATTCGGATCTGCCATCACGGTCAGAGCAGCATTACGGAACCATGACTCAAAGCGTGGACCAATGATACCCGTGTGGCCTGGGTCGTACAGCTTGTAAAGCATAGCGATGGTTTCTTGAATAATAAAGTCGCGTTGGTCTTGGTTTTCGAATTCGAACAAATTAAGGCCAACTGGCATGTCCATATCACCTGGCGCAAAGTAAATGACGTCTTCGACACGTTCTTTTGGAACCATACCAAGCAGCTCTTCTGCCGAGTCGCCGTGCGGGTCAATAAAGGCAAACCCGCGACCATCCATCATGTCTTGATACGCAAGGTTTTCAAGCAGCTTCGACTTACCGGTACCCGTCTGACCAATAATATAGGTGTGGCGACGGCGATCTTTTGGACCAAGACGAATTGGCTTCTTGACCCCACGGAACTCGTTGTACCCGAGGAGGAACCCTTCTTCCATGATTTGCGTTGGACCATCAACCTGCTTTGCGGACTGACGCTGAACTTGTGACGTTGGGATTGAGTTTTGATTTGGCAGGTGAAAAATCGTTGCGAGTTCAACCGTATTAAGGACATTCTGATTTATTTCTTGCGGGAAGAACCTAAAAATATACGCTGTAACGAACTCTTCAATATTCTTTGACACAGCAAACTTAAAACCGTTGTTCTGTGTTGAATCAAACAGTGAAAATGCCGCAACGACATTATTCATAAGTGCTTGTGAACGTGCCGAGGTGTTCGACGAGGCAACAACGCGAATCAATGTCTCGTAACCTGGGTAGCGCGTCTTATCGTCGATGCCTTCGACTACAGCCTGCTCGGCTGAGCTTAGCTGCTTATCTTCGGCTTTCACTTCGTGCGATTCAGGCGGTTTCCAAAGCGCTTCCATAAGCCCGGTCATGACTGTCGTTGAGCCAGACTTCTTCCCCTTATTCTTACGAATCCCCTCTGACACCATTTGAGCGGTCTTCGCCCAGCCATCTTGTGCGGGACGAATCAGAATTTGAATACCAACGCCGTCTTCGCGCGTCGCACCCGACAATGCATTCAAAAGTGCGCGAGCCGCGTCACGCTTTGATTCTTGGTAAGTTGCAATTGGATACGCGAAATCTTTCTTTAATGTAAACTCGCCACCAATCGTCGCACTCATGCGACCAGCCGGGTTAAAGATATTACGCTCACTCACTTCTTCAAGACGAGCCGATGGATACGCCGCCGCAACTGCTTGCTGGATGACATCAATAAGTGAAACCGGAACAACTGCATAATAATGTACAAGGCCTTCGTGGGCGACAATTTCAAATGAGATATGGCGCTGCCCATAGATACGACTCTTGAAGCCCTTCGTCGCCGTGCTGGCGATAATGTTGTACATGACCTGCGCTTGGCTCAAGACTTCTTCGGTGAGGTCACGCTCATCACGACCATTGCCTGCAATGTCAGAACTAATTGGTGGAATATGAATATAGAGCGGAACCATCTTTAAGCCGCGCTCGTAATTTTTTGCCTCACGGACCACCTTACGGTACTGCATAAATGCAAAGCCAGCCACACCTGCAATCGCAAGGATGACTATGACTACCGTAATGATGACTCCTACCACGCTCCCCTTCTCTCCTGTTTAGAATCGGCTATTCGCTGGCGCCGACAACCTTGCCATATCGCTTTTGTAGATAATCGCGCTGTAACTCATTCACTTTTTGCGTGCGAGCGTGCGGATCGTCTTTCGTTTGCTCGATGATTTCCTTTGCCTTATCGACCCACTCCTTTTCGATAAGATCTTCGTCGGCCGCAACAAGTGGCGTACCGGCGGTTGGTGTTGGATCGGGCGGGGGTGCCTGCACCGGTGCGACTGGCTGTGCAATGGCCGTCGCCGTCGCAGCGGCCGCGGCGTCGCTGACACGAGCACTCGCTTCGGCTACCTGCTCAACACGCTCCTGCCCACGCTCAAAACGTGCATCAAGAGGCGGTAATGACGAAGCATGTTCCGGACCCATTGATGGTGGCATTGGGAGCTGCTCACTGCCCGTGGCAGCGTTACGAGAATTCTCTGGTTGCATATCTGTGATTATAGCATAAGAGAGCGAGTAAAAAGCATAGCGAATATGCTTTTTATTAGCGCATCCTCTTCGTCACATAAAGGCACGCCACCACCTCAAAAATCACCACCAGCAACACCTCATAAACACCAATCGACTGGACCGACTGCAGTCCGATCAACATAACAGGCGCCGCAGCCAGCACCGTACTGTAGTAGTACGCCCGCTTAAACTCCATCTTCTGGATTGGCTTACGAAGGGTCATCCCCGATGAAACCATAATGACGAGACGATTGATGCCAAACAAAAAAAAGCTTATCAACCCCACAAAGGTTAGATAAGCCGTAACAAAAATCACAAGAAGGCCAAAAGGGCCGGCTGTTGCTGGCGAGGTAAATGTCAGCATGAGACTTAGCACTACAAGACTTGCTAAGGAGATGGTTGCGATTAATCGTGGTAACATCCCTGTTATCTTATACTATATCGCTTAAGATTTAAACGCCCATTCCAGCTGGGGCAGTAAGTTCTTTGGAGCCCAAGCGGTGGCTCTATACGATTCAGGTTGCAGCAAACGCCGCTGGAATAAATTAGGGCGTGTGAACCGGTGAATCAGAGCACCGCTGTGGACTATCTGACCGCTCCGGGAAAACCCGGGGCATTTTTATGTTGCTCATAGCCTTCGTTCCGCGCTTTCGCGCCAAGTGTCATGCTGCTCTTTCACTTCTGTTTGCACTCCTCGTAAGGAGAGGCTGTGCTGGTGAAAGTTTCAGGATTTACTTGGCACGAAAGCGGTACTAGAAGGACAACACTTTGACAGTTACTCGGGAGAGTATCTGTTTTTGGCGGAGCATCGGTGATGCCATCAAACTCGTTTTCGATACTAATGTTTGTTTTGGTGTAGTTCAAACAAGGAGATGTGTGAATACATATGAAAGATCAAAAAGGTGCGTTATTCCTACTACTGAGATGCCCTATAACAAGGTAATAAAAGTGTGGAACAAATGAAGATCTTTCGATTACTAGTGGCGACGCGAGGAGGCGTCACCGACTTTTCCGTCAAAAGTGGTCATATATACCAGGCCGAATTGTTAAGGTGTTTTTGTGGTGGCTTTTTGAATGTTTTTGTTTTTCTTAAAGCTTGTTATCACTCTATCACGCTTATGCATTTTGGTCAATACTATTGTCTTCATAAAATGATGTATGATTTACAATTAATACACACAACACCTATAGTTACTACTGTTATATTGAATATGATGATAAAAATACATCGTTGTACAAAGTCTATCTTATCTTCTAACTAAGAATCTGGACCACGTGAAGTTGAGAGGTTTTGCGCACCCGTCCATAGCCAATTCGCAGAGTTTCCATCACGAAAGTCGCTTTGCTGCGCGACAGGCACGTCAGTGCCAAACACTTCATACATAACGTCATCAATATAGACCGTTGATCCCCCAGCGAGAGCGGGGCTACAGTTGTTTTGCACCGCAAACATATTAATTTGAAGTCCGAGCTTGTAGGTATTGGCTACGTCGGCAGTAATTGCCGTATACGTTGGGAGGTTAATTTGCTGCCACGTACCATTCCCCTGCATCCATACACCTCCTCGCCCCACGTAGCCGGTGTTCATCTTATACGATCCAACAACCCAGGTACCCACAGGTGCCTTAAACCAGAACGAAGCACGATACTTCGCACCCTCTATGACGTCCGGAAGGCTTGTGGTCGTCATAATCGCACCATCACAACGGTTATTTGTCGTATCCGTAGCATTCTGGACCATACTCATAGAATAAGTTCCTGTCCGCTTCTCGCTCGATGTAGCCGTACGCGTTGGCGACCAGAAAGAGCCCCAGTTCGCCACACTATTCGCCTCATACCCAGGGTTAAGGGCAAGATTCGTGCGTGCCGGGCGCCCCTCTACGGCGTCTCCTGGGCAGCCACCCTCTTTTGCTTCACTATTCACATTTGTAACATATGCAGACGCACCCTCAACCGACGCCGTGAGACAAAATGCCCTACTTGTAGCATCGTAAGTATATTGAAAGGTAGAATCCGTCGTAGGCATATCGGTAAGCGTATCGAGATCAGCCGGATAGGCCCCCTTCTCCGCTTTATGCTTATTAAGCTGTGCGGCAACCGTCTGTGCGTCGGTTTTTACTGTCTGCTGCTTGGCGTTATTTGTAACAGCCACATACGAAACGATGGTTACCGCGGCAATAATAGCGATGACAACAATAACGACAATCAGCTCAACAATCGTAAACCCGTTTTTTCTTTGCATATAGTAAATTATAAAGCACAAGCACGTTAACGACGAACAAACGCGATATATGGTGTATGGCAAACCACCCAATACACCGCAAATGGCGTAGTATTTTTTACCAAAAGATTCTTACAAAAAAGTATTGACGTAAGCACTATGCCGTCATATTATAGGGGTAGTTCCTGAGTAAAAAAGTTATCCAGGGGCTCAAAAACAAAAATCACCGCAAAACTCCACGAAAACGACCGTTCCTCGCAGGCGGTCGTTTTATTATTCAGCAAAAACCATCTATTTATTCAAAAAATATAAAAATCCGCCTAGATACCTGGCGGATTTCGTCATCATTGTGGTGGAGCTGCCGGGTACTGCCCCCGGGTCCAAAAGGTAACCTGATATTCTTCTACAAGCATAGTCTTATCTACGTATTAAGAACGCTTATTGCCTAGGGATAAGACAAAAATAGCGATAATCGTTCCGCTGGAAGATTTCCGAACACTTAGCAGCTGCCCCAAATGAACGTAAGTAACGTAAATATAACACCGACTCCCCTACGCTACCTTGAGAAGATCGATGGTTACCTAGTAATTAGGCAACTTGGAAGGCAAGTTGCTTCGGCGCGAACGCGTTAGCAAAGAAAGCCTTCACTGATGCAAGTTTGTTTGCAATTAAATAAACACCTAACGGGTGTAAAGCGACTTGCTGAATATCCTGTTAAATTCCTCTCGTCGAAGCTATATCAGCCCCACGTGACATCTGTTATTTTAGCATATTTTAAGAGAAAAGTTAATGACTTTCTTGAGGTTAGATGAGTAGCATGGAGAATATGGGCGGAGTAATACGAAATAAAGTAGCGCAGGTTCTCTCAGGGGCGCCGATTGGATTTAATGGCGCACTCATAGAGGTAGAGGCCGATATGAAGGCAGGGCTCCCCGCTCTCCAAATCGTAGGAATGGGAAATAAAGCAATCGACGAAGCTCGCCAAAGGGTACGAAGCGCTATCACCAACTCACTATTAGACTTCCCTGCTCAAAAAATCACTATCAATCTCGCTCCTGCAGAGCTTCCCAAAGATGGCACCCATCTTGATGTACCCATAGCCCTCAGCATCCTGGTTGCGAGCGGCCAGCTTAAGCAAACAGAGGTTGCCTCGGCCTTTTTCGCTGGCGAACTAGCCCTCGATGGCTCGATACGGCCCATACGCGGGGCCGTCACTCTGGCCGAACTTGCCCTTGCCCAAGGGGCCACTCGCCTCTTCCTGCCCTCCGAGAACGTTCCTCAGGCGCTTCTCGTCCCTGGAATCGAACCCGTAGGGGTCTCGAATCTCCAAACACTCTACAGGGGCTTAAAAGGCCTTGTGCCGTTTGTAGCGCCACAAGTAGCCGCTGGCGAAGCTTTACCCGTAGCCCCTACCTCTGTATTTGATAGTATCGTCGGACACGACCAAGCCAAACGGGCGCTCGCCATTGCCGCAGCAGGCCGACATAGCCTCCTCTTCTCTGGTTCGCCAGGGGCTGGTAAAACATTGCTTGCACGAGCTCTCCAGGAACTCCTTCCGCCCCTCTCGCCCCAAGAGATTCTCGAGGTCACAAAACTCCATAGCCTTGCGAGCGGCAACGCAGGTGCTCTTTGCGTCACACCCCCTTTTCAATCACCCCACCATAGCGTTACCCTTACTGCACTCATTGGCGGCGGGCTAAAACCTCGGCCCGGTGATATTAGCCTTGCCCACAAGGGCGTACTTTTTCTCGACGAGCTGCCCGAATATCCACGCGCAACGCTCGAAGCGCTCCGACAGCCACTCGAAGATCGGGTCGTGCACCTTTCCCGACTCTATGGCCACATAACATGGCCAGCCGACGCAATGCTCGTCGCCACGATGAACCCATGCCCCTGCGGATACTTAGGCGATTCAGCCGTACCGTGCACGTGTTCAGCCGCCCAAATGAACGCGTACAACAAGCGAATCTCCGGCCCATTACTGGACCGTATCGACCTTCGGCTTACTATTTTCAAAACCAATCACGAACACTTTTTTGATACAAATTCGTTGAAAAATAAGCAACAACCTAAAGTGTTATCGCTTGTGCTTAAAGCCAGAGAGGCACAATCAAAGCGATATAAACGTAGAGACTTTTACAATGCTTACGCTTCGATTGAAGACGCTCAAAAGCTCTTTATGCTTGAACCAAAAGCAAAGCAGCTACTCGACACCGCTGCCACTACACTGCACCTCACGTCACGTGGATACCTACGCGTTTTGCGTGTAGCGCGCACCATTGCAGACCTAGATAGTTCACGCGACTTAATGGCCTCCCATGTCGCCGAGGCGCTCCAGTTTCGCTCATAAATGCCCGCCTACATACATGCCACCGGCCTCCCTTTGGGTGGCAACGAGCCACCTCCATAGCAAAGGCTTGCCTTTCCCCGTTAAATTTGTTAAAATAACTCCTGAGTAAAAGCTCGAACCGGCCGAACCAAACAAGATTCGGCTGATTTTAGGTAAAAGGCCCGTACAATCTACCCCCTACCAGGGGTAAACAATGCGAGATTAGGGTCAACAAAGGAGAGGTTATTAACCAAAAAATTCGTATCAACGAGCAGATTCGTGCAAATGAACTACGCGTTATCGGAGAATCGGGCGAACAGCTCGGTATCTTGAGCCGTCAAGACGCGCTCAAGGCCGCAGAAGAAGCCGGACTCGACCTGGTTGAAATCTCACCGAATGCCGACCCACCTGTTGTAAAGATCATCGACTGGGGCAAATATCAGTACCAGAAGGAGAAGGAGGCTCAAAAAAGCCGCCGCAACAGTAAGCAAAGTGAGCTCAAGCAAATGCGTTTCGGACTCAAGATCGGACAGGGCGACCTCGAGATCAAACTTCGAAAAGTACGTGAGTTCCTCGCCGACGGGCACAAAGTCCGTATCCAAATCTTTTACCGCGGTCGCGAGATGGCGCACAAAGAACTGGGATACGACATGATTAACAAAATCGGAACACTACTTGAAGAAGAAGCCGTGTTCGAGCACCAGCCACAAATGGCAGGACGCAACCTCAGCGTTGTCGTCCGGAAGAAATAAGGAGAATATAATGCCAAAGCTCAAGACCCACAAGGGTACTGCGAAGCGCGTAAAGATTACCAAGACTGGTAAAGTTACTCGCCAACGTGCCTTCGGCGCTCACCTTCTTGCGAAGAAAAGCAAGAGCCGTAAGCGTCGCATCAACACAACTGCTACCGTAACCGGTGGTACCGCTAAGAACATTAAGCGAGCTCTGGGCGTCTAAGAGGACAAGCCGGCGCACAAGCCGACGACATCCCGCCTACGACTATAAGGAGAATTAAAGACTATGCGCGTAAAGAAAAGCGTAACCGCACGAAACCGACACAAAAAAATCTTAGCACAAGCTAAGGGCATGCAGCACAACCGCACCCGTAGCTTCCGTCTTGCTAAGCAAGCCGTTACTCGTGCACTTGAATACCAATACCGTGACCGCCGTAACCGTAAGCGCGACCTCCGTGCTCTCTGGATTACTCGTATCAACGCGGCTGCTCGCCTCGAAGGTACTACCTACGGTAAGCTCATTGCTGGCCTCAAGGCTGCAAACATCGAGGTTGACCGTAAGGTACTCGCAGAGCTCGCGGTTTCAGAGCCAAAGGCATTTGCTGCTATCGTTAAGTCAGCAACCAAATAATCTCGACCACTTATTTCGAAAATACCACCTCATCCGAGGTGGTATTTTTTGTCAGAACACCCAACTATTTCGTAGAGGTAGCTGGCTGCTCTTTTTTTCCTGTCAGGCTCATAATAATCCAGAACCCAATAATAGCCGCAAGAATACCTCGAGTCACCCACAGCAACGTCTCGTTCGTCACTTCATATCCACCCGGAATACCGAACAGTGCAAGCAGCACCTGGAATGAGCCTGCCGGGTATGGCAGCTCGGCGGCGACCGACATTGAGCCCAAAACAATAAACGCTGTTAATCCAGCAATAAATGTTCCAATCAAGACATAGTGCACTTTCGACCTATCGCCCTTTATGAGCGCAACAACTCCCCTAATAAGCAGCTCGATAGGCGCAATAATAAACGCCGCAACCAAGGCACTCAACAGAAAGGCCATACACGACATAAGAAGTATGAGGAAAAACACACCGACAGTATTGATATCATCGTCGTTAAATACGCCCGCAAGAATTGCAGGAAGTAAGATAATTACCCCTAAAAGTGGCGTAAATAAAGTGAACCGCCACCCCTTGAATGGATGATCGGTTTTGTCTTCGCTAATAAGGTTATCTGCGGCGTTACGCACAAAACCAGTCCGAATCATAAGTGCAGCTTGCAGTGTAATGGCGCCCCAGAATATAAGGGTAAGGTTAAAGGTTGCGTCGCTCCCCAAAGCCGCCTTGTAGGCATCTTCGTTATAGTACGACTGGAAGATATGGTAGCTTAAAAATACCAATACTGCAGTGAGCAGTACCAGTGAGACGACCTCAAAGAGCTTAAAATTACGAAGACTCTTCGCACGTCGCCTTGCCGCCTCTTCTTTGGAAATCTTTGGACGAAGGGCCGCCTGTCTCTTGTGAAGTTCTTTTATGTACGCCGCCTGGCGCTCTTTTGCTGTTGCGTATTGTTTTTTATCAGTCATAGTCCCAGTATACCAAAAACCCCTCTATTGAAGAGGGGGTTTTGGCTGGCAGCCAACCTGTAAGCCGGGTTTTGTCGAGGACGACCATCTATCTAGCTATACCATTGCTGATACAATCAAGCGGGTATCGACCAGCGAGCGGATCACTCGTTATGCTGATCTCCTTGCAGCCGACAGGGTTTACCTTCTCCATATGTCGCCATATGACGCTGTGGGCTCTTACCCCACTCTTTTCACCCTTACCTCTCAGTGACGGACGAGCCCGAAGACCTTTCCGTACTGCATTCGCGAGGCGGTACTGTTTCTGTGGCACTTTCCCTAGGGTTACCCCCGGTCGCCGTTAGCGACTGTCGTATCCTTTGCTGCCCGGACTTTCCTCTTGGTTTTAAGGCCAAGCGGCCGTCTAGCGGACTGCCTATCCATTATTATACCATGAGCGCTACAGGGCTGCGAGCTCGCCTACTTGTTGTGATCGGTGATAATTTTCGACGCAACCGATACGATGAGTGCACCGAGTGCGATAGCCCCCAGACTTCCGAGTGCTCGCCACACTACGGTTCCTGCGTCATCGCCAAACACGTTCCATATCGCAAGAATTGCAATCAATACAAAGCTAATACCCGAAATAATAAGAACGTAGGCCATAATGCGATTTATTTTCTTCGCAAGTGGCTCATATGGCTCATGCGTGAGAGGGGCATGCTCAAGGGGCGCTTGAGCCGGAGCAGGCGCTGGTGTTGGAGCTGGTGTTGATTCGACAGCCTGAGGAGCAGCCTCTGGAGTTTCGGTTGGAGTTGACGGTACTGTGCTTGGATTTTCGTTCATAGATATTCTTTCTTTTATTAGTTACCCTGATTATACACTTACCCGCCAGGGTGGGCTTTATGAGCATCAAGTGTTTTATTGACCATACCATCCGCTAATTGGTTGAATTCTCGGTTTACGTGGGTAAAGGTAACCCTATCGAACTTGGTCATGAGCATACGAATACGCTCATTAATTGGCCAAAGCTCCCTGTTCTTGATCTTATACTGACCTTTCATCTGGTTTACCACCAACATACTGTCGAGCTTGAAGTCGACTTTCTTAAAGCCAAGCTCCATCGCTTTCTCGAGCCCCAATCGAACACCTTGGTATTCGGCCTGGTTATTCGTCGTAATTCCAAGGTACTCTCCCCCTTCGGCAATGACTTCCTGACGATTATTGAGGACTACATACCCCGCCGCAGATGGCCCTGGATTGCCTCGTGAGCCACCATCAGAATAGATAACCACCGCGTCATCTGATGATTTATTAACATCATTAAGCTGCGTTTTATCGACAGTCTTCTCTGTTACTTCATCTTGCTGAATAATACCCAGAAGCAATTGTGTTAAATCGGTGAGTTCAGACTGTTGTATGTTCGACATCGAGTGCCATTTATACTTCGAGTAGTTTCCACTGAGCTTCATTGGGTGTCGTTGCGGCGCTAACGTCACAAGGTAGACAATCACGCCATACTGAATAGCCCGGTCATCGTAGTCGATATATGTCACCGCATCGAAGAGTTGCGAAGCCTGGATATGAAGCCCGGCATCATCGTGCAGGTAGCGACGCAAGGCATCTTCTGGCTGCTCACCATATGCAAGCTTCCCACCAGGAAGCTCAAACTTCCCTAGAATAGTAGGACGGCCGTTGTCACGCTTCAAAAGAAGCGCCTTGCCGTCCTCATTAATGATCGCCCTCACCGATAACCGTTGTTTCATTGTGTTTGTGTTATCCTTTTTATGCCTTCAGTATAGCATACATATAAATACCCCCTCTTCGTCCATAAAAATGGATATGAGGGGGTTGTGTGTGGCCATGAAACCCAGGAGCTAAGCGTCTAGGTGATGATGATATTCCCCGCGTAAGTGCAAGGTGGAAAACCGCAAAATAACTCCACGGAGTTAAGTCATTAGGTCTTCCTCATCTATGATATCGGAAAATCATGTACACCTAGGGTTAGCGTTCCTGGGTACTTATTATTATAGCACCGGGGTCCTGAGCCCGCACTGAGTTTGGCAGATACTACAACGGTTTATAAACGAAAGATCGAACTGAATACATCAATAAAGAAGTTGATCACAACGCTCATAAACTGGCCGAGCACCGGACCCGCAAGAAGCACGAGCGCAAAGATAAATATAAGGCCGTATTGCTCTACAAAGCGCATGCCCGTACGGACGAACTCTGGCGCAAGCGCATATAAGACGCGCGATCCATCAAGCGGCGGTACAGGAATAATATTAAAGACAAAGAATCCGAGGTTCACGGTGACCATCGCCCAAAGAATCATCGCCCCTATCCCGCTCATCGGCCCACCGACAATTGCCCATATGCCAAATGAAACAAATGCAATGAATAGGTTTGTGAGCGGTCCGCCAAGTGCAACCAAAGCCGCACCCCAGTCGCCACCCTTTACTTGATCGGGGCGAAACGGTACTGGTTTTGCACCACCAAAGATAGGCGCGCCGATAATAGCGAGTCCGAGGGGAAGAATAATTGTTAAGAAAGGGTCGATGTGTTTGATTGGGTTTAGTGTTAGTCGGCCCTCACGTCGCGCCGTGTCGTCCCCGAGCCAATACGCAACAAAGGCGTGCATCGCCTCGTGAAGGGTCATTGATACAAGAATCACCCCAAGAATAATAATTAATTGAATAATATCTACTGACATCTTTCTCTAGTATACAAGAGCGCCCAGCGCTGAGTAAGCAATTTACCCGTAATTCTCTTGCTTTTTACAAAGCTCGTGGTTACACTTTCAGTAGATACTATGAATGTCTATAAAAATAAAAATAATCTGAAATCATCTGGCTTTACTATCGTTGAGCTTCTCGTTGTTATTATTGTTATTGGTATTCTCGCTGCGGTTACAATCGTTTCCTACGCTATTGTGCGCGATCAGGCACGCGAAAACTCGCTTAAGACCGACCTGCGCTCGTCTGTCTCGACACTTATTAAGTACAAGTCAGAAAACGGAGGCTTCCCTAGCAGCTTCAACACTGCGACGGCAACTAATAGCTCCGGTGATACCGATTACTGGTATACCTACGACTCCACTACTCGCACGTTCTGCCTCGAAGCAACAGCGTTTGACAGGACCTTCTATGCAACCAGCACAAATTCAGAACCAACCGAAGGTACCTGCCTTGGTGGACCAGCATTCGATAAAGAATACACGGCATTTATATATGACCTAAACCTCCCGGGATGTGTTGGTAACACGGTATTCTTGCCGATCACCTCGCCAACAACCTCAGCAGCAGGGTCAATCGAGTGGGGCGATGGTACTACTGGCGCGATCAGCGGCGCAAATACCGGACACACCTACGCGACCAAGGGAAAGTACACTGTTCTCTACTCGGGATCAATCTCACAGATTAATACATCGGGTATTACAGCAAACGCTCGACCGTGCCTTTCAACCGTCAGTCAGTGGCGTGAAGGTGTACAGCCAACATTTATGCGCTTTACCAACTCGACAAATCTTACCTATGTAGCAGAGCCTCCATCAAGTTTGACCAACTTCTCAAGCATGTTCGAAAACGCAGCCCAATTTAATCAACCTATTGGAAACTGGGATGTATCAAAAGTCACAACACTTGACGGTACGTTTGCTGGCGCAAGCTCATTTAACCAACCCCTCAATGACTGGGATGTATCAAATGTTACTACATTAAATACAACATTCCTTCGTGCAAGCAGTTTTAACCAGCCGTTAAATGACTGGGATGTTTCTAAAGTTACTTCTCTTCGCCTAACATTTACCGGTGCAAGCAGCTTCAACCAACCGCTTAACAACTGGAATACCTCGGCCGTAACATCGATGCACGGTACGTTTGGCCGGGAAGCCTGTGGCTGCTCGGGATCTACCTCGTTTAATCAGCCATTAAACAACTGGAATACCTCAAACGTAACCGACATGTCTTGGATGTTCCACAACGCTACCAGTTTCAACCAAAATATTAATAACTGGGATACCTCAAAAGTGACCGACATGTCCTACATGTTCTTTGGTGGACAAGATTCTACCAGTGCATACAACCAACCATTGAGCAGCTGGAATACCAGCAACGTTACCAATATGGCCCAAATGTTTGAAAACGCAACAAGCTTCAACCAAGCACTCAACACCTGGAATGTATCGAAGGTAACCAACATGAGTGGCATGTTTAACGGAGCAATCGTGTTCAACCAACCCCTCAATAACTGGAACGTATCGAGCGTCACCTCGATGTGGCGCATGCTCCGCAATGCCCCTGCCTTTAACCAGAGCTTGAGCAGCTGGAATACCGGCAACGTTACGAGCATGTATCAGATGTTCCAGTTTGATATGCTCATGAACCAGAATTTATCTGGATGGAATGTTTCAAAAGTAACCGATGTAACCAACGCTAGCAAAATGAACGACTTTAAGGACACGAACAATACAATATGGTCATCTGGAAGTCTTCCAGTCTTCCCATCTTAAGTGCTATCGTCCAATAAAAAGGAGGCCTTAGGCCTCCTTTTTTTATTTTTCTATCGTTCGCGGCGGCGTTTACGTTTCTGGCCCCAGCCATGCCGGCGCTGCTTCTCTTCCGGACGCGGTTGGCGACGTGGCTTGCCAAGTTTATAGATGAAGTCATCACCAAGATACGTTTCGAGTTTAGCAAGATTCGCCACGCGCTGCTTATCTTTCGAATCAAGCTGATCGAGTGACACAATCCCCTGCGCCCGGGCGCGAAGCTCTTGTTCAACCTGACCTGGCGAAACAAACGGTACGCGCTTATGGAATCGTTCAAGATTACGACGTTGCCGTTCAAGTAGTTCGTGTGCCCAGCGCACAAACTCACGCGCAAAGAGTTGACGATTCTCATTTGTGTCCTCAAGACGGGGCTGTCCGAGCCCTTCAAGAATACGCTTCCCAAACCGAACCTGCTGACGATCAACCAAGCACCCAAGGCGCGGGTCGTACGCAACCTTCGTCTTCTTCCCGGTAAATAGGTCGGGTGAAACTTCCAAAAGTGTGTCAATATCAACAACAGTAACACTGGTTACAAGGTTCAGTGTCTCGAGACCGCCACTCTTTCGCGGCACCTGGAGGTCAAACGGTGTACCGGTAATAAGCGTTGGGTTTCTCACAACGGAGCTGCTTGAAAGCTCGCGTTGTTGACCACTAAAGATATGCTCGACGGTTCCGTGCTCATCGATTGCACTCCAGATTTGGTCGATTTCACCGACAGTGATACAACGAATTAATGCTGGCTCTTCGTCCTTTGTAACGGGCTCTAAGGCACTTCCTTCAAGGCCCAGGTCGTGATGAAGCCGTTCGATTACCTCGGCGGCCTTCTCTGCGTTCTTCGCAATAATACCAAGGTCTTCATAGTCATCCTCAAGAATTGATGGCAATGCAAGGTAAACATCATACTGCGCAAGCAAGTCAGACTTCGTCTGGTGCGTATAGCGCTTCCAGCCCGTAAAAGTGGTGCCACCCTTCACAATACCACCCACCTCTTGAATTGCGATAATCGCCGCCAACTTTGCCTGAACTTCTTTCGAAAAATCATCGGCTTCTACAAGCATGCGAGCATAGTTCGATTCAACCGGGAAACGCTCCATTTGACGCCCTATCTCTGTTACGGCACCTGTTGTCGTTAATGCACCAAGTGCAACAAGCGTCTTTTTTGCGCGTTGAATCGCCTTTCGGCTTGGGTCGTGATAGAAATCAAGGGTTTCAATGTCGATACCGACATTTGCAAGGCGCAGCACTAAGCGGTCAATATGTTTACGCATGATTTCAGGGACTGCATACTCTGATCGCTCTTCAATAGGAATGCACGGCATCTTCTCGTACTGTGCCAAAATATACTCACCCGGCTTCGTACGCCCCGCCCTACCGGCACGCTGCGCACTGTCAGCTTGCGAGATTTGAGCGATAAATAAGCCTTCAACCCCACTTCGCACTTCACTTTGACGCTCTAATCCACTGTCCAGAACAATATCAATGTCATCAATCGTAACACTGGTCTGGGCGATATTCGTCGCCAGAATAATCTTTCCATATTGGTAGTTGGCAAATGCTTTTTGCTGATCTTCAGCCTCGAGTTGGCTGTGGAGCGGAATAATTGGCACGCCAGCCGTTTTTGCCTTCTTCTCAATCACCTCTGTGACGGCTTGGATTTCCGCCTTACCCGGCAAAAACGTCAGAATGTTCTTACCCCTGTTATCAAGCTGTGCAAACAACTCGCTAATGATATCCGTTCCGCGTCGCTTCTTTACCTCAAAGTGACGACCGGGAATATCGATAATTGCGTTTGTGCCAAAGAATGCCGCCAAACTCTCAGTTTCGATGGTGGCGCTCATAATGACCACCTTAAACCGAGGCTCCTCTTCGCAGCGCTTCTTCGCCCAGGCCACCAACACTTCCATGTTTTCATTCCATTCGTGGACCTCGTCGAGCACCAACACTTGCTTCTCGCTAATGCCTACCCCTGTTATTTCACGAACCAACTGGAGGCCATCTGTACAATAAAGGATCTTCGTGTTCCCGCTATCGTCTCGCTCATGGGCCGTGCGATACCCAATTACTTCACTGGCGTCTTCAGTGTTACGAAGCGCCCACTCTTCACGCACGCGTCCAGCCAGATTGCGCGCCGCCAAAATGCGTGGCTGCGTCACAATAACTCTTGTGTAGCCATGTTCGGCAAGGTACTGCGGTATCTGGGTACTCTTTCCCGCCCCTGTTTCGGCGGTAATAATTGTTACCTGATTGGTATCAACGGCATCAATAATCTGCTGATGAAACTCTCGAACTGGTAGCTCATTGTAGGTGTTTGTGTTGACTGTCATTGTCACTATTGTACCACTCCGCACTCCTCCCTCGGAGGTTATTGACTTTCAGGGGTGAAAAAGGTAAAATAGTTCCTAGTGTCCTGAGATTAAACAGGAAAGAGAGAATAAATTATGACAGCACGATGCGAACTCACCGGTAAAGGAAAGCAATTTGGCAACAATGTTAGCTTCTCTTTGCGTCGCACCAATCGCGTGTTCAAGCCTAACCTCCAAAAGAAAACTTTTGTAGTAGACGGCCAAAAGGTTACTATGACTCTTAGTACCAGCGCGATCCGTACGCTTAAGAAGAAGGGCATCCTCGCCTAAGTCTTCCCCGGAATAAAAAATCCGCCTTTACCGGCGGATTTTTTATTTGTCATAATACAGAGCTACTTACCGCTGCTCCCAAAGCCACCCGTACCGCGAACGGTTTCATCGAGTTCAGCTACCTCATTCCAACCAGTGTACTCGTACTTCGCAACAACCATTTGCGCAATACGCATACCCGGCTCGATTGTAAACGCTTCTTGACTAAGGTTAATAACCAAAGCAGCCACTTCTCCACGGTAATCGGCGTCAATAGTACCGATGCCATTGACCATCGTAATACCATGCTTAATGCTCATGCCGCTTCGGGCACGAATTTGCACTTCATATCCTTCTGGGATCGACATCGCTAGACCCGTTGGAATCATACGACGTTCAAGTGGTTGAAGAGTTACCGCCTCATCAAGACGAGCGTGAATATCCGCCCCGGCCGCGCCAGCCGTTTGATAGGCTGGAATAATCGCGTCTTCGTGAAGTTTTACAATATCAATAGTAACAGTAGTGTTCATGCAGTACCTTCCTGAATTTAAAATGTAATTGTATTAGCTTCGAGCGAGCTTGTAAACAGTCAAAGTTTGCGGCAATGCTGCAGCATTCTTGAGCTTAAGCTTCGGCGCCTCTTCTACTGGAACGCCGAGTTCAGAGATAAACACGTCTACTTCAGACTGTGGCACTTCGTACTTAATACCAGAGTCGGCATAATGCACCGGGATAACAATCTTTGGATCAATCTGGCGCGTCAGAGACGCAGCACCAGTTGCGTCGAGTGTATAGCCGCTGCCTCCAACAGGAATAACGAGCACATCAACAATACCGATATCTTCGAGTTGATCTTCAGAAAGCTTTTCATAAATATTACCAACAACAGCGGCGCGAATATCACCCGCTTCAATGCGGTAAATCGTTGAAACCTTAGGATCCGCCTCGGTGTCGAGGTGACGCTGCGCAGCAACACCGCGAATATCGAAATCAGCAATACCGTATTCACCCGGACCTTCAATGACAAGCTTGGCGTCCTCTGAGTTAATCGCAAAACGCGCTTCAGTTGCGAGCTCGACGGCATCTTTTACGGGAATGTCTTTCAAACCTACCAATGAAAGCTTCGGGTCGACAACCACACTCGCCTTCTTTGATGACACGATAATTCCATTTGCACCCTTATATTCAATTTCAAACATGTTCTGTCTCCTTACTTACAGTTACTGCTGTTCACCAAGAACGTTATCTTTATCAATCACAACGCTATGCTTGCTTGCCAGCACTTCGGCAATAAACCTGTCGCGAACGCTCAATCGGTAATAGAACTCGTCATACGGCAATACCGTGTAGTTGAGTTCACGCCCTTCAAGCTTCTCAATCATTGCGATAGCTGATTTTACTTTAGCTGGCGATGCGTTGCCAACAAGCAATACATCAACTGGAGCTGTCGAGCCCTTCACCAGCACACCCGCCAAAATGGCGAGGCGCAGTGATGGAATGTCATTAATAATAGACAAGTGCTGTTCGTGGACACCATCGGCATTTGCCGGACCGGCGTGTTCTGCCGTAACGGTCTCGCCCGCAAAGATGGCGCGAAGCGCAGTGTAGAACTCGTATCGTTGATTCACTTGGTAGTACAACTTATTGTCAGACGTGTCGCTTGTGATAACACCAACCTCCAACATGTTTGAAAGCTCACGACGAACTGAGTTAATTTGCTCGTCAATCAGGCGTGTAATTTCACGCACATAAAAAGATTGTCCCGGATGGTTCATAAATAAATGCAAGAGTTTTACTCGCGTCTTGGAACCGAATAACTTATCTATCATAATCCCCTATTTCCTGTTCACTTTTGTTGCTCTTATAGTATCACAATTAGGGGTGAGGAAGCTAGAAAAGTGAGTAACGTAATTTGTTCAGACGGCTTCACGCTGGGTTTCAATGGGGCCTCTGCGCCCATTTCAACTCAGGCTGCAGATGTCGCTCACAAATTAGTTACTCACTTTTCAGCCGACTCTGCAGCTCTTGTTTTATATACCTATAGGCCTCATCTAATGGCTTCCAGGTAATAAATGGGTTGCGTTTAAGCCACGTTAGTTGGCGTTTTGCGAGTTGCCAGTCGCTAATTATGAACCGCTCTTTGAGCTCATTTTTGTCGAACTCCCCGTCCAAAAATTGCTTCACGAGACGATAGATATTGCCCGTCATAGCTTCAGAATTCCACCCATATTTTTTGCCCAACATAGTTGCCTCTTCGACCATTCCGGTTTCGAATAATTGTTCAGACCGAGCCGCAATTCGAGCACGAAGTTCATCACGTTCTGTAGCAATTCCTACAATGATTGTATTCGGTACTGGCTCCATTAACCTTTTACCGCTTACGTTTTGGCGCTCAATCGCGCGGATGACGTACCGTCGATTTTGATGATTTTCTGGCAACGAAACGTTGTTGTTCATACAATATTCTTTTAATTCATCGAGAGGCATTCCCTCTAACTTTTGGCGCAGTTCTGGACTTGCAGCAACGAATTCATAGTCAAAAATAACGCCATCAACATACAGGCCGGTGCCCCCCACTAGCACAGGAAGGCCTCCACGAGCACGAATCTCCGCAATCTTCTGTTGTGCATAATACTTGAAATCGGCTGCTGTAAACGATTCACCAGGCTCCACTAGGTCGAGTCCCCAGTGCGGAATTGCTTCCCTATCGGCCGTCGCTGGCTTTGCAGTGCCCACATCCATACCCTTATAGATCGTACGAGAATCCGCACAAATGATTTCACCCCGGAACTCCTCAGCGATACGCATTGCAGTGGCCGATTTACCACTCGCTGTAGGGCCAACAATGACTACCAGGGGTAGTTCAGAGGTAGATGCATCTTGAATAACTTTTTTGTTCATAGCGTTATTTACAGGGGTCGCCATCGTCGCTCCTCAAAATTATCGACGATATCATTTGTACAGGTCACGCCCTCTAGCTCAAGGTGCTCTTGCTGGGCACGACGTCCGCCATGATACCCTGCAGCTAGTCCGCCAAAGCGATTTACAAGCCGATGCCACGGTAATTCTGGGTTGCCATAATGCGCCATACCACCCACAATGCGAGCTGCATAAGGATGCCCGGCAAGCGCTGCTAGGTCGCCGTAGGTTGTTACTTTTCCAGCTGGAACTTGAGCCATA
>CAMLKA010000006.1 GCA_946480535.1 uncultured Candidatus Saccharibacteria bacterium | reverse complement strand
CAACGAGCTGGACGATTACAGCAAAATGAGCAATTCGGTTTGGGACTGGGCGAGCAACGAGCTGGACGATTACAGCAAAATGAGCAATTCGGTTTGGGACTGGGCGAGCAACAAGCAGCGCGGGCACAACAAGCATCCCAGTACGAGCAGAGTAACCTGTTAGCAACGAAACAAGCTAAAGATGCATGGGACCTTGGTATAAAAGCACTTGAGCAGCAAATGAGAGAGATGGAAGCAAGCCTACAGTCTGCAGAAGACGCAAATAGAAGTGGTGATATTGGAGCTAAGATTAAGAAAGCTGTTGCGAGCTGGAATCCATTCTAAAAACTAGGAGAACAACTAATGGCTTTTCAACCATCTCTACGAAAAGATAACACACAAGCAACATGGTCTCAGGTTGGGACTGTTGGCGGTGCGATAGTTGGTTCAATTGTTCCAGGATTAGGAACTATTGCTGGGGCCGGTGCTGGGAATCTTATAGGGAGTACCATCGGTGGGTTTGCAGCTTCAAAGCCAAAGAGTGTCGGAGGACAGACTAGCGGCGAGGCGGCAGCTATGGCTCGTTCCGTGATGAAGCAATCACAAGACAAGCTACAGACGCTACAGCAAGCTGAAGCAGCGTTACCTCAGTTGCCTGAGCCGCTTCGTCAAGCCTACGCCGAGCCGATCATTAAAGCTCGAATGATAGCACAACGTGAGAGGGGGTTGGTGTAATGGCTTTAGTACTAGCTCAAAAACGTGAGAAGAAAGACCCGCTCGACTATTTAGTTCAAGGACTACAAATTGCCAATAGCTATTATGGTATTAAAGCAGACATGGCAAAACTTGATGAGCACAAAGCTCGCACACAAAAGCAAAAAGATATCCAGCAGGGAATTTATGACAAAGGAGACCAAGCGAGTTTCACTCAAGCTGGACTCGATGTGAGCCCCTATAAAGAAGGAGCTCCGGTTCCTCAGGGCTCTTTTATTGGTAAAGACAAAGACAGCGGTTCCCCACTGTTGGTCTCAATCCGTGCAAAAGCACCAGAGAAGCTTATAAAAGAAGTTCCCCTAATTAAGGGGAATGTTCGTGGTGTTGCGGTCATGGATTACGGTGGCCCACAACCTAAGGAATTAAGCTTTACTCCCGATGCACCTAAAAATGAAAAGATTCCTACTCGGTTAATTGAAGAGACCGACTCACAAGGTAATACTATACAACGAATTGTCGAAGATAGACCGGGCCAGCAATTCAGTGCAAAAACTGATTTAAACAAAATGAGTCCAGGTTATAAAAAACGAGATGAAGAGTTTGCAAAAGAATATTCTAGTTTTGCTGATCGTGGTGGTTTTGCTGAAATCTCCAAGGATCTCGGAGAACTTGAAGCAATCTCCCAAAAATTAGAAACGGGCTCTTATACTGGTCCTTTGCAGGGAGCAATTCCTGATTTTATTCGCAAAGGCTCCAACGAAGAAGCAATTAATATTCGTGAGGGTGTTCGCAGAATAGCGCAAAAAAATATCCGTCTATTATTAGGACCCCAGTTCACTGAGAAGGAAGGTCAGCAGATTCTCGAGCGTGCTTTCGACGAACGCGTTTCCGAAACTGAAAACAAACGCCGAGTTGATAGTCTTATTGAGAGAATAAGAACCAAGGCAGAGCAACTCCTCTCAGCTGGTAAATATTTTGAAAATAAAGGCACTTTGAAAGGTTTTGGTTCTGCTGAGGATATAGGCAAATCAATAGCTAAAAAAGACGAATTAAAAAAAGACCCACCTCCCGGTGGTGACTCTGGAGACGCCTTAGGCGCTGATCGCGATACTAAGTTTGATGTAGGTTCAAGAGTAAAAAGAAATAATAAGGTATGGGTCAAACACCAAGACGGCCTGTGGTATGAGGAATAGACAATGCCAAAGGGTAAAGGTTTAACCGACGCGGAATTGTTTGGTGCTCCTCAAGGTTCATCTGCCCCGCAGGCAAAAAAGGGGCTAACCGATGCTGAACTTTTTGGCAATGAGGGAAACCCAGCTCGCATTAAATACACCAAAGCAGAGGCATTTGGGCGTGGCGCTCTCCAAGGTGGAACTTTGGGTCTAGCTGACGAAGGTGTTGGGGTTCTTAAAACAATCGGATCATGGGCACTCAGCGGTCCAGATGATGAGCCCAGTGCGTCAGAGCTTATTGGTACCTATCGAAAAGAACGTGATGCCGAACGTCTCAAAGATGCAACAGCTTCTCGTGATCAACCAGCTGCCTATATCCTGGGCAACGTCGGAGGCGGTGTTGCTAGCTCCTTTATTCCCGGCGCTGGGCTGATGAATGTCGCAAAAGGGGCTAAATTCGGCACAAAAATGTTGCAAGCCGGGAAAATTGGTGCTGCCACAGGGTTTGGAACTTCCAATGCTGACCTTACCCAAGGTGATGCAGAGGGTGTGGGAAGAGATATGATTGTTGGAGCTGGAGCAGGGCTCTTGACTCAAGGTGTTATCTCAGCTGGGGGCAAAGTACTACAGAGTATCAAGCCTAAAGAAGCAGCAAAAAAGCTTACTAATGTGTTTTTAAATACCCCTGAGGAAATCACTGAGACTTATATCAATGAAGGGGCAAAAGCTGCGAAAACTGGTGGTCAAAATGCGGTTTTGACCGCTCCACTTCGTTACGAGCTAGCTCAAGAGATCGAGGAAAAAGGGATAAAAGGACTTAAAAAGCTCGTTGGTGAGGGTTCTAAAGAAAGCCGTGAGATTTTGGCGCGTGAGGGCAAAACCTTCAAAGCGTCAGAGCTTGCGCAACTCCTCGATGATAAAGCTGACGATTTGATCCAAAAAGCCGAAGGGGTACTTGACGATCCGGGAGAGATGGCAGCTTATAATTGGCTCAAAAGCACTGCAGAGAAATATAAGAAGGCCCCTAATCAAGAATTGAGTACGAATCGACTTAAAAAGTTTGTGCAGAGCATTGATAAAGCAAAAAAATGGGATATTGGCGCTGGTAACTTTGCTGACGTTGATGATGTGGTCAAAGGTGATATACGAAAAACCGTCGACACGATTCTCAAAGAAGGTAGCGAAGAATATACCAAGCAAATGGGGCAAGTTGCTAAAGACGCTCGTTTACTGGGGGATTTAAATGCGGTGGCACAGTCCCCTAAGGGCTGGTCTAACGTTGTAAGGCGCATTGAGACCGATAAATATGGTGCTGGGCAGTTGCCCCGAGAGGTTCTAGAGCAACTAGATAGCCGTCTTGGTACTAATTATTTAGAACAAGCAATGCTCTCGAATACTCGTGAGGCGTTTGATAAGTCCATCACCAATGGATCGATGAACGTTAATAAGTTTGCCAACATGCTTAAAGATGTTCCACTTGTTCAATATATTGCTCCTCTCGTTGGTGCTTCGGTTGATAAGTACGGACGCAAAATGACCATGGCAGCAGTTGATGCTGCGATTAAAGCTGAATCGATCTTACAGCGTGACGGGATTAAAGCGTTCCTCGAAGCGGTGAAACCTTTAGCAAATGCAATGCAAAAAGGCAACCCTACTGCAATCCTTACCTTTCAGTTTTTGAATGAGAGTAATCCCGGAGCAATACGAGCTCTTAGTAATCAAGATGCAATGCAACGCCGTGCCTCAGGAGAAAAATAATGGCAAGCCCAAGTCTAACGTACACGCTCACCAACGGCTCTACAGCTGATGCTACACAGGTGATGCAGAACTTGAATGATTTGTTAAACGGGATCACTGACGGCACCAAGGACCTGAGTATTAGCGCTTTGACGTGTGCTGGTAGCGCCACTTTTAACGGTAATGTTACCCTGGGGAATTCGAGTGTCGACACGGTTACGATAACCGCAACACCGACATTTAGTTCCCCGGTTACCTTTAGCGATGAAGCTACCTTCAATGGTAACGTAACTTTCGGAAATGCAAGTTCCGATACGATCACCTTAACCGGTAGCCTTGCCTCGTCAGTGCCGATTGGCACCAACAATACCTACGACGTGGGTTCATCCACTCTTGGTCTGCGTAAAATTTATCTTGGAAATGCTGGGGCCGGTGCTACCTGTTCCGTTGTTTCGGCTTCTCATGCGACAACGCGCGAGTACACTGTCCCCGATTGCTCAGCTGCAGCTAATTTCTTGATGAGTCAAGGCTCCCAAACCGCAGCAGGCGCTATGACTTGGACCGGGCAGCAAACTATTCAAAACGACGTCTTGGGTCATGCCTCGTATGGTTTCTACGGTGCTTCCACGTCAAAGCTTTTACGCGCTCCAGCTGGAATACGCTCGGCAAACGCATCTTTCAGTAGTTCAAACGGTGAAAGTGGCACTAATAAAGATATTGCCTCAATCGTCCTCGCTAACTATGGGGCGTATCTTGTCACTATTTCGTGTGCAGCAGATTCATCCAACTACGTCAACACGGTGGTCTGTGTTACCCGTGGGCTTGGAGCAGCTGGGGCGGGAAATGTGTCTGCACTTGCTAAGGCACAAACGGGCAATGTTAACACCGGGACAATCTCAACAACAAGTAATGGTTCCGACACGATTTTACGTATTCCAATGACTAATACTACTGGTCAAACACTCACTGGCCGTGTTGATGTGCTTTGTATTGGCACTCCTCCCACTGATGATTAAGAGGTAAATCTAATGGTAGCTCCTGCGATTACCTATACCTTTGCTGCTAACACCCCAGCGCGTGCTGCACAGGTAAATAAAAACTTTCAAGATTTAGTTGATGCATTGACCCTTGGTACTGCCGATATTTCGGTTGGAACGGTTAATGGTTTAACTCTAACAAGCAGCACCGGAACCTTTACGCTTACCTCCGGTAAAACCCTTACCTGCAGTAACACGCTCACTCTAGCGGGGACTGATGGCAGTAGCGTTGCTTTTGGAGCAGGGGGAACCGTTGTCTATACCAGCAATAAACTCTCAGCACTTTCAGCTACTACCTCCTCAGAGCTTGCCGGGGTAATTAGTGATGAGACCGGTAGCGGCGCTCTAGTTTTTGCGACGAGCCCTACCTTAGTGACCCCAGTTCTCGGCACTCCCTCGAGTGGTACGCTTACCAGCTGTACCGGGCTTCCTTTGACTTCAGGGGTGACCGGTGTTCTACCTATTGCAAATGGAGGCACTAACAGCAGCACAGGCCTTAACTCCAATCGATTCATGGTATCGAGTGGGGGAGCTATTGCTGAGGCCGCAGCCGTTACAGCTTCTCGGGTTGTGGTGGCTGATAGTAACGGGCTGCCTACTGCTGCTTCGACGACAACAACCCAAGTAAACTATTTAAGCAGTGCCACGGGGACTACTGGGACGACGAGTACTAATCTGGTGTTTAGTACGAGTCCAACCCTTGTTACCCCGACTCTTGGGGCTGCTACTGCCACGAGCATTAATGGTCTAACCATCACGAGTAGCACTGGTAGTTTAACCATCACTAGTGGAAAGACCCTTAGCTGCTCAAATACCCTCACCCTGACGGGTACAGATTCATCTAGTGTGGCTTTTGGGGCGGGAGGAACTGTTGCCTACACTAGCAACAAGCTGTCAGCCTTTGCGGCAACCTCATCGTCTGAACTAGCTGGAGTGATTAGCGATGAGACGGGGAGTGGGGCATTGGTATTTGGGACGAGCCCAACGATAGCAAGTCCAACGCTCAGTGGTGCTATAACGCTCAGCTCACCGACTGGGGGGCTTACCTATGGGACGTGGAGTCCTACGGTCTCGTCATCGTCCGGAACAACTGCAACACCTACGGTTCAACACGCGATGTACCAAAAAATAGGTGACATCGTGTTCGCTCAAGTAGCATTGACCTACACAAAAAACGCGACCTCAGTAGATATTACTTTTACACTACCAACCGCTATTCAACCGACTAATAACTTTGCCTCAAACGTCGTGGGTAACGGCCCGGTGAGCTGTGTGGATGATACCCAGTTTATTACTGGTCAAGCCTTTACCTCTAGTGGGACGAAATCAATCCGAGTGCTATGGATTTACAGTGGAAGCACCGGAACCACCCAAACAAACTCGTTGACCCTCATGTGGAACGTCAACAACTAAACAACGCACCATAAAAATCTTTGCTCTCGCCTCGATCTTTAGCTACGATTTCCTCACTTATCATACGAGGATTTATTATGCTTCCGATCTGGCTCTCTAGCTGCGCAGTTTCAGCGTGTGTTTTGCTATTCTGTCTCTTCTACCTACGCGAACTCCACCGACAACGTAGGCACCTCACCACCCTAATTGCTGATCAAGAGCACCAACTTACTCAGCAGCGTCAGGAAATCGAGCGACTCCTCGCTGAGCTAGCCGAGAAAAAAGCTTCCCCCCAGCTGGCGACCGATGCCCAGCAACTCCTCCACGATATGACAGCACACGGTAATGCCGTAGTGAGGATCATCCCCATATCACCGGCCGATCTTTTTTATCGCAGCCCCCGCTAAGGACTACACCGTGCATAATCTCACTAGTGTGCTGATTGGTATTCAAGCCAGGAGCAGCAGTACTCGACTTCCAAAAAAATGCTTTGAGCCGATTGGCAGTAAGCGCCTTCTCGATCACGTGATTGACGCAGCAGACCGTGCGGCACAGTATCTCAATCGGTACACCTACAAACGTGACTACACCGTCTCGACGGCTCTGTTGATCCCCTCAGGCGATCCAATTAAACAAGGGTTTCTCGCCAAGGCTCCGATCATTGAAGGCCCTGAAAACGACGTCCTGGCTCGCTACGGGATTGCCCAGAAAGCCACGGGTGCTGCCTATATTTGTCGCATCACCGGAGACTGCCCGCTGATCCCCCCCTTTGTTATCTCAAAGCACATCAACCTCGCCCTAGTAAGTGGCTACGACTACATCAGTAACGTCGACCCTGAGTGCCGGCTCTCTCTCGACGGGGTGGATTGTGAGGTGATGAGTGTCCGGATGCTTGAGTGGCTCCTCGACAATGCCACAACTCCAGCTGAGCGAGAACACGTCACCCTTAAAGCACGTACCAACCCGCCTGCGTGGGCAAAACGGGCGTTTACCGCGTCGTATTTTGATCAAGCTGATATCAAGCTCTCGGTCGACACCAAAGAAGATCTTGAGAGGGTACGAGCTGAATATGAGCGGGTTGTCAGAAAACTCCACACCGCTGAGCGTCTTTACGGACGTGATGCTATCCATAGGTTTTAACGATGTATCAAGAAAAAGCAGACCAGTTGATTGCCCAGGGTGCTCTCACTAACTCAAAGCGCCCCTCTACCTTTGTCGAAGGCGTTTACCCAACCCATGTGCTGCGCGGAAATAACGGGTTTTTGATCGGGACCACTGGGCGGATGTATCTAGACTTCATCTGTGGCCTTGGCTGTAACCTCCTGGGCTACGCTGAACGACGGATTCACAGTGCAATTGTTGAGCAACTGCATCAAGGGGCTACTCTCTCGCTTGCAACCCCTCTCGAACTCGATGTGGCCGAGCGAATTACTGATCTTTTCCCCTTTGTCGAGTCGGTGAAGTTTCTTAAAACCGGGACAGAAGCCTGTATGGCTGCGGTTAAGATTGCTCGAGCCGCAACGGGACGACATCTGGTGTTATCAGATGGCTACCACGGGTGGTCGGACGGTTTTGTCTCACTTACTGCTCCCGCAATTGGGGTGCCCCCTTATCAGTATTTCAAGCAGCTGGCAAAGAGCGAGGATATTGACCCCTCTCAGGTTGCTGCAATCATTGTTGAGCCAGTGATAACCGATTTTACCCCAGCTCGGCGTGAATACCTTGCAGCGCTACGGGCCCACTGTAGCAAACATGGGATCATGCTTATTTTTGACGAAGTCATTACCGGATTTCGATTCTTAAAGTTCTCAGTTGCCAGCTACTGGGAGATTGAGCCTGACCTTATCTGTCTTGGTAAAGCAATCGCCAATGGGATGCCCCTTTCCGTGGTCGGGGGACGTCACCAGCTGATGAATGCAGCTGAGTATTTTGTGAGCTCGACCTTTGCTGGCGAGGGTCTCAGCCTAGCTGCTGCCCGCTGTGTCATGAGTCTCATGAAACACGAGCAGTTTGACATTAAGGAGCTGTGGAGGATCGGCGCGTCGTGGCTTCACGAGTTTAACTCCCTCTGGCCCGAGAAGATCTCCATTGAGGGTTATCCGACCAGGGGCCGTTTTGTCGGTGATCCCGAGATCAGGGCGCTTTTCTTTCAAGAGGCTTGTGATCGCGACATGTTGTTCGGACCCAGTTGGTTCTTTAATTTTCCACTTGCCAAGTATCATGATCAAACCCTTCAAACCTGCAAGGAAGTCATATGCCGACTAAAACAAGGAAACGTAGTCCTACGGGGGAAAGCGCCTCAAAGTCCGTTCGCGGAGAAAGTTCGGACCTCCAAGTAAGTGTCTCGCTTGCCCCCTTAGACTCAACCGATATGAGTTACGTGCGTGAGTGGCGAAACGACTATGCCATATGGCAGTGGTGTCGGCAAAACGACTTGATTTCTGATGTTGATCAAAATCGTTGGTTTGAGCGCCAGAGCACTGATCCCACTATCAAGATGTATAAGATCACGGTGGGCTTTAAAAAGGACGATAAGCCTCATGTCGTGCCGGTGGGGGTTTGTGGGCTTACCTCAATCGATTACGTCAACAGAAGGGCAGAATTTTCGCTCTACATAGCTCCTCAGTTCCAGGGGAACGACTTTGGAGACAAAGCACTTCGCTGTCTACTGAGTCACGGGTTTAAAAACCTGGGACTTCATGTCATTTGGGGCGAAGTGTTTGCAGGAAATCCAGCACTAAAACTCTTTGAGAACCTTGGTATCAAGCGAGAGGGAACTCGACGCGACTTTTACTTTAGAGATGGTAAATTTATTGATGCTCACTTAATAAGCATCAAGGAGGACGAATGGACGGAGTAACCGTTGTCGTATCGCTTCTCTCGGGGTTTGTTGCCTCGTCGATGTGTCTGCACGCCTACACACTTTTACACCTTTTCCGCCACACCCATCCGACCACCTCACCAGCTGAACCTACGGGAGTGCCTGGAACTTCCGCTGTGGTTCCTACTGCCGTCATCAAACGCCCGCCAGTTGTCATCGACGACGCCGCCGCTTTCGAGTTAGAGCTCGAGCAGCGAGAAAAAAAGCGGGCTCTGTATTAGCAAAGTCTTATCTGATAAAATGTCTGGGTACTTCCCCTACAATTTATCGGAGAACCGCCATGGCGCTAGGTGTGGATAAAATCCTTGAAGTCGTTGCAGATGCTGAGGTTTTGCTCGTTTCCGGCATCGTGATCGTCAAAGATTGTATGGATGGGGTAAGTTTTGGAGATGTTATCGCCAATATGAGCCGCCTTGCCGCTGTCGGTAAATCAATCGACGAGCTCCGCAAAGATATTCCAGCTGCTCTACCCGAATTGAAAGACCTCGATGCTGCTGAAGTGGCGCGCATTGGGTCAGCTGGGTATGTGTTAGTGCAGAAAGTCATCGAAGCAATTCGAAAGAAATAACCATGGTGTCAACAGAGGTGATCAATGCTTTCGTTAGCGCGATTGCTACTTCGGGAGTTGTTGCCCTACTTGTTAAAACCTTTATTGGAAAAAGTTTTCGCGAGCTCGAAGAAGTCTCCACAAAAGTCGGAGAAATAAAAGCTGAGCTCTCAGCCATAACCGTGAGACTGCAGCAAGTTGATAAAAATACCGAGTTGGTTTTAACTCACGACCGCAAACTTGCAGCGTTGGAGTCACATCTCTATGGGCCTCGACCGACAAAAAGCAATCGATCGTGCAATGCTTGATGCTGCTGCTCGTTATGATGTTGCACCTAGTCTCATTAAAGCTATTATCGGGGTGGAAAATGCACCGATGGACCCTTTTGCGGTGCGTTACGAAGCCCACGTGATGCCGGTCAAAGCACGAGAATTCGCTAAAGCAAACAAAATTTCAGAAGCGAGCGAGATTCAGCTGCAGAAATTTTCGTTTGGTTTAATGCAGATTCTTGGCACTACCGCACGAAATCTCGGTTTTAAAGGTCCTCTTCCTCAGCTGTGTGATATCGAGTTAAACATTAACTTCGGCACACTCTTACTCGCAAAGCTTGCAAAACGCTATTCAATGATAGACGACGTGGTAGCATCGTACAATGCCGGTAGTCCTCGTCGCCTTGAGAGTGGGTTATATAAAAACCAGCCCTATGTTGACAAGGTTATGCGGCTTTTAAGTCGAGAATCTTAACCTCATATAGATTCACGCCAACTTCCTCAATCGCTAGTCGCTCAATCGGTACAATTAAGAGTAAATCTGCCAATTCTCCCAGGGTAATCGTGCGTTTCATGGTTCACCTCCTTAATATAATGACCATTTCGACGATATGTGGTAAACCTTGAGAGAAACCTATATCTAGCTGAAATCGCTAGGTTTATGAGGGATAAACCGTGAGTGAGTTGCCGATCAAGCTGTACATTCCATGCGACATCTGTGGTGTTTTAGTGTGGAAAATGAGCACGGTGATACGATATCCAGGCATCAATGTTTGTCTGAGTTGTTATAAAAAGGAGAGCGACAGTGAGTGAGTGGTATCTCAGACGCCAGACAATCCATTATTACGAGCCTGCTAGCGTTGGTGATCACGATATTACGACGCTGGTACGTGTGGACTGGCCTGAGGAAAAACTCGACGAGTATCTAGCGTTGCTTTGTAGGTTGGACGAACTAATCGAGGAAATAGAGGAGGAGATCGGGAGTGGGTGAGCAATGAACAAGCGGCAACGGAAAAAGCGCATGAAAAAAGACATTAGAAACTACTGGCCATGGATTTGGGGGAGATGTAGGTGAGTGAGCTAGATGACAAAAAATCAACATATGCGGATTGGAAGCCAACTGATAATGCAGGAACATGTTCGCCGATTACGAAGAGCATGTTTAATAATGTGATAGATAATTTTCCAGCAAGAAATGAGTTTAACCGCATAGTCTCGCTAAAGCATTTCGCTCTACTTAAAAAGATACGGGATGTTGAGCCAGACTGGGACGATTGGGAATTTTCTGCTCAAATCGATTTAAAGGCTCGCGAGTTGGGAGTGAGCTTATAATACTCGATTGCATCCGAGAAATATAAACTACCGAAATATCGGTTGATTCTACAATACGCTTCATTGCAGAAGGAGATCGGGAGTGAGTGAGCTAGCGATGATTACTAAAATCCGTGACTCTATACAGCAGATGTTTTTAGAGGAATACGGCATAAAGGTGCGATACCCGATTATCATGTATTTTACAGCTGTTTTTGCATCATATGGGATACTCGCGCGAGTGTGCTATTCGTTGTTTAATTAACAATTGAGGAAATAGAGGAGAGCGGGAGTGAGTGAGGGGTTTTTGAAAATATACGGCGAAAACGTCGAGGACTTATACCAGCAAATATCTAAACTTGTAATGCGTTATGGTCCTGACGCTGAAAAGATGATTGCTCATGTTATTATGCCTAAGGCTGCTTTCGATGATCTTTTTAATTTCACTAGATTTCGTTCAGAGTTAATTGACCAGAGAAAAGTTAACATTAGTTTGTGTACTCGTAGTCATGAGGTGAAACCATTTTCCTGACGCCAGGAAATAGCCATACAAAGGTACAAACAATAAACAGATGTATATTGAACAAGCCGTACCATACAAGGTAAGGCGGTTTTACTTTAACCAATTCAGTGCCGTAACCCCTGGGTTTATTGAACGGAATACCATACATGAAGTTAGAAGACTTACAAACACTCATTCAAAGCGGTATCCATCAAGAGAGGCAAGACATAATTTGCCATTACGCTATACACTTTATGCCTAAACTTATTGAGATAGCGATGATAGCAAAAGAGCATGTAATAAGTTGTGGCGATGGTGCATGGTTTGATCCCGCTTTGGCAGAGGCTTTAAAGAAATTTGAAAGCGAGGGCGGGGATGGGTGAGGACCGGGCCTTAGCTGCTACCACACTTGCGCCCACTTGGAACTGAATCATCGTCGTGACCCAATAAAGGTAGAATGCATGTCTCAGGGACTAAGGTTGCAATGCCGGTCCATGCAGAGGTTTTATAACAGATTTTAAGCCGGAGTGAAAGCGAGGGCTAGGGATGGGTGATATTTTCCTCATAGCGTACTTCTCAATCGCTGTTTATCAAGCAATTGTAATGTTTGCGGTAGCTCGTGACGAAGGAGTCCTACATAACATCTTTAGCGGTTTAATATGGCCCTACGGGCTGTACGTTGCGTATACATCAGACGATGATGACGAGTAGACCGCATCGACATATCGCGTAAACGTGTCGATTAAAACGAGGATTTTAAACATGACGCTAGAAGAGCTGGAAATGATATGTGAGGCGGCAACGCCGGGACCGTGGTATGAACGTTTAGAAGACGATTATTATCAGGGCGGAGAATACCTTGGAAATGGACCTATACGTTTCCTTAGGCCGGATGAACCTGGGTTTAAAATTCCCGTGCCACAAGTAGAATGTTCACCCGCCGAAGCTCAGAACTTTAAAAATGACGTATGCCGCATTGAAAGCGGGGATCATGATAAAACTTTTATTAGAGCGGCTAGAACATATATGCCTCTACTTATAGCTGTAGCAAAAGCGGCACAGATAGCGGGAGAAGATCACGACTTACTTTGCGAAGATGCGAATCAATCACTAGAGGTTTTAAATGCAACCATCGAGAAGTTGCAGCGACAAATGACAGGGGAGACACTTGTAGAGTTGACGCGCCTTGCTGAGGAGTACGATCTATAATTCCAGGTGATCGGACCCATAGAAACATAAAAAAAGCGCAGTCCTGAACCCACCCTCAATAGAAGCAAACAATTTGCTTGTATAATCTACAATAGCTAGGTATACCGCGGCTTTCATCAATGAAAGGGCGTCTATGAAGCGTTTAGTAATAGCATTAGCGCTAGTGAGTTCCCCCGCTTTTGCCGGATTCAGGTTTGAATCTCGTTTTCTCAATCGAAATGCAGAATTAAGTCACGAGTTTGGAGCGGGTTATGCGTTCGAACGAAATATCGTTGGTTTAACAATAGCTAGTAAGCAAGAAAATGTCGGGTTCACGGTAGGTGCAAATGTAGCACATTATAAAACTCTGATGGTTGAAAAACTTGATGTGTATCTTCGGGGGGGGGTTAACTATTTCACTGAGACAAAAAAATACGGAATACTGTTAGAGCCAGGATTGCGCTATCAAGCTCCCAACAAAACCGGGTTATATGCGGGCTTTCAACTAAGCGACAACAATATGATAAGCCCTGTGGTTGGGGTTGATCTGACATTTTTGGAGTAAAAAAATGAACAAGTTTTTAAGTGCTTTTCTTTTCTCAATTGCGATAGTTGTTTCTAGTTCTGCGCACGCTCGCTGTGACAGAGAACGCGAAATGCTGAGAAGCCATGAAAAATATCTCGATCGATTAAAAACCGGAAAAACCGCATGCTATTACGGAATTTTTGGAGCGATTTGGTTTCCACCGGCGGCAATTGTCGGCTTGGCCTGGGGTGGAACTATTGAACTACTCTTGCCACACGAAGAAAGATTTTTGCAACGTCTCAAAGATCAATACGCTGCTTGCATGGCTAGGTAATGAAAAAAGCGCTGGTATAACCCAACGCTCTTCCCAACATCAATCATTCACCAGATGTAATCTAGTGTAAAAAAAATTAGCGAATTCTTTTTTTACTGTCAACGACTATAGACGATATGAATCGGACGTTTACGAGGTTTTCCGCGGGGAAACCCCCTCTTCGGCTCAGGGACGGGGTATCCCTCTTTCCTCAGCTGTCGAATTTTGAAGCGAAGTGTCCTCGGGCTCATCCCTAAGTCCGCAGCTGCATGTGTCTGATTGCCCTCTCGCTTGCGTAATACATGCAGGAGATAGTTTATCATCACGCTCTTGAGAGTCGTGCCTTCCGGCACGTTTTCCACCCAATCCATTGATCTCTCCTCATGTTACGGTAGGGTATTTTACCACGTTACCCGGTAGACTGACGGGTAAATCCATGAAACCTCATGCCAGCTTGAATTTTTGCCGATTCGGAGATACAACTAAGGAGGAGGAATTATGGATTCGATCAATCTCGTGTTTCAGCAGTTAGGGCCTGTACTAGGGGTTTTGGCTGTTTTTGGGTCGGTAGCGTTTTGGCTAGCGTCTCTACGCGCGGCTACAACCGCAAACACTGCTGCTATTCAAGATGTCAGGGTCGAGCTTGGCAAGCAGGGCCAGCGTTTAAACACGATTGAGCGTGATATAAGCCACATGGACGGCAAGCTCGACGTTCTGTTAGAGCGTAAATAACCTCCCGATATAGCACCATATTCAGCAATTCCCTCAAGTCCCCCGGTTAAACTCCGATAAGAGTCTTAAATCAAGGAGGGACCAATGAAATTCCTACTTTTACTCATCACCCTAATAGTTATCGGTTGCGGCTCTGATGCAATTCCTACATTGCCAGCTGAGGTTCAAGCTGCCCAAGATGCCGAACAGGCTGCTCGTGATGAGAAAATTGCGACCCAAAAGGGCGTTGATTTCGATCCCGAAGACGCATACTACGGCGCAGAGCTTGTTGAGACCAGCTCGGAAATTGGCGACTGTAGCGAGGAATATTTTAAACAGCTGGTATATGTTCTTGATGAAAAAACTTTCTATTACTGTGCCCGGGAGAATAAATGGCTCGCTATTGACCTTCGTGGTGCTAAAGGGGATCAAGGGCCTCAAGGGAGTGTTGGTGCCCAGGGAGTAGCTGGTCGTGATGGCCGAGATGGTCAAGATGGTCAAGACGCAGTTTCTGTTGCATCAAATGAATGGCTTGATCCAATCACTAACGAAAAATGGTTTATTGGACAGTTTGTTAAGCCATGGGATATTGCGAGAAATCAAAACACCTGCCCATCAGGCAGCAGAGCTCCGACCCTTACGGAAATGACTGAGGCTGATTTACGGGGTATTTTTGCAAAATTACGGGTAGCAAACACAATTCTTATTAATCAAACTGAGTTGATAGTAAGGGCAGAACAAGAGTCCGCAACTTCATGGTTAGTCCACTACATGACGCTCAACGCGGTGCCTAAAACCTTGAATTCAAAACGCGTCACTCAAAACGACTACGATACCAACGGTTCAAGTAACGCACATTATAGTAGCTTCTGGCAGTACCCTTATTATACGGTGTGCAAGATCCCTAATTCTTAGTGAACACTTTCTCAAACTGCACCCTCCCGGAACTATCCATAAAGCGCAGCACGGCCTGCTCGTCACTGAGCAGTAGATGAGCAAAGCCCAGTGCTTTGTCTGCAAAATCACACCCGCACTTTGCCATCAGAGGCCACGATTTAGCTCCGGCCCCTGAGACGACGTAATAGACGCCGTCACGGGTAAACGCCTGACGGTTATGATCGTGCCCTGACAGGTAGAAATCCACATCATAGGCCTCGAGCTGCGGCTTTAAGAGGCGCTTAAGGTCCGAGTCATCACCGTGAAAGCCATAGGAGAAGATGGGGTAGTGTGCGAAAACTATCTTCCAGCGAGCTTCTGATTCAGCCAGAGAAACTTTGAGCCAGTCACGCTGCTGGGGGTAGCGAGGGTTTTGGAATGCTGAGTAGCTCGTATCGATGCCAAAAGCCTCCCAGAGATCGTCTTCAGCTGCTAGGGTATACCAACGGCTAGGCATATCCCAATGCGAGCTCTTATAGTCAACCTGGGCCTTCCAGCTGCCCTGGTCGTCATGGTTACCAATGACCGGGTGGAATTTAAAGTCGAGCTTGTCGTAGGGGAGTTCAAACTTTTCCCACATTTGTTGATCATCAGGGCTTTTGATTCCCTTGGGGTAGATGTTGTCCCCGAGGAGCAGCCCAAAGTCACAGCGATGCTCTTTGCAATACGCCTCAATTCCCCTGGCCACCTCGTACTGCTCAGCTTCCCCGGTGCCGGTGTCCCCTACGATCACCATCCCAACTCGAAAGGGGCTTTCGTCAGTAATACCCTCAAAGGAAGGGACTACCGGCGCAACACATCCACCCAACGCCACCACTGCAAGGATACCAAGCAAGATCATCGCGATTTCCTCTTGTAATTTACGAAATATCGTTATAACTACCGTTGACGAAATTCCGTCGAAGGAATGTTATGGAAGCAATTAAATACCTAGAAGCCACTATTTGTCTGTTGCTGGTGACGACGGTAATACATCAAACCAAACTCTCAACTGCCCTGGCCGAAGCAATAAAGTTTTTTCTGGGCGACTACAGAAAGCGCTCTGAGAAAATGACTAAAGCGCTTAAAGACGACGACGGGGTTTAGTCGAAGGAAAATACCCCAACAAAGCAGGGGGAACCTCGATCCCAGCTGCTTCCATTTCGTCGAGGCGAGCCCTCAACATCGTCAGGCTTATCTTTAAAGCCAGTGCGGTCTGGGTGCGGTTGCTCTTGTTGGCTACCAAAGCGTTATAGATATGCCAGTAGACAACTTCGTGAAGCGGCGTGCTCGGAGGAATGTGCTGGACCCACTCAGGCTTTTGCATTACCAATCCTTTAGTTAGAGATGATCTCTGATCATACCATAAGGATTTAAGTCGATGCTATTTCCCCTTGCTCGAGTTTCATTTAATTGGGGCCGCGTGCTTAAGCGAATTTCTACCCTTCAACAGCAGCTAAAAGCGCTTCTACCTCGGGCCTCGTAAACGGTTTCCCGTGGAGAGTTCGATAGACTTCATCACGGAGCTCAACTGGTAACGAGATATCGTCGAGCCACTTATTAAGCGCTGCCACCATCCGCTCATTGGTGCGGTTAAACACCACCGTACCCTTAGCAGGAGGAGGGGTTTTGGTCTGCTGCTGAGCGGGTGTCCGTGACGCCATATGCCCGTCATCATCCTCATCAGCCACCACGCCTACCATGGCACACAGGGCGTAGCGCTTTGCATAGGTGATGCAGCTACCAATGGCCTGAGCCGTATCTTGAGCTGGCTTTATTGACAGCTCGTCCTCAATCCATTGCCCCGATTTATGCATCAACCTGGTGGTGAGTACCATCCGACCCTCAGCAAACGAGGGGGACTGCAGGATGCTCAGCCCATGCTTTGACAGGGGTTCGCGACAGGCTGCCCATACGCTCGTTAAATCAGCGTACTTGTTTTTAAAGTGGGGGTTGAGGCTATCCTTCTCAGCTGGAGAGATTTCTGCTTGTGCAGCTGAGAGAGCGGTTGCCAAGAGGTCGAGGGAATCAGAGGTTTTCATAGCGTCTCCGTGCCCAGTCAGGGATGATCATATCTTGCACACTCTCATGGTAGCCGGGCCAGCTGTCGCACTGCATACAGATATCGAGTTTTTCTAAAGCGAAGTCGTGATCACGTCGCGCCCAGGTTAGGAGGTCAGGAATCGCCTGAACCATCCGAATGTGGACCGCTGGCGTTTTCGTTGAGATAAAGATCCACCCAGCCCCCGATAACTCGAAGCCGTTGTCGTTGAAAACCCGGAGGTGGTGGGCAATTTGGAAATGGTAGCGGCTAGCAAATACGATTCGAGCGATATTCTCGTCGTCAATACTTTCAGAGGTTGTTTTGACATCCCAGAGCATCCCTTGAGAGAGTAAATCGGCACGAGCCTTCAGTTCGATAAGATCGTTATAGCGACTAAATCCCGTTACCTCACTGCGCCCGCCTGCAAGATACTCCCGTAAACCACTATGGTTTTTCGTGGCCTCTTGCACTCGTCTGAGATAACAAGCATCTTCATAGCCGACAACTAGTTTATCGGAATTTTCGTCCTTGAAAGCATCCCAGCGTTTTTTTCCCTCACCGGAATTTCGTGGACCCCAGTCTTCAGGTTGCAGTGCGTAGCGCTCGTAAAAACTATCAGGCTCTAAGACTGCAGTGTGCACAGCCGTACCAAGGACGGTGGCTTTTGTTTCACTGCTTCGGCGCTCAAGGGCAGCCTTATAATCAGCTGGAGTAAGCAGCATGTGCTTAAGCTGTGAGCTACCAATTGCCGGGTGAGTAAGATACTGCTCCATCGGGAAGTCGTAGAGAATCACGCTTTTTTCACCTGTTTCTTCTCGTGCTTTTCGATGTATGCAAGAATGAGATCGCGCAGCATCGCACTACCATTGTCGTAATCTTTATCTTTCCACACCCGCTTCCAACGTTTGCCATCAGCTGCGGTTAATTTTGCAACGAGATTAAAAGAAAGCTTATCATTGTATAAACGTGGTCTTCCCATGGGGTAACTCCGAAATATTATTTAGGAATACAATTTACTCAAAAACAAGAATCGAGTAAACAAATAAGAGTAAAAGTTATCATAATGCTTGGCGGCAGTGATAACTATAAACAAACGAAAGGGCGTTGCTATACCTACGCCTAAAACCCCGACTTGTCATGGTGTGAATTTAAGGGTAAGAATATGGTCTTAAGATTTAGCCGTAAAAATACTAGAAAATACGCTGCGGTAGTGTGGCTCTTGTTGTGTTGACGCTATATTTAGGTGGCTGACATATAGCAGAAAATAAAAAGGCACTCCGTGGTAGGGAATGCCTTTTAGGTTGTCGCTGGGCGCGACCATTACATATGAGGATGTTTATGTCTGATTTGTTGCGAGTTGTCAATGATTCTGAGGCTGATTTAAAGAAAAAAGGCAAGGAGAAGGAAGCCAAGTTACTTGAGCAAATAAAAGAACTCAGGGAACAAAACAGTGATCTTGAAAAAGAGATCAAAACCCTTCGCGAGAAAATCCCTCAAGCCGCTCTTTATAAACATATCTACGACTCAATAGAGAATCGTGCTGACGCTGAATATGGTCCCGCTCCGTTTCATCTGGGCGTTTTTGAAGAAGCACGTGGGATTAAGCAACCTTATATCATTACCCCTTTAGGCGAGTGCGAACTTCTCAATAGCCTCACCAAGGTACGTCAGAAAATCCTCGAATATACGCTTAGTTTAATTCCTGTTAAAAAAAGTTTTGCTCTTACCTCACGACAGGCTGGTGCAGCTGCTGATTATTGGCTCGATCTAGTTCACCCGAAACCTCGACCTATGATGATTCGAGAGCACGAGGACCTGCAACCGTGTTTACGACGAATACCGTGGCCTTTATGCCCTGACCCTATCAATGAAATGACTCCTCTCTTTGATGAGTTTTATAGTCGCTGCGATTCTAACGTGAAACAAATGCGTGCGTGGATTTGGTCTCTTTTTGAAGAGGACGCCTATACCCAACAACTTTTATGGCTCCAAGGTGGAGGAGGCGATGGTAAGGGGTCAGTTATGCGTGCTTTACACAAAGTATTTGGCCAGTTGAGTGTCGTCCAGAATGACTTCCCAAGTGAAAATAATAAACATTGGGCTTGGGGATATAAGAACAAGAGGTTCATTGGTATTAGTGATGCGCGAAAAAATACCAGATTAGATTCCAGTGTTATCAAATCTCTTACCGGTGGTGATCCTCTTAACGTCGATCCCAAAGGTGGAGAACCGTACATGATGATGAACAAGGGAAAGGTCATGGTGGCCTCTAACTATCTTCCTATTCAAGACGGAACAGAGGCGGAACTCAGGCGTCCTATCATTGTAAGTGTTAGAAAACCAGTCGGAAAGCGTCGCTCCAATTACGACAACGAGCTGTTCGAAGAACTCCCCTTCGAATTGTATAAATGCAAGTTAGCCTACCAAGAACTCTGTCCAGATAATGGTGAAATTGAAGTCGATCCTGAAGGTAGATTGATGCTTAGTGATGATCTTGAGGAAAGAAACCCAGACTTAGGTAATTTTTTCAGGATGTATTTCACCGAGCAAAAAGACTCGTTTGTTACCCCCGACGATATAACCAACCTCGTATATAGCTCGAAAAGAGATGTGCACTTCAACAGGCGTTTCAATGAATGGCTTAAGAACAAAGGCTTCAAGCCTATTAGGCCGCGAGATAAAGAAGGTAAGAGGCTCTTCGCCAGGTTTGAAGGCTTAAAATTTAATCCTACGACTACCCATAATTTAATCTTGAGTAACGATCATAAATAATTTGGACAGGGGTATGGACAGGGGTATGGACAGGGGTATGGACAGGGGTAAACACATTGGTACTCTAAGTGGACAATAGTGGACAAGGGTATTTTAATATTATTAGTAAATATATTTTAAAATAATAAAGAGAACTAAAAGAGAGAAAAAAATATATATACGGAGATGAAAATACCCCTGTCCACCTGTCCACCCCTGTCCATGCTACTCTCCCAACGGTTACAGGCTTTTTTTACCCTTGTCCACACCCCTGTCCGGACAGGGGTAACCCAGTTAAAAAGAGCTTTAAAACTCCCCATAACCATAAATGGTGACAGAAAATGATGACTGCGTTAGCAGGTGCTGAACAAAAACAAATGGTGATAGCTAACAACGTGGACAGGGGTAGTGGTCCGTTCTGCTGCCGATTTTGTTCCGCGCCTATGGTGTATAGACACGGTATGAGGGTTTCAGCCCATTTCGCTCATAAAGCAGGGTTTGAATGTAGTAGTGACTGTGTGGGGGTTGCTAAATACGGTGGAGGTGGTGAAGGGGTCGTGCATTTAGAGTTAAAGACTCAGATTTATAGAGACGCTTTAGCTTTAAAAGAAATGCATCCATATATCAAAGGGGTAGAAATTGAACATCGGCTTGGTTCAACGATTGCTGATGTGGCGATTATTGGCACCAAACGAAAGGTGGCAATAGAAATTCAAATATCCCCATTATCGTGGGAAGTGATTGCTACTCGAATGGCTGAGCACGCAGCGCATGGATTCTCAACGCTTTGGGTTCTTGATCCCCCAGAGTACACCGAAATGATGGTTAGTGGAGTAAGATATCCGGTTAAGGGTTTTCAGAAAGATATTCATTATTTAAGTGAAGGCGCGATATTTTTTTATGATGGAGAGCTGTGTTTTACTGCGGCTCATCTCATGGGATATAAGGTGCGAACCAAACATTATAAAATCTGTGGCAAGAAATATCATTTGTTTGAGTTAGTTGATCATCCACACAAATATAGTGAAGAAGACAAAGATCCATGGTCTAGGGTAGTTACAGTTCCAGAAAAAGACCGCTGGTGGAAAAATTATCCAAGCTATTACGATTAATATGGTTATGTTAAGTTTGCCCGTCCAAAATCATTGAAACTTCACCAAATCCCCGTTTAAGCTCCTCCATATCATCGTCAGACATGGAGACTTATGGAGCTTCGACGCCAACTCAAACCTGAGTATGTGACGGCTATTATTGATACTCGCGAGCAAAGACCACTCGATCTGTTTCCTTTAAAGACAATCCGCGCTACTTTGCAGTCCGGCGACTATCAAATTCAGGGGTTATCCCCAGCATCGGGCATAGTGATTGAGCGGAAGAGCCTCCCCGATCTCCTTCAGTGTGTCGGCCGAGAGCGCGAGCGTTTTAGCCGTGAGCTGGAGCGCCTTCTCGCGTTCCGCACCCGCTACCTCGTCATTGAATCCACGTGGCAGCAATGCGAGTCCGGGTTGTGGCTCACCCAGGGTAAATCACAAGTGCACCCAAACAGCGTAATCGGGTCGCTGCTCGGTTGGATGGAGATGGGGATACCTGTGCTTATGGCAGGTGATCACGAGCGAGCAGGACGCTTTGTAGCGCGTTTAATCTTCACTGCTGCTCGGAGACGCTGGGCCGAACTCATGGCCCTGAGTGATGCGGTGTCAGACGAGAAGACGTCAGAGGATGAATTTACTAGACAACCAGCTGCAATTTCGGTAGGTTGATCCTTGCGCCTGTGTACTACGCAAGCAGGATCGAGGTAAAACTCATCCAAAGGTGTAGGCAGAAGTCAGTGGAATACTCGAGGGTTTAGGCGACTCTGCTCTCGGGGGACTTAAAAGCATTCCTGAGGTAGCGACGACCTCCACGCGCGCGCCCTTCCTTCCCTAGAAGGGGATCTCGAATTCCTCCTCCGCTTTTATAGTCACCACTCCCGCGGTATTGGATCCTTGACCTTGCCGCGGGGTGCTTCCCAAAAATACAACCTGCTCAGCTACAATGTCAGTCTGATAGCGCTTTTCGCCGTCTTTTTCATAGCTGCGGGTTTGAAGCCTCCCCTCAATGTAGACCTGCGAGCCCTTCTGCAAAAACTTTACGCAGTTCTCAGCAGTCTTATCCCATACCACTACTCGGTGCCACTCGACCTGGGTAACCTCACCCACTTTGCGGGATGTGGCAACACTGAGGTTAGCTACTGCTTTGCCGCCTTGGGTTTGTTTAAGCTCGGGGGTCTGACCGAGATTACCGATCAGCGTTACTTTGTTGACTGAGGCCATACATCTGTCCTTTCTCGTGGGGTATACTAGTGGCTATCACTGTAGCGTAAGGAGTGAGGACATGGAAACCTTGGACGTGCTCGAGGAGATTCGTGATGTGCTCTGTGAGATCCGGGATCTATTTCGTGGATTCGAGGAGGCCTACCTCGAAGATGTGCCCGAGCCTGAGGACAAACACTAATATCGCCTGTCACTAGGTCTTTGTATCATCGTCGATAATAGGTATTCTGTGGGGATGTAAACCCCATGAGTATGAGACTGATGACCTATCTGCCCCCGGATATTGTGTTAGAACTCCGCCGAGCTCGTCAACTGCGGCACGTCGTGCGCCATCAAAACACCGTGATCACCAAAACCTGCATCGAGTGTTCGCGAACTTTTGAGCAGAAAAGATATCTCAAAGGTATTTGCTCGGAGGAGTGCAAGAAAATTCGACGCACGAGATTTCGTCCACCAACGTTTAAAACCTGTGACTACTGCGGTGATTCATTCGGTCCGGTCAACCGTCTGAGTGCTCGCTATTGTGGGGTGGAGTGTAAGAATGATGCTGCACGAAAAGGGTAAAAACACAGTGTTATCAATGGCCTGCAGCCACGCAATTTCGCAGGTGTTTTAATGCCTCGAAAAGATCCTCCTAAACATACACGGTGGAAAAAAGGACAAAGTGGCAATCCCTCGGGTGGAAGGAAGCTTCCTGAGGTGCTCACTAATGTGAAGCTGCACACCGTCAACGAGATTAAGCATACGATCTCGAAACACTTTCGCATGTCAAACGATGAGATAAATGCCGTGTTGCTTGACCCTAAAGCTTCGGCTCTTGACCTCATCATAGCGAGTACGATTGCGAAAGCGATTAAGCACGGGGATATCCATAAGGCTGAGTACCTGTTCACCCGCTTAGTGGGGCGCGTCACCGAGAAGATTGAGTTGCAGCATCCTGAGCCAGTACTCATTGAACGCCCGAGTGGGGAGCAAGTCATCCTAGATGTAAAAACAGAGGAAGCAGAGTAATGCAAAAGCCAGTGCCTATGGACAACCTTCGGTTTGGACGCCTCGTGGTGCTCCATTACGTAGAGACGAGAAAGAAGAAGCGTCGATACCTCTGTCGCTGTGATTGCGGCAAACTCCCGGTCGTAGCCGGTACGGATCTTCGCTACGGGGGCACGAAAAGTTGTGGATGTATGCGAGTTGATAACAACCGCTTGCCCAACGAACAGCGGAGAAAGAAGTGACAAAACTGTTAGATGTCTCGGTGTATATCATAGCTGAAGTTGGCTCGAATTTTCGTAACCTCGAAGATTGCCTCTTCTCGATTCGCGCTGCTGCTACCTGCGGTGCTCATGCAGTGAAGTTCCAGCTGTTTAACTACGCAGCGTTGTATGGAGACCAGCAGTCGAGGCTTAGGGGTGGACCAACACCAATACCTGAAAAGGTCAACTCAGCGAGTATTAAGCCCGACTGGTTGCCTACCCTGAAGGCACATGCTGATGACTGTGGTGTCGAGTTTATGTGCACCGCATTCTCCCCTGAGCTTGTTGATATTGTAGACCCCTACGTGGGGGTGCATAAAATAGCGTCATGTGAAAACACCTGGCCACACTATCTCGCTCACGTTGCCGCTAAGGGTAAGCCCACACTGATGTCTGTCGGTGCCACAGCAGAGCCTGAGATTGTCAAAGCCCTTACCTACATCCGTCCAGCTGCTCTTCTCTACTGCGTAGCGGCCTACCCGGCTCGTCAAACGAATCTTGAGCACATGCGTCACCTACGACATCTCGGTCTGCCCCTTGGCTTCTCAGATCACTCGCTTGAGGTCTTCTCGCTTGCTCAACAGGCAGTGATCCACTACGGGGCTCGGGTAGTCGAGAAGCATGTGAGTTTTATCGATGGTATCGAGTCTCCCGATAAGCCGCATTCTCTCAACTGGACTCAGTTCAAGTTGATGTGTGACGTGCTGAGTGGTCGTTACCCCTATGATAAGCACTACAGCTGGCAGCCTGAAGAGCGTGACATTCGTGTCCAGCATAAGCGTCGGATGATTGCTACTCAGCTGATAAGAGAGGGTGAGCCCCTTCGCTACGGGGAGAACTTTGGGATCTTCCGTTCATTGTCGTTAGACTTCAAGCAAGGGGGATCGAGCCCACTCTTAGCTCTTGATATCGAGGGGCGCCTGGCTCGTCATGAGCTCAACTGTGGTGAAGCCGTATGCGTTGATGATGTGAGGTAGTCCCCTGAAGTTTGTCTGCCACAGCGTCAAGCAAGATCGGGTGTTGTTTTCCGACAAACCCTTAGTGATCGCTGCGACCGGGATTCAGTTTGGTAAAACTATCTCAGGGGCTATGTGGCTTAAGATGCAGATGCATCGACACATTAGTCGAGACGATAACTTCATTATTACCTCGCCAACGTATCCGATCTTTAAGCAGTCGACGCTTCCTCCCTTTCTCAGCATCATGCGAGATCTCGGAATCTACGACAAAAAAGACGAGTGCTTTCGTATGTTCAACGGGGGGACCTGCTGGTTTCGTACCGGCAAAAATCCCGACTCAGTTGTAGGGATTACGCGGGTTAAGGCGATTTTGTGCGACGAAGCTGGCCTATATACTCGCTACTTTTGGGAGAACATACAGGGTCGTTCTTCATTTAGTGAGGCGCCAATTCGCATTGTAACCAGTCCCTATTCGCTCAACTGGTTGTACCGAGATTATATTAAACCGAAACTTCGTGATAAAGATTGCCTCCCCGATGTTGAGTTGATCCAAGCTGCCTCATACGAAAATCCGCATTTCCCCCGTGCTGAGTATGAGCGTAAAAAGATTTCGATGGATTCGCGTCGCTTCAACATGATGTACGGGGGTAACTTCGACAAGATGGAAGGCCTCGTCTTTGATTGCTTTGACGAAGTAGAGAACCAAGAGGATCTTTTCACCTTCCCAGCTGGTACTAAGTACTATGCAGGTATCGACTGGGGGTTTACTGAGCCCTTTGCCTTAGTGGTGCATGCAGTTACCCCTCAAGGCTATCGCTACCAGCTGCACGAGGTCTATAAATCAGGGCTTACCCTTACGGAAATTGGAGCCCTTTGCCTTAAGCTTAAGCAGGATTACCCCATCATAGCTGCTTATGCTGACCCCTCCCAGCCGGGATCCATCGAGTACTTAAACCGTCTCGGCTTTCCCACCATAGCTGCCAACAACGATATTCGGGTCGGAATCGATACTGTCTACGAGATGATCAAAGATCGTCGCTTTAAATTGATTCGCGGCTCAAGTCCCCATACTATTGACGAGTTTGATACCTATCACTACCCGGACCCCAAGGACCTTAAGCCCGATCAGGATGCTAAGGAGGCTAAGCCCGTGGATCAGGACAACCACGCTTGTTTAATAGGTGCTACGCTCGTTTTAACCCCGGAGGGATTCCGTAAAATTGAAGAGATTTGTGCTGGTGATTTTGTAGACACTCCATTAGGTTTCAAGCGTGTTATTGCAGCTGGGAAAACAGGTACGCGCAAAGTGATTCGGCTTAAAACCAGTGATGGTCGGTCAATTGAAGCAACTGCTGACCATCCGTTTTATATACCTTTTCGCGGTTTTATCCCTATTGACGCTATTCGATATGGTGATATTCTCCCGGAATGGAAAAACACAAAGATCACCAAATTTTTAATGGGCAGAATTATCGTTGGGATGGCAAGTACTATAGCCCTATCGGGGGCTGTATCCGGGGTCGTAAACGACTGCATGCTGCGGTTTGGGAGTTTCATAACGGACCAATTCCAAAAGGCATGCACATCCATCATAAAGATCACAACACCCGTAACAACGATATTTCAAATCTCGAACTCATCAACCCCCGCGACCATCTTATTCATCATGGGAAGCACAGAAGTCCCAAAGAGCGGGAAAGGCGAAGATTACTCTGCGAGCAAATTAGACCACTCACAAAGGTCTGGCATGCAAGCGAGGAAGGGAGAAAGTGGCACAGGCAACACGCAGAAAAGTCTCTTTGGAACAAGCAGTCTTACCAACGGGCTTGTCTCATTTGTTCAAAGCCTTTTGAGACACCGCAAATCAACGGAAAATTTTGCTCGAATAATTGCAAGTCGGCTCATCGACGTAAATCAGGCGTCGATAATGTTTCGCGACAGTGTTCTATCTGCAATAACGAATTTATTACCAACAAGTACGCTCGGACAAAAACCTGCTCTAAGACCTGCGCTAATAAACAAATATCTCAAGCCAGAACAAGACGTCTATAATCTCTCAGTTGAGGAGATAGGGTGTTTTTATGCTAATGGGTTTTTAGTCTCCAATTGCGACGCTCTTCGCTACGTAACCATAATGACCTCGGATGCACACCGTAAACTCGTACCTTATGCCCCGACTCCTCGTCGTCCGAGTAACGAGGCTGAGAAGATCCGAGTCCTCACCGGAGGAAAGCGTTAGTGCCTATCTATTTGTATGAGTGTCCCGCCTGCCAAGCGCGCTTTGATGTGGTAAAATCGGTAGCACAAATCAACGACAGTGAGCGGTGTGGATGTGGCAGCGAGGCTGAGCGCAAGATTTCGCGGGTGAACTTCACCAACGCAGGCGACTGGCACCCAACCTACAACCCAGCACTTGGCCAGGTGGTGCGGTCTAAGGCCCACCTACGTTCAATTCTAGCTGACCATAAGGCGCGAACCGGCACCGAGATGATCGAGGTCGGTAATGAGCCGGTCGAGAACATCCATAAACGCGCCGACCGACACCGCGCTGAAGCTCGCGAGAAAACTTGGTCGGAGAGCGCTGAGAAAATCTTACACGAGGTCCGTAATGGCAATCTTGAATGAGCATGAGGCACCGGGGGCGAGTGAACGTGGTATTGAGCCAGCGTATGAGGCTACTCCCGAAGAGGAACAGCTCGTCCAAAAGTGTGAGGGGTTGTTTCAGCGTGCTAAGAAGGGCCGGGCCAAGTACGACTACAACTGGGGCGAGTACTACAAGCTTTTCCGGGGGAAGCAGTGGAAAGAGCAGCGCCCGAGCTATCGTGCCTCTGAAGTGCTTAACCTGGTCTGGGAGACCGTACAGACCCAGGTGCCAGTGATGATGGACGCTCGTCCTAAGTTCGAGTATCTGCCTAAGGAGCCAGGAGACCGCCAGTTTGCGGACCTGATGAATGATATCGCAGCCTCTGATTGGGAGCGTAACAACTGGAGCTACACCCTCACTGAGGTGGTGTACGACAGTCATATTCTCGGTACAGGGCTGTCTGAACTCAAGTTTGACCCTAAGTACAACAAGCTCTGCTACCGCAGCCTCGATCCCTTCTACTTCTTCCCTGACCCCTCAGCTGAAAGTCTGACCTACCGCTGTGGGTACACGGTAACCGCAGAGCCGATGGACGTGGGTAAGATTAAGCGCTTGTTTCCCGACAAGGCCGAGTACATCAAGGCTGACGTTGTAGATTTTAACTCGCAAAAGCGCATTGAAGTGGCGTCTATGCGTACGCACACTCCGACAAGTGACCAGCTGTACGTTGATATCGTAGGAAGCGGCGATCTTGGGAACACCAACGAGGTACTGGTTAAGACGGTGTACGCCGAAGACGATGAGATCGTTGAGACCGCTCAGCAGGGAGAAAATGACGCCGAGCCGGTAACCGTCAAGCAGCTTAAGTTTCCAGCTGGGCGAAAGACGGTGTACGCCAATAACGTAGTCCTCTCAGATGGTGCAGTGGAATACGATGACGACACCCCCTACCCGTACCAGCGACTTATCAATTACATATCATCGCGTTCCTTTTGGGGTATCTCCGAGATTGAGCCGCTTGAGAGCCCGCAGCGCGCTTTTAACAAGATGGTGAGCTTTGCCCTCGATGTACTCTATCTAGCTGGGAACCCTATATGGGTGGTGGATTCTGCCTCAGGGGTGGAGACACGTAACCTCACTAATCAGCCGGGACTGGTGATCGAGAAAAATCCTGGCACTGAGGTTCGCCGTGAAGAGGGTGTACAGCTTCAGCCGTTTGTCCTCCAGCTGATCGACCGGTGGAAAGACTGGTTCGAGCGCGGCTCGGGGAATCAGGATGTAAGCCGCGGTATTGCTCCGGGGTCAATTACAGCAGCGTCAGCAATTGCTGATCTGCAAAACGCAGCTCAAACGCGCATACGCTTAAAGACCAAGAACCTTGACGCTTACCTGCAAGATTTTGGTCAGCAGTACGCAAGTAGAGTGATGCAGTTTTACACCGCTCCGCAAGTCTTCCGACTGACCGGTAAGGACGGGGTCGAAAAGTATTTTAGAATGTATATGCAAAAAAACGACGACGGTACGGTTACAGCCTACGTTAACCGATTTACCGATGACGGAAAAATGCACCCCGATACCGATGAATATCAACTTCGTGGTAAACTAGATGTGCGGGTTACTACCGGGAGTTCGTTACCGTTTAGCAAATCTGAACACGAGCAGCGTACCTATTCTCTCTATGATCGTGGTATCATCGACGGTGAAGAAGTGCTAAAATCCCTTGAATATCCAAACTGGGAAGCCATCCAACAACGGATGATCGAGAAAGCACAAATGCAGGCGCAACAGCAAGCAGCCGGTGCTCCTCAACCCCCAGCTGCGTAATTTTCTCCCTCTACTTGACTTACTTTACCTGACTTACCTCCACACAATTTGACCATTGCGGCGCTATGCGTCGCTTTTTGCGTAGGGATTCCTCATGGACGAGCAACAGCAAGAACAAGGTGGCGGCGATCCGATTGGCAAGATGGTGATGATGGTCGATCAAGCGATTGGCCAGCTTGCTCAAGTACTAGGGCAGCAACAACCTGAAGCCGGTGAAGCACTTGCCCAGGTGGGTGCGCAGTTTCGAGCCGTTATTGAAGGAATAGCAGGGGGCTCTGCATCAAGCAAAGCAGCGCCTGAGATGGTAGACCCGAATTCTCGTGGTCAGAAATCAGCACAACAAGCTTACATGTAATAGGGTGATGAATGCTTGAGTTTAACGAAAGTTCGGGTGGGGAAGAGCACGACGTTGAGGCGATCATCGCAAACGCCTATGGGCAACCATCCCCGCAGGACTCCTCACCGCAGCAGGCTTCTCCAGCTGCCGCACCTGCCCCGGTATCAGAGTTTGAGTTTTCTCACCGTGGGCAGCAAATCAAAGTAAAGCCTGACGATCCGAGATTTCAACAGTGGCTCTCGAAGGGTTACGACTACGACACCCACATCAGTCAGGTGAAGCAAGAGCGTGAAGCGTTTGAACGCCAACGCAAAGAGTGGGAACAAAGCTGGAGCCCGTACAAGGAAATAGACGAGTACGCACGCTCTAACCCTGAGTGGTGGGCACACGTTGACCAGCAGTTTCAACAACGCGGCGCTCCTCAACAACCCCAGGTAGATCCCAGCGTACAAGCATATCTCGACCAAAAGCTCGGGCCGTTGATGCAAGACATCCCGGCCTTAAAGCAATACCTGCACAAAGCGCAGACTGAAGAGCTTGAAAAGCAACAAGCCAGCGAAGACGCCCAGCTTGCCCAGTCGATAAAGTCCCTCCAAGAAAAATACTCGGGGCTAGACTTTGCGGCTAAAGATGAATCGGGGCTAAGCCTAGAGCAGCGTGTACTAAACCATGCGATGGAACACGGGTTCCCGACGTTTAGAGGCGCTTTTCTAGATTACTACTCCGACCACTTAGAGCAGCAGGCAGAAGCGCGCGGCCGTGAGGCAATGATGAAGGAAGCAGAGAAGCGCAAAAAATTGGGGCTACTGGATGATTCGTCACCAGCCTCCAAGAGCGTGACCCCGTTTCCAGCAGGCAAGCCTCGCAGTTGGCACGATCCGTCGCTTAGTGCTGACGCGATCTTACGAGAAATGGGATTTAACAAATAGGAGGCCTGAAAATGGCTCTTTCATACGATCAAATCGTTGCGGTTACAAAACGTAAGTACATGCCTAAGCTGGTCGATGCAATTTTTGACAGCGATATCTTGTTAAAACGTGCAAAAGAAAAAGGGTGGTACCAATCAGTTGACGGTGGTACCTCGATTTTTCAACCGTTAATGTACGCACAAACCACTGCAGCTGGTAGCTATGCACCAACTGCAACCCTTGACACCACTGATAACGAGCAGTTCACTTCTGCCGAGTTCCAGTGGAAATTTTACTACGCCAACATGACCATTACTGGCGCTGACGAGCACAAAAACATGGGAGATTCCCAGGTTTTGGATTTCGTGAAGCAAAAGGTTATGGCAGCTGAAATGACCTTGAAAGATAAAATCGGTGACGGTCTTTATTCAACTGGCTCCACTGCTACTGATATCGGTGGCCTACGATTACTCGTAGACTCAGCTAACACCGTGGGTGGGATCGACCAGTCAGCATACTCTTGGTTCCAAAGCCAAGAAGACAGCTCTACTACTACTTTGGGTCTAGCTGCGCTTCAAACGATGTACAATGCACTGTGCATCAACGGTGAGCATCCGAGCTTAATCGTTGCGACACGCGCAAACTACAACCGTCTGTGGAGCTTATTACAACCACAGCAACGCTTCGTGGATTCTGAATCGGCAAAGAGCGGTTTCCAGAACCTTATGTTCAATGGAACTCCGTTTGTTGTAGGCTCGAAAGTTCCTGCAAACCACGTGTTTATGTTGAATGAGAAATTCTTGCACCTTTACTACCATCCAAAACGTAATTTCTCGATGGATGACGGATGGATTAAGCCTACCAACCAAGATTTAAAAGTAAGCAAGATCTTCTGGATGGGCAACCTCGGTATCTCTAACCCTCGTATGTGCGGTAAGTTCACCGCACTTGCTGCATAAGGGAGGTGAGTTATGTCAGTTTACGGATATCAACGAATTTTCATGGAGCCGGTATCAGCTGTTACCGCTTCTCCTTCAGTTGAACTTGGAACCCGTCGCGTAGAAGACGGTAAAGAGTACATCTACGTCTACAATGATGGTGGCGCTTCAATCACCTCTGGCTACGGTTGCACCGTGTCGCTTCTTTCTGGTTACTCAGTAACCGTAAGCTCGGTGACTCAAGTAAACCACTGCGTAGGTGTTGCCAACACGACGATCCCAACTGCCTACTACGGTTGGATTCAAACTAAGGGTTTTTGCAAGATCAAGTTATCGGCAAACAACTCTATGGCAGTCAACGATCCGATGAAACTTGGTACTGACGGCCTCTTTGGCGTCAACTCAGTTGCAACCGGAAACATTGACCTCCAGTGTGGATTCTCCATCCAAGCAGTAGCGTCTGGTGGTAGCGGTTCGATCTATCTTCGTGGCATTTTCGCTTAAGTGTTTGCTCCGGTGAGGTTTGAGCTGCTTTGTCTTCATCGGGGCTCTTTTTTTATCCTATTTTGGAGTTGTGGTTAATGGCAGGACGTAAGCAAGGGACCGTGTGGCTTGAATACCAACCGTACATTGATTCTCCGTCGTCTTCTCCTCACGAGCATTACGCCCGAGCGGTTGAAAACGACACGAGTACGATCAACGCGTGGAGAGATATCTGGATTTCTCAGTACAGGGCCAATCATGCCGTCTTCGGACCGTTTAAAGACCGTTCTATTGGCAAGCTGTATCGAAAACATCTCCACCAGCCAGCCATCTTGGTGGGTTCAGGGCCTTCGCTTAAGAAGAACGCACATCACCTGCTCAAAAAAAACGGCATACCCATTATTTCGTGCCTGCATAATTTTCATTTTCTTGAGGACCTTGGTGTTGACGTTGATTACTACGTAACCCTTGATGCCGGTGAGATCACCATCAAGGAAGTATCTGAAGGTGGTAGTGCTGAAACCGATTATTGGGCAAAAACTAAGGGTAAGACCCTGCTAGCGTTTGCCGGGTCTCATCCGAACCTCTTAGCAAAGTGGCAAGGGGAGATTTATTTCTTCAACTGCCCGATTCCTGATCCGGGAATTGAGGGTGAACTTGCCAAAATTGAAAAGTTTAGAACCCTTGTCTCCTGCGGGGGTAATGTTCTCGGCGCCTGTCTCTACATTGCGCGAGCGTTTTTAGGCTGTGCGACGTCTATCTTTATTGGTGCCGATTTTTCGTTTTCCTACGAAGAAAAATTCCACGCCTGGGACTCACCCTATGACGATCAACTCGGTCAGGTGATGAAAGTTCGTGACGTCTACGGGATACCGGTAAAAACCTGGCGCAGCTACGACAACTTTAAGCAATGGTTTTGCTGGGTAGCTCAAAAAGTTCCGGGTGTTTACATAAATTGTACTGAGGGTGGAACCCTTGGAGCGTATAATGAGGGCAACCTTCGTCATATCATTCAGATGGACCTCGAGGACTGCCTAACCCAGTACTCGATCAGTGATCATATGAAAGATCAAGCAGAAAATCCGGAAACGGATACCACTAAAATACTTTTCTAGGAGTAGCGTCATGGCGTTTACTGTCACCAAGAAACAAACCGTGTTTGGCGATATGCGTGCAGTGCTGATGGAAGTAACCGCTGATGCGGCTACCCAGGTAATCGAAACTGGCCTTAAAAATGTGATGGGCTTTAGCTACGCGCCAAAGTCAATGAACAGTTCAAACGTCCATATGGCGATTAACTCTAATGCCTCCGGCGTGCAGTCATATGGGGTGTTCTCGGTATCAGGCTGCACCTCAGGGGATAACTTCCACGTGGTCGTCTACGGCGTCTAGGAGGCAGTGATGAGTTACGGACCAATACAAGAGTGGACGTGCCAGGCGGCCTCCGGGACATCAACGAGCAGCTACATCGATATGGGCGGCAAAAGCTACACCCGTATTGCGGTTAAGTACACGACGATGAGTACTGGTGCCTTGGTGAGTGTCTACGGGTCGGAGAGTTCTACCGGGACCTTTGGGCAAATTTATCAGCTGGTACCGTCAACTGCTACGGTTGCTTATCAGCCGGTGCAAATCGGTTCTGCTATCTCGGGGCAAAACTGGGCTATCTTCCAGGCTCCCCCTCTTCGTTATCTCCAATTTATTACCTCAGCCGTGGTCTCAGGCGGTGTGAGCTATGTCGTTAAAGCAATGGATTAAGGAAGTAGCATGCAAGTTAGAGTGCAAAATTTGAACATTCACCCTTACCGTGAAAAGTTTCGTGATTATGACATTGAGATCCCCGCTGGAGGTGAGCTCTTGATGGACTATGACGAGGCTGACGCGTTTTTACAGACCTACAGAGCGCCGGTGAAGGATGGTCAAGGGCGTCCTGACCCCTTGTACTTCAAGAAGCTCAGAATCCATCCTGAGGACAAAGCACGAATCATTGAGCAGGCAGCTGGCAATGAGCTGGTCTGTCATGCCTCGGGCGGCAAAGCTGGCTCGCTCGAAGAGCTCAATAAGATGCTTAAAAACTATACGCATTTGCTTGCCGATAAAGACGCTGCTGTCGAGGGTGAGCGGGTAAAAGCAACCGATACTTTAGAGATGCTTAAAAAAGAGAATCAGCTCTTAAAGCGTGAGAACAAGGAATACAAGTCACGCATTGAGTTGATCGAAGAACGCCTTGGTCTACGGGGCGAGCAGGAGCCGGTAGCGTAATGCCTACGAGCTGGACAGAGGTAACCACCGGGGCGAGCGAGTACATAAACGACAATCCGCTGACCCTGTGGGATCAATTCGATTGGGATGAAGCAAATTGGGACGGCCTAGCACTCCCGGCTAGCTGGACTGAGGATTCGGACGGACCAACCGTATGGAGTTAAGTGATGACGCCCTTAGCGCTCAACACCGCAGCCCGCCAGCGCTACAACGCGGTGGGAGATACTTTCTGGAGTAACGACGAGATCTATCTGCTGATTTATCAAGCAGCATGTGAGCTCGCTACCGATAGCTTTCCCATTGAATCCTCTTACACCACCTCATCAGTTGCCAGTCAGCAGTCCTACGACCTGCCGGAATACGTGATTGCCGTTGAGCGGGTAACTTATGACGGCAGAAAGCTCATGCCCATTACCTTTCGCGAAGACGACGTCCTTACTCAGCTGCGGGCAAACTCAACCGATACCGGACGTCCGACGAGCTATGTGGTGTTTAACAATACCCTCTACCTACGACCTATTCCCTCGTCGGCTTTGACCATTAAGGTTTACGGCAAGTTAGAGCCAGCTGCGGTAACCGATTCCTCAGTTCTTGAAATCCCCAGCGAATTCCAAATGGCCATGGTTAATTACATCCTGGCTGAGATGAGCGCCAAAAATAAGAACTACCAAGGGGCTCAGTACTACCGGAATCTGTGGGCGGCCGATGTTGAACGCCTCAAACGCTTTGAGCGCCGTAAACTTGTCCAAGATGCATATCAAGTGGTCAAAAATGTGGACGTTACCTTCCAGAACGACTTGGGGAACATCTAATGGGTGCAGCTAGTGAGGTGCAGTTTCCCAAGGCGGGTGCTCTAACGCTCGACGGGGGGCTGAATACGAAATATGAAAAAGCGATTATTGCAGATAATGAGAGCCCCGATTGTGCCAATGTCGTGTTTTCTAATGGCGCTGTGGCTACCCGCGGTGGTACCGCACAACTTAACACTGCAGCTGTCGGCTCTTTCGTTTGCGACGGCCTATACACTCGTCGTGATGATACTAACGCTGAGACAATGATTGCCTTCTTCGGGGGAACGGGGTGGGCTTTAGCGGGGACAAGCTTTTCAACGATTCCCTCGGCTCAGTCGGTGTTTACCGCAGGGGTGCGGGTGGCAGGCTGCCTGTATCGCAATAACCTTTTTGTCGGCAACGGTAATGTTATCCCGTACAAATACAACGGAACGGATTTTACGCGCCACGGTGTGTATCCTCCTACTAATACCACCTCGGCCCTCACAAATGGTGCCGGTAATGTGCCCATTGGCACCACTCAATACCGAATTACCTACCTCAACAGTTATCTCGTTGAGGGTGATGTTAGCTCGGCAATTACCCTTTCAATTGCTGCCTCTTCAGTTGTCTCTTTGACGTCGCTGCCCCTTGCGCCACAAAGCTGGGGGGTGAGTTCTCGTCGCATTTACCGGAATGACTCGTCGAGTGGGACCACCTTTAAGCTTGTCGGGACGATTTCTGATAACACCACGACAACTTTTACCGATAACACGTCTGCGGGAACCACCAACGCGCCGACCGACCAAGGGGTGCCGCCAAAGTTTGACGCCTGTGTCTATGCCCAGAACCGATTATTCGTTAATGATGCTACTAATCGAAATTACGTGTGGTATTCGGAGCTCGGTGAGCCCTTTACCTTTAAAGCAACCAATTTTATCAAGGTGGGAGACGCCGCGAGTGACCTCGTCAAGGGTTTTGCGGTCTATGATTCGGCTATTGTGATCTTTTGCGAGAACTCACAGTGGCTCAACGTAATGAACAGCTCAGATCCCAGCGATTGGGGGCAGTTGCAGATTCGCTCGAACTTTGGCAGTAAAAGCCCGTTTGGTTCATGGCGCTATGACAATAAAATCGGCTTTCCGGCATTTCAAAACACCAAGTTTGTCGGTGTTGCTGCCATTAAGGGCGACAGTGTCGAGCAGTCAACCGCAAACCTTTCAACTGCTATAGCGGGTAGTGATCTGCTCACTGATAAAATTGAACCCGACATGCTTGATGTGCAGGCTACCTATGCCGGGAATACCTCGGCAATGGTTTACAATAACAAAGCCTACATCTCGATGACCAAGGCAAGTGGTAACACCACGAATAAATGTGTATACCTCTTTGATTTCTCGATCACCAATCTTGCTAAGTCTCAGCGCTTTACCTGGGTACCCTTAACCGGTCTGGATGCCTCTCAATTCACCGTCTACGATGGTAAAATCTTTTATGGTAGTTCAACTCCTACCGGCTTTGTCTACCAAGCAGAAACCACGAGTTACACCGACTCGGGGAGTGCCATCGATAGTTACTTTTGGACCAAAGAATTTTCCGGGTTGCCAGGACACGAGAATCTGCCAAAAGATTTCCGTAAGCTTAAGATTCTTGTTGATCTAGCTGGTGCCTACAGTATGGAAATACGTTGGAGGGTTGACTCTGACAGCGGGGTTGGTCAGTCACAAAACATTAGTTTAGACCCTGGATCTACGCTGTGGGGAAGTTTTACCTGGGGTTCGGGTACCTGGGGTGGAGGATCTAATCAACGAGAATTCGAGATCCCCCTTGGGCAAACCTTTGGTAAACGCATTCAGTTTAAGTTTTCAAATCTTAATACGTCGGGACAGCGTTTTAAAGTCCACCGCATGAGCTTTACTTACAACCTGAGAGGGTACACCTAATGGCCGCTCCTCAAGATGATTACCTAAAAGATACCAGTCAGTTTGATGTTGCACGAAAACGCGTGCAGCAACAATCAGCTACAAACCTTCAGTCGAAGCGTGACGCTCTGCAGCGGCGCTTTGCTCAGTTGGGGAATTTAGATAGTGGAGCTCGTCTTAAGATCGAGCAGCAAGCAGAACAAGAGGAAGCAGTAAACGCGCAAAACGCGAATGAGAGCATTGATGCTGCTCAACAAGCTGAGATGGGACGACGTCGCGAAATCCTCCAGCAGCAACAGTTCGCAGCTGGAGAAGCTGAGAAAAACCGTGGCTTCAGTGCTGAGCAGAATGCGATGATGAGAAAATTACAAGAAGAACAATTTGGGCAGAGTTTAGAAGAACAACGAGCTGGACGATTACAGCAAAATGAGCAATTCGGTTTGGGACTGGGCGAGC
>CAMLKA010000005.1 GCA_946480535.1 uncultured Candidatus Saccharibacteria bacterium | reverse complement strand
GTGTTGTTACTGGCCAAGAAGCTGTGAAGCAGCGCCTTGGTGGTGAATTGCTTCTTAGCGTTTACTAAAAGAAGTCACGCCGCTTACTAAAAGAACCTCCTTTTGATGGAGGTTCTTTTGTTTAACTGCCTTAAATCGACCTACATAGAAATAATATAGTTACGTACTATAGGTTAAACTCTATAAAGACTTACATAATTAACACCTTGAAAAGGCTTATGCTTAGACAAAAATAAACTTTATACTTTACTTATAACTATGTCTACCGTACAATAAGTTTATTAGTTAATTTACTCAGAGGGGGAAGCTATGGGTGATAAAAAGGTAATTAGTCGAAGTACATCGTATCCATCAATTGCATTGGATGAGGCACTGAAGAAGCTACAAACGTTAAAAGACTCACATGGTATCAATGGCGAGTACGGTCGGGAGGCTACTGCAAAGGGGATGGGGTATGCGTCTCTAAGTGGTAGCTCGGCACGTGCAGTTGCGGCCTTGACGCAGTACGGATTGCTCAATCGGAATAAGGACCTATATTCTATCTCAGATCTTGCGAAGCAATATTTAATGCCAATCGAAGAAGGACAGGCGCAGGGTGCTGTTACACAGGCGGCACTTCAACCGTCACTTCTCCGGAAAGTGTACAACGAGTATAAAGGGCAAGCCTTGCCTGGTCAGCTTAAAAATATTCTTACTATTACCTATGGGGTGCAAGGTCCAGCCGCAGAGACCGCTCTTAGGATTATTAAGCAGAGTTTTCGAGTCGGCGGCCTGCTAACTGAGGAAGGCTCTGTTATTGATATCGAAGCTAAAGACGAAGGTGCAGTAGATGAGCCTGTGATTAGTCAGGAGATTGAACCTGCATTGCTAGTAAGCGGAGGATCTGGTGCGCGAGGCGATGTAATTGACAGTACTGTAATTGGCGCAAAGGGTCTAAGTAACACGGCGAACCTAACTGAGCAAGGCATTAATTTGACCGGTAACGGTTGGCAGCTGACGGTTTTATTGAAGACCACTAAAAGGCATGAGGCAGAAACTCGCAAGCTTGTGCGTGATTTACTGGAGGCTGCCGATGGAGTGGCGGACGCACTGTATGCCGAGGATAGTGAAGGTTAGTATGCCCCAAAAGTATCTTTCGAAGTACGGTTTACTCCCCGGTTCATCCTATGAAGAGGTGGTTACGGGTGCGCGCAGGGAATTTAACACGATTCGCAAGATTACGAAACGTCAGCCGTATGTTCGCTCAAAGTACTTTCGAGGTGATAAGATTTTTGTTACTGTTTTTTGGGACCATTTGATGCAAAAGCATCAAAAGGAGCGAAGAAAGCGTTTGAAGTTCTATAAAGCTGCAATTGATTTGCTTCGAAATTCTACCGAGGCTCCGGAAACAATTTTCGATAGCAATAATAGCAATGTAATCTTACATCGTTTTTACGGTACGACAAGTGACGGAAATGACTTTTGCGTACAGGTAAAGGTTGATAAGCGCTCTGGTCGAAAAGATTTCATGTCTGTTTTCCCCAGGAAAATCGAGACATAAAAAAAATCTCCCGCAGTGTAGCTTGAAAACTACTCGCCGGAGATCCGCAGACATGGCAACAGGCTATGTCTACTATGAATATTAGCATAAATCTCAATAGTATTCAAGAGAACTAATCATAACGTCTATTGTATTTTTACCTCTAGTGTGCTAAGATTATTGAGATAATAATTTGCGAGTGAAATCCGGGAGATTTTGCGCCCCAATTATCAGCGACGGCCTAAAAACCAGCAGCTTGGTAAACGGAAGCACAGAAACAAACAATGTTTCGCTCGTGTGTAAAGGAATAGATCATGAGTCGAATCGGAAAACTACCAATTCAAATTCCCTCAGGCGTGACAATCACGGTCGCTGATGATGCTGTTACTGTTGCTGGCCCTAAGGGTCAACTTGTAGTACCTCATCTCTCTGACGTGACTGTTAAGGTTGAGGACGGCAACGCCGTTGTAACTCGTAAGGACGACGAGCGTATCGCTCGCGCACAACACGGTTTGCAGCGCGCACTCCTTAACAACGCTGTAGTAGGCGTGACTGAAGGTTTCGAAAAGAAGCTTGAAGTAAACGGTGTCGGTTTCCGCGTAAGCGGCGGCGGCCAAGCAATCGAGATGGCACTTGGGTTCTCACACCCAGTGAAGTACGAAGCACGCGAAGGTGTGCAACTCGAAGTAAACAAGATGGAAATCACTGTAAAGGGTATCGACAAGCAACTTGTTGGCCAAACTGCAGCTGAAATTCGTTCACTTAAGAAGCCTGAACCTTACAAGGGCAAGGGTATTAAGTACGCCGACGAAGTTATTCTTCGCAAGGCTGGAAAGGCTGGTAAGTAATTATGGCTAACCTCGACAAGAAGCTTGTTAATCGTAGCCTCCGTGCTGCCCGCGTTCGTGCTAAGGTATCTGGTACCGCTGAACGCCCACGCCTTACGGTTACTATTTCAAACAAGCACATTAGTGCACAGCTTATTGACGACGTAAAGCAGCACACTATTGCTGCTGCAACAACCGTTGGTTCAAAGCAAACTGGTACCATGACTGAGCAAGCTGCTGTTATTGGTGCTGACATCGCAAAGAAGGCAAAGAAGGCAAAGATTGCCAGCATCGTATTCGACCGTAACGGTCGTAAGTACGCAGGTCGTCTTGCTGCCCTCGCTGACGCTGCGCGTAAGGAAGGATTGGAGTTCTAATATGGCTGAAACACAACAAGCAACTACTCCTGCTGCAGCACCACAAGGCAACGCCCCTCGCGGCGGTCAACGTGGTGGACAACGTGGCGGAAACAACCGCGGCCCACGTCGCGACCAAGCTCCACAAGAGCCAAAGCAATTTGAAGAACTCGTTATTAACATTGACCGTGTCTCACGTGTGGTAAAGGGTGGACGTCGTTTCCGCTTTAAGGCACTCGTTGTTGTGGGTGACCGCAAGACTAAGGTTGGTGTTGGTGTTGCAAAGGGTACTGACGTACAAATGGCTGTCCAAAAGGCAACCGACATTGCAAAGAAGAGCCTCATTGTTATCCCAATCGTGAACGAAACTATTCCTCACGAAAACGAAGTGAAGTACTCTGGTGCTCGCGTGCTTCTTAAGCCTGCAGCTCCTGGTACCGGTATTATCGCCGGTGGTGTGGTTCGTTCGATCATCGGTGTTACCGGTATTCGAAACATGCTTTCAAAGTCACTTAACTCTACTAACAAGGTAAACATTGCGTACGCAACCATCGAAGCACTTCGTGGTCTCGTTCCTAAGGAAGAGTGGCTCAACGCAGACAAGTCTGCAAAGAAGCCTGCGGCTAAGAAAGCTGCTGACAAGGAGGACAAGTAATGACTAAGTACAACGAACTCCTCGCTGGCGCTAACAAAGACAAGAAGCGTGTAGGTCGCGGTATCTCAGCTGGTGGTGGTAAAACTGCTGGTCGTGGTACAAAGGGACAAGGCTCACGTACTGGTAAGAAGCTCGGTGCTACATTCCAGGGTGGTCAGCGTACACTCGTACGTGCAGTGCCTAAGGCTCGCGGTTTCAAGAGTCTTCGTACACCTGCGCAGGTTGTATACCTCGACACACTGAACGCGTTCGAAGGTAAGACTGTTGATAACGCCGCTCTCTTCGAGCAAGGCTATGTTGGAACTCCGTTCCACACAGTAAAGATTATCACTCGTGGTGAACTTACTGCCGCTTTGACCGTTAAGGTAGCTGGCGCAAGCAAGTCTGCACAAGAAGCAATTGCTAAGGCTGGTGGCTCATTCGAAAAGACTGCAGTTCCACTAAAGCAAAGCACTAAGACTGCCGAAGCAAACGACAAGTAGTTTCGCGTCTTATGACAAAAACACCTCCATCTCGGAGGTGTTTTTAGTTGGTTGCTTCTGGCACAAGGCCGTCAGTGGTGTAGACCGGGCTTATGCCGAGGTCGAAGTTGCCACCTTCAAAGCATTCTTCGTCGGTATATTCGGGAAGGAGTTCGGCACTGAGCTCTTCCGCGGCTTTGAGTGAATAATAGAGTGCGTCGTCGTAGCTATCAAAGTAAGGTTCGATTTTTCCAGGCAACTTTTGAACCGCATAACAAGTAGCGGCTCCCTCGTGCATCTCTAGATTAATATGCTCGTCTTCATGAAGGAGGATAGCGGTTGCTTTGGCGAATAGTTTCGCGCGGATTTCATAGGTTGATCCGGGTTCGGATTCGCCTTTTTCGAGTGGCGATTGCATACGTGGAAAGGTGACGAGATCGGTACAGATATAGCCGCGCATAGTGATGGTCGGGGGAACATATAATGCATCATCGATGGTATAAGCGCGTACGTAGGCGAGAGCGTCAGGGCTTTCCTCGAAGGCGTCAGAGTCACAGTTAAGATTTACGTTGTCGGTGTCGAGAATTTCGTTGGCAAGTTCTGTAGTTTCCTCGTTTAGTTCCGAGTAAGGAGGGGCGGTCGCGGCGAGGATCTCACTCATACGAGCCTGCTGATGTTCATCCTCACGCTCCGCAAGTGTTTTCTCGGCACAGGCGAGGCTGAGTGTGATAGATACCATGGAGGCGATTGACGTTGCACGGAGAAGAAAACGGCGTTCTTTATGGGTGAAAAGTCGTTCGTTGGGTGGTTGCACGAGCGATGACTCAGTATCAAATGATTCGGACATAGTAGCTTAAGAACGCTAATTATAAAATATTTACCACAACATTACAATATTCTTGATATAGCTAGATAAGTAACGTCATCTATAGTATAATCAAAACAAATCGTATTAATTCGGGGTATACAGAAAAGTCTGATGAATTGGAAAACAATCTTTCGTTCGCTCAAAAACCGCGACATGCAGAAGCGGCTTTTAGTTGTATTAGGTATCATTATCGTGTATCGTCTGCTCGCACACGTGCCAGTGCCACTGGCCGAGCCAACGCAGCTGCGCGAAGTTATTAACAGTGTTGTAAGTGGAACCGACTTCGGTGGATTCTTGAATCTTCTTTCTGGTGGTGCACTCGCAAGCTTCTCAATTGTACTGGTTGGTTTGACACCATTCATTACTGCCTCTGTTATTACACAGCTTCTAACAAAGGCAATTCCACGCCTTGAAGAGCTTCACAAGGATGGTGAGTCTGGTCGCCGCAAGATTAACCAGTGGACGCGTATGATTACGGTGCCACTCGCAATCGTTCAATCAATTGCGTTCATCTTCATTCTGCGGCAAACAGTCTTGGCCGGTAATACAACAGTACTGGCAGACCCGACAGCGATTGAATGGGTTGTCGCGGTGACTGCCATGACCGCTGGTTCACTCCTACTTATGTGGCTTGGTGAGCTTATTACCGAACAGGGTATCGGAAACGGTATTAGCCTCCTTATCTTCGCCGGTATTATTAGCCAGCTCCCATCAATTCTTTCAACCTTTGCAACGTCACTTTTCAGCACCGAAAACGGTTCACTGCAAGTGTTTAACTGGTTTGCGATTCCGGTAAATCCAACGCTATTCTGGGTGATTCTAGCCATCCTGGCGGCATCACTCTTCCTGCTGTACTTCCTGGTAAAAATCAACGAGGCCCAGCGTGTTATTACCATCAACTATGCGAAGCGCGTTCAGGGTAATAGTAGCTACGGTGGCGTAAAGAGCATCCTTCCAATTAAGCTTATTGCTGCCGGTGTGATTCCTGTGATCTTCGCCGTAGCCTTCCTGTCACTCCCAGCGTTCATTGGCCAAATCCTTAAGGCAACAAATAACCCTGCATACGCAGAGCTCGCAAACAACCTTATCCTTTGGTTCCAAGCACCAAACCCAGGTGCGTTTACGGGTGCTGACTGGCAAGCCTTCATCTACCCAATTACGTACTTCGTGCTCGTCATCTTCTTCACCTACTTCTATACAGGTATTGTCTTCAACGCGAGTGAAATTGCCGAGAACCTTCAGAAGCAGGGTGGATTCATCGAAGGTGTCCGACCTGGCAAGCAAACCGAAAAGTACCTTTCAAAGACTGTTAACCGTCTTATCCTCTTCGGTTCAATCGTACTTGGTCTTATTGCAATCACGCCGTTCATTGCTGAATACCTGCTGTACCAATTTACTGGTATCACCAACACCAACCTTGCGATTGGTGGTACGGGTCTGCTCATTGTTGTATCAGTAGGGCTTGAAACGCTTCGCCAGATCAACTCGCGTGCGCTCATGGTGACGTACGACGACTACGACCGCTAGGGAGTAGCCCACGGGCGTTATTACCCTGACGTACTACGACCACTAAGAGCTAGCTATCTCATAAATTCGCAATTATACCACTTCGGTGGTATAATTTGTTTATCAACCTATCCACCAGTTCTACCGGAGGGTAGGGCGAATTTTGACAGAGGATGTGATGGAATGGCAGTACTGACTGCTCGTGCGATCGCCAAGCGACTGGTGCGAATCCAGAAGCTGAACTCGCTGTACCACGAAGAAGTCGAAACGATGCGAGCCGATGCGGTCAAGACGACCGTCAATGCGCTCTGGCGTCGCTATGGTGAGTTCAAGCGCCGCACCAAGACGAACCCGTCGTTCGTCAACTGGCTGGTCAAGCAGAAGCACCTGGAGCAGACCTTCTGGCGTTCCAACGGGCAGCCGACGCGTCGTCGCTGGGCAATCCAGTACTTCAACTTCCTGACCCGCAAGGAGCTGACGCTCGCTGACGATTCGTCGAACACCTGGGTGTTCGAAGCACTCGAGGCGGCGATCAACGCCAAGCACAACGACCCGGACTACATCATCGTGGTCGACGCGGTGCCACGCAAGGCAATTCCGCGCTACCGCCTGAAGGAGGGGACTTCGTTCCTTTTCAGGAAGGTGGATCGACCCAAGGATGAGCCTGAGTTCCAGGCCGTCTACCTCTCGACGACGATCACCCCGATCTGACCCGACTACCCCCGGGAGGGTGGGTAGGGGCAGGTGGTTCCGTCCTCTGTCCCTATCCTTGAACCGTTAACGAGTTGACGCTTGAAGGATAGGATTGACTGCTACACCAGTTTTGATACAATAAGTCTAACACCTACCACCGTAGCCGAGTATCTCGGTGGTATATTCTTGAAAACGCTTTACTGAAAACACTTTTTGGTGTATAATCTACTACTGTAACTTATGGCTAGTACTAAAGAGGTAATCAAAATGCGAGGCAAGGTAGTGGAAGCACTGCCTAATACTCAATTTAAGGTTGAACTCGAGAATGGCCTGAGCATCATCGCGCACATCAGCGGAAAAATGCGTAAAAACTATATCCGTCTTGTGCCTGGTGATATGGTGGACGTCGAGATGACCCCTTACGATCTCACGAAGGGACGAATCACGTACCGCCACAAGGATCAAATTTAACTGGAGGATATCTTACACTCATGAAAGTTCGTGCGAGCGTTAAGAAAATTAGTCCAGATGACCAGTTGGTGCGCCGTAAAGGTCGCCTTCGGGTAATCAACAAGAAGAAACCTAAGAATAAGCAAAGGCAGGGTTAAGCATGGCTCGAATTGCTGGGGTAGTTATTCCCGCAGAAAAGCAAGTTCAGATCGCTTTGACGTATATTTACGGCATCGGTCCGAAGTTTGCACGAGACATCCTTGCGGCGGCTAAAGTAGAGCCGACCACTCGGGTGAAAGATCTCACCGAGGCTGAAGAACAACGACTACGTGAAGTAATCGACACCGATTACACCGTAGAAGGCGACCTCCAGCGTCTCGTAACAAACAATATTAAGCGTTTGAAAGATATCAACGCGTATCGCGGTCTTCGACACAAGTCAGGCCTTCCGGTAAACGGACAGCGTACACGTACGAACGCACGAACTCGTAAGGGTCGCGCGATTGCCGTTGGTGGAACTCAACCTAAAGCTGCAAGTAAGACCTAGAAAGGAATTGATTAGATGGCAGATTCTACATCAGCACGCGCTTCAAAGAAGAAGCAAAAGCGATCAGTTCCAGCTGGTCAACTTCACGTGCAAGCTACATTTAACAACACTATCATTAGCTTCTCTGACAAGAAGGGCAACGTCCTTTCACAGAGTAGCGCTGGTGCTGTAGGCTTCCGTGGAAGCAAAAAGGGTACTGCATACGCAGCCCAAATCGCTGCAGAAAAAGCAGCAGAAACTGCAAAGGGCTATGGCCTTAAGTCAGTTGACGTATTTGTAAAGGGTGTTGGTCAAGGCCGTGACTCAGCCATTCGTGCGCTGAACAACTTTGACATCAACATCGAAAGCATCAAAGAAGTGACTGGCGTACCTCACGGTGGCGTTCGTCCACGAAAGGTGCGAAGGGGATAATTTATGGCACGTGATGTTTCACCTATCGTTAAACAGAGCCGCCGCGAAGGTTATGCCCTTCACCCTAAGGCTCACAAGATCATGGCTCGCAAGAGCGGCATCCCAGGCGTTCACGCCCACGGACGTCAAGGTAAGCCAAGTCTCTACTTGACTCAACTTCGTGAAAAGCAAAAGGTTCGTCGTACGTACGGTCTTTTGGAAAAGCAATTCGCTAAGCTTATGAATGAAGCAACTCGTCAGCCTGGTCTGACCGGTGAAAACCTTCTTCGTATGCTCGAACAGCGTATCGACAACGCCGTTTACCGCGCAGGATTTGCAACCAGCCGCCGCGCTGCTCGTCAGCTCGTTGGTCACGGTCACTTTATCCTTAACGGTCGCCGCGTTGACATCCCATCAATCCGCCTTAAGGCTGGTGATGAACTTGAAGTTCGTCCTAAGAGCCAAAAGTCTGGATACTTTACTGAACTCGACGAAGTTGTGAAGGCAAGTACCCAAGGTACCCTTAGCTGGTTGAAGAGTGACGCAAAGAAGATGACAATCACCATTACTGGTGCTCCAAAGCGTGAAGAAGCAGAAGCAGACATTAACGAACAATTAATCGTTGAGTACTACTCACGATAGGGTAAGGAGATATATAGATATGTCAAAAGTTATTCACAACCCAGCACTTGCCAACGTTGAAGAAACCGGCGCAAACAGTGCATCGTTCGTTATTGAGCCACTTCAAGCTGGCTACGGAAACACACTCGGTAACAGCCTTCGTCGTGTACTCCTTTCAAGCGTAAAGGGTGGCGCAATCGTTGCCTTCCGCGTTGAAGGTGCAAGCCACGAATTCACTACAGTTGCAGGTATTAAGGAAGATGTTGTTGACATCATGCTTAACCTCAAGAACGTACGTGTAAAGGTTGCTACTGACGAACCTGTAGAAGTTCGTATCGAGAAGAAGGGTGCCGGTACTATTACTGCTGCCGACATCAAGACAACTGCAGATGTAGAAGTTATCAACCCAGAGCAAGTTATTGCAACCGTTGACGACCCTAAGAAGTCTGTTGTTATCGACCTCGTTATCGAATCAGGTCGTGGCTACCAAACTATCGAAGACTCAAGCGCAAAGCGCCTCCACAGCGACATGATCGCCCTCGACGCTATGTTCAGCCCAGTTCTTCGTGTGCGTTACAAGGTTGACAACACTCGTGTTGGCCAAGAAACCAACCTCGACAAGCTCCAACTCAATGTTGAAACTGACGGCTCAATCAGCCCACGTGAAGCATTTGAAGAGGCTGCTGCAATCTTGGTAAACCAATACACCGCACTTGCTGGTAGCACTACTGTTGAAGCTGCCCCTGCACTTGGCCAAGACTTGGCTGACGAAGGTAGCGAGCTCAACACTCCTATTGAAGAATTAAACCTCAGCGCTCGTACTGCGAACGCCCTCATCAACAACGAAATCCGCACTGTACGTGACCTCGTCACCCTCAGCGAGCAAGATCTTCGTGAACTCAAGGGATTCGGTAGCAAGGCGCTTGATGAAGTCAAAGATAAATTGGCAGAATTGGACGTCTAGAACATGCACCGACACGGATACAAAGGACGCAAGTTTGGCCGCGAACGCGATCAACGCCGCGCACTCTTGAAAGGCTTGGCAACAAGTCTCGTAGAGCACGGTAAGATCGAAACTACGCTTCCAAAAGCCAAAGAACTCGTCCGCTACATTGAAAAACTCGTAACAAAGGCTAAGAAGGGTGACCTTGCAAACCGCCGCGCGGTTATCGCTGGTCTCTCAACACAAGCTGCTGCTTTCCGTCTTGTTGACGTGATTGCACCACAGCTTACTGGTCGCACAAGCGGTCACGTACGTGTTGAACGCACTCGTCTTCGCGTAGGTGATGGTGCTCAAATGGCAACTATCGCTTTCGTTGACGAAATTAGCGACACTCCAAAGCCTGTAGCTAAGAAGCCGGCTGCAAAGCCAGCCGCGAAGCCAGCGAAGGAGGAAAAGTAATATGGTAAACGCTAAGACATTTAGCCAAAAACCTGCTGAAGTTTCTCGTGAGTGGTTCTTGGTTGACGCTTCAGAACTTCCACTCGGCCGTATCGCAACGATCGTTGCCGACAAGCTGATTGGTAAGAACAAGCCAACCTACACCCCGCACATTGATGGTGGTGACTACGTTGTTGTTATCAACGCTGAAAAACTCGTTGTAACAGGTAACAAGGAAACTGGTAAGATTTACTACCGCCACTCAGGATTCCCTGGCGGTATCAAGGACGCAACCCTTGCAGAAGTTCGTGAAAAGTTCCCAGAACGAATCATCGAAAAAGCTGTTCAAGGCATGCTTCCTAAGAACAAGCTTTCAGCTGACCGTATGGGACGCTTGAAGATTTTCGCAGGTGCTGAGCACGCTCACACTGCGCAAACCCCTAAGAAAGTTGAGGTGAAGTAATATGGCTGACGCTACTTACTTTTACGGCCTCGGACGCCGCAAAGCCGCAACCGCTCGCGCACGTCTTTACAAGGGTAAGGGAACAGTAACTATTAACGACAAGCCAGCTGCTGAATACCTCGATGGTAACAAGACGCTTCTTGCCGAAATTACTGACCCACTCGCACTTGTAAACAAGCAAAAAGAATTTGACGTAACGATCCGCGTACAAGGTGGTGGTGTTGCTGGTCAAGTTGATGCTATCAAGCTCGCGATTGCTAAGGCTCTTACAACTGCACACTCTGACCTTCGTTCTACATTGAAGAAGGCAGACCTCCTCAAGCGTGACTCACGCGAAAAGGAACGCAAGAAGTACGGTCTCCGTTCTGCTCGTAAGCGCGAACAATTCTCAAAGCGTTAATCTGCACGAGACTTATACGAAAGAGCCCCATTTACAGGGGTTCTTTTGTTATAATGGAACTAACACATAACACGAAAGGATCTGAATGGCGAAAACTATTCAAGCTGAGCTGCTCGCCATTCTGCGCAAATTTGAACTTGCGGGCGAGCTGACAAAGCGAAAGGCCATCACTAATGTAAAAGAATACTCGGCTCGTCAACTTAGCCGGCTCGTTTCTTTTACCTACGAAAAGCAAACCTATTTTGCGCTGTACGATACTTCTGCTGGGGATGACATTCAAGTTGCACTTGACCATATCCGTCTCGACGTGCCAGATATTGAAGGTAACTTTGTCCGTAACCCCCTAGAGAACGCCATGAAGGCCTACGGTATGCCGTACCTTGGTAAGGACGTCTACCTGTTTACGAAAAAGGTTATCAAAACTCGCCTCGATCAAGAAATTGTTCGTCGCTACGAGCACTATTCTCGCAGTACGGTGCAAAAGTACATCAAGGCAGGGTACGTGCAGGTCAACGGGCAGCCGGCGACATCGGCAAAACAAGAAGTTACCGAGAATGACGAGATTAGCCTCGCTCCACCTGCGCCTAAAGACACTTCCGATCAAGAACTGCCTATTGTTTATATTGATGATAATGTCATCGTGGTCAATAAGCCTGCAGGCATCCTAACGCACAGTAAAGGTGCGCTCAACGATGAGTTTACCGTTGCCGACTTTTTCCGTCGCTATACAACGAACGCACTTGAGACGAATCGTCCTGGAATTGTACACCGCCTGGACCGCGATACGAGCGGTATTATCATCGGTGCGCGCAATGACGAAACGGCGCTGCTTCTGAAGAAGCAATTCGCTGACCGTACGACGAAGAAGCAGTACACTGCCGTTGTTGATGGTGTGCCAAAGCTTGAAAAGGCTTTGATTGACCTTCCGATTGGCCGCAACCCTTCAGCTCCAAGCAAGTTCCGTGTCGACTCAAAGGGAAAGCCAGCACTGACGGCATATGAGGTGCTTCGTACAAATGGTACCCAGTCGCTTGTAGAACTTCGTCCTAAAACGGGTCGTACTCACCAGCTGCGTGTTCATATGCAGTACATTAAGGCACCTATTGCGGGCGACCGAGTGTACGGTGTTGAAGATAGCGCAAAACGACTTTGCCTTCATGCGCACAGTCTCGAAATTACTATTCCAACTTCAGACCGAAAAGTGTTTGTCGCGGAAGTGCCAAAGCTCTTTGAGGAAATGGTGTAGTGAAACCTGTCATTCATCCCGACAGCGATCGATTCTTGAAGGCTATCGTGGATGATGCACCGCATGCTCTTTTATTGACAGGTCCGGTTGGCATTGGGCTTAGTACAATTGCCCAGTCCTTTCTAGCGGGGGACACGGCGCGGGTCTTTACGGTGCTTCCTGAGAAGAACGAGAAGATCGACATTGAAAAAGGAACCGTAACGGTTGATAGTATTCGTCGCCTCTATGATATGACGCGCACTGTCGAACCGGCCGGCCGCGTCATTATTATTGATTATGCCGAGCGAATGGCGCCCGCTGCACAGAATGCTTTTTTGAAACTCCTAGAAGAGCCATCCGAAGGTACGCGGTTTATCCTTTTAACCCACCAGCCTGAATGGCTTCTTCCCACCATCACGTCTCGTTCGCAGCGCGTTGACCTCCGCCCGATCACTGCAGAGCAATCGGCTGCGCTTCTCGATACTTTAGGCGTGGTTGACCCCACGAAGCGTGCTCAACTGCTCTTTATTGCCGAAGGGCTTCCGGCCGAACTTGCGCGGCTTACTTCTGATGACGAGACTTTTCAGGCTCGCGCCGCAATTGTAAAAGACGCGCGAAGCCTCGTGACTGGTTCTGCGTATGAGAAGCTTTTGTTGGCAAAGAAGTATAAAGACTCCCGGGAGGACGCCCTGCGGCTCCTTGAGGACGCCCTGCGACTCCTTCGTCGTACGGTGGCGCAAAATGGTGATACGGCAAGCCTACGCGTCATGACGCGGTTTGAAGTGATACACAAGCGCCTGAGCGAACAGGGAAATGTCCGATTACAGCTTAGTGCTACGGTTATGGTATGACGGGTCAACGTGGTATAATGAGGGTAACATGCTAGGACTTGTTGCTATTGCTGTTCTCGGTTTCTGGGCCCTTTACCAACGACAAACGGTTGGTGAGGTGGCAAGTGATCTCTCTTCGAAGTTATCTGATAAACTTGATCAACTTTGGTCAATTGCTCAGTCGTCACTCCAAGATAGGAAGTATCTTCGTGCTGAAAAAGCACTTCTTACGATTCTTCGTGTCGACGAACGTAATGCCAGCGCCTACAACCGTCTTGGTATCTTGTATGCCAAGCAGCAACAATTCAAAGAAGCTATCGAATGTTTCGAAATCGCCCAAAGCCTCGAGCCAAGTGCGAGTAGCCTTCACAACGTTGGTTTGATTTATTTTGAAACCGAAAACTATGACAAGGCCGCGCTGGCATTCGAACAAGCGCTTGCGATGGATAGCGACCACCCTGCGCGTCATATTGCGTATGCAAAGGTCCAAGAGAAGCTAGGGAACGACAAGCGAATGGTAGAGGCGCTTGAAAGGGCGGTTGAGCTTGATCCTATTCCGCAAACTCTTACCCTTCTTGCCGATGCTTATGATCGTCTTGGAGAAGAGGGGCTCGCTCTTGAACTCCGAGAGCGTGTCGCAAAAACTATTATTCCGCAAGGTCAAAACCGAGTAAAACAGCCGCGACGCGTGGTGATGTAGAGGAGCAATATGACCGAAACAGCGAAACAACCAGCAACAAACCAAGCAGCTTCAATGCTCAAGGTACAAGGAATCATCTCTGCTATTTTTGGCGGTATTGGAGTACTTGGTGGGCTTATTATGATGGTTATCTTTGCGCTCGCGCTGGGTAATGCCTATACGGATAATGACATTGTTGGATACGCAGTACTATTTGGCGGAAGTATCCTTTTTGTACTCATCCCTCATATTTATCTGATTATTGCCGGTGTGATTCTTATGCGTCAGCCAGAGCCAAAGCTCGCGCGGCTTTTAACAATTATTAACTTGATTGTTGGGGCGATGAGTAATTACGTTGTACTTGCTTTTGCGATTATTTCACTGACGCAGACGAAAGAATATGAAGAAGGCTATAAGCCCGAAGCTAGGTAATATTAAGAAGAGCCAACAAAAAACCTCACCGAAAGGTGAGGACTTTTGTTTGGTACAGGGGGCAGGATTCGAACCTGCGAAGCCGAAGGCGGCAGATTTACAGTCTGCTGTGTTTGACCGCTCCACAACCCCTGCGAATGTGTACTACCCGAATTATAAATTTGGAGCCGCCTCACGGATTCGAACCGTGGACCTACTGTTTACAAAACAGCCGCTCTAACCAACTGAGCTAAGGCGGCGCACTCTCGTTTGTTACCGAGTTATTTTAGCATAAAGCAGAGGCCATTACTAGGGTGTACGGACATCTTTTTATCCTTAAGCTTTGAGCGGTGTATTGGGAAAGCTATACTGAGCATAATGACAGAGTCACAAGAGCCGAGGTTTGGCGACGCGTATTATCACCAGCAGCGACAGCTGTATGGGGCTTCTGGTTATTGGGCCCATGGGCTTCAAAATTCCTACGAAGACTTTGTGCGTACACGCGATGCCGCATTGGCTGATCCTGAGGTAGACTTTTTTGATACCTTCATGCCAACCGGTCGCTCGAAACATGATATTGGTCGATATGCATTGCGGAATGGTATCGAAGTTCCTCTGATTGGTAGCCTCGAGGAATTGCGCGAAGCCGCTGTTGATGACGCCATCTTGATTCGAAGTGATGGAAGTGGGGAATATGACGGACCGAGCGGGCTTCGCTCATCGCCCCGGCTCATTCGAACACAGTACGGACGATTTGAGGTGCCGCTTCCCCAGGAAAAATCTTTGTTCTATTCCGATCCACCAGAGAACTGGTATGACGTAACGCATCCGGATTATTTTCCGCCACCGGAAGAGCCAATTCTTGCGGGGTGTGATGAGCTCGTACTACACGCTCATCGTCTTTCAGGAACATCTGAGTATATAAATCACCTCCACAACCGATTAACGACAAGATACATTTTAAATGGTGAAATGTATCCAGGAGCGACGTTTGGTGTCTATGCTTCAAACTCGAGCTTATGGCGCTATATACAGGGCGATAATATTGTGATGATGCGCGACCCAGTACAAGAAGATCTTTACCATTTTAAGTGGGGTGAGTATACCTCTTCAAAGGTGCGTACAAGTGAATATGACGAAGGCTATCCTATCTTCGAGTATGGGAATGGCATCGCAAAGAATTATCAGCGGAAGGTTGATTATGGGGATCGAAACGATTTAGAGCGGGCGATTGGAGCGTGGGATTGGAACAAGAAGGAGTGGGGGCCAAATCCATCACTTCTTCCGAAACTGTGGGCGCCTATTCATGAAGCAATTGATATGTATGAAACGGTCCGCACCTTACCATTTTTTGACCAGCGCCAAGTACCCGTGATGGAAATGCAGTATAGCCGCGAGCAAAAGAAGTTATATTTTTTGCAATATCTCAAGACGGGGCGGCTACTGAACCACCTTGAGGCTTTTCCACTCCCAGCTTCACCAACAACAGTAGTTGGGCATGATGTAGTAGGCGCAACTGAAAAGGAAGGTGATTCAGTTCGACTTTACATGGGAATCACATCGGAAAATGTAGAAAAAGCCTACCGTATGATTAAAGGTGAGGGAGTAGTGATTCCGCATGAACTTATTTTGACCGGTGCCGGCTCGCTCCAGAGTTTGGCGCTTGAATCGCGAATTGCCATGATTGAATGGGGGTTAACCTTCCATAATCACCATTTTGGGTCTGCTATGTTTACGCGAACACCCTTGAGTGTCGGCTTGTATGATGGGTATGGTCAGATCAATGAAAGAATCTATACTGCCTACCGGGAAAATACCGAACTAGCTGGAAAGCGCGGCATAGGCTACATGAACGTCACGGTCACGTCGAATGGCCGCCAGGTAGCCGTTGATTCCGATTGGCGCGTTCACCCCGCGGAAGATGTATAATAGAGAGAATGGCTAAAAGACCTTTTCCTATTGTTGAGCTTCGGCTCGATAAAATTGTTGGCGGTGGGCAAGCGCTCGGTACGCTCGAAGATGGGCGTAAGGTTTTTGTATGGGGCGGGCTCCCAGATGAATTGGTCCGTGTTCAAATCACCCGCAAGAAATCTTCCTATGCCGAAGGGGTAGTTGTCGAGGTGCTTGAAGCAAGTCCTGACCGTATTGAGCCGCGCGACCCTGGCAGTTTCCTATCAACAAGCCCCTGGCAAATTATGTCGCTTGAAACAGAGCAGCGCTACAAAGCAGCGCTCATCGAAGAAGCATTTGAGCTGCATGATATTGTGCTTCCAAACGCAATCGAAGTATATAGTGACGGCGTCGAGTATGGCTATCGCAATAAGGTAGAGTTTAGCTTTTGGTTCGATACCGATACACAACAGCTTTCACTTGCGTTCTTTCGTCGTGGTTCTCACGGCAAAATTATGATTGAAGGCACGAGCCTCGCCACTGATGCAATTAATGCCAAGGGCCTCGAGATTGTCGCTATTCTGAATGATATGGGTGTTATTGGGCGCGACCTCAAAACCCTCTTGATTCGCTCTGCTGCTGACGGGTCACTGAGTTGGCAACTCTATGTTAAAGAAGAGACGTTTGATGCAGAGACCTTTATGAGTAAGCTCGCAGCGGGTGACAACGGTGAAGTTATTTTCTCGAACCCCAAGAGTCCTGCAAGTGTCATTACGAAGCGCCTGACAGAGCCAACCAGGCCTCTGTCTGACACACTGCTTGATGTGCCTTTCCATTATGCAACGGAAGGCTTCTTCCAGATTAACCTTCCTGTGTATTCACAATCGCTGCTTGATATGAAGGCTTGGGTACCGGAAGGCACACAAGTTGTCGATATGTATAGCGGCGTCGGGACAATCGGCCTGACAATTGGCGGCGATGGCGTCACACTTGTTGAGGTGAATGAACACGCCGTGCGCGAGATGGAGCGTAACGTTGCTGAGCTTGCCATGAACGCAAAGCCTGTTCTGGCAGCCAGCGAAAACGCTCTTGAATACATTACGGGTGATAAGTGTATTATTGTTGATCCACCTCGCGCTGGGCTTCATGAAGATGTCGTGAATCGTCTTCTTGAAACAAAACCGCAGCGAATTATTTATCTTTCATGTAATCCTGTAACGCAGGCTCGCGACGTTGCGCGTTTGGCTGAAGCATACGGTATTAAGTCGCACCGTGGCTATAATTATTTCCCGCATACACCTCATATCGAGCACCTCGTAGTACTCGACTTATACTAGCTTTTACGGTATAATCTTCAGAGTTGCCTACTTGGTAACTGTGCCGCGATAGCTCAGTTGGTAGAGCGCATCCATGGTAAGGATGAGGTCTCGGGTTCAAGCCCCGATCGTGGCTCCATACAAGCAGATACAGACGCCACCGGCGTCTTTTTGTTATACTAACCCTATGGCAACATTTAGTTTCGACATTATTTCAGATTACGACAAGGCAGAGATGAGCAATGTTTTTGCGCTTGTTCAAAAAGATATTTCGAATCGATACGATTTTAAAGGCACACCAGCCGAGATTGATTGGCTTACCGACAAGACCGGATTTAAGGTTATTGGTGCGAATGAGTGGCAAATCGAAAGTATTATCGATATAATTCGCAAAAAGCTAACTCAGCGTAACCAAACCAGTAAGTCGCTTGATTTAACAAAAGCAATTGTTACGACAAACCTGAAAGCAAGCCAGGAAATCCCATTTGTGTCCGGACTTACTCAGGAGAAGGCAAAGCAAATTACAAAAATCCTTCGCGATGAAATGCCAAAAGTAAAAGCGATGATTCAGGGGGAAGAAGTGCGCGTGACGAGCGGAAGCAAAGATGACCTCCAAGCAACAATGCGCCTGCTTGAATCACAAGATTTTAATTTTCCGTTGACATTTACCAACTTCCGGTAAGGAGCTTGTAAGAAGTGGCATAATCTGCTATAATTGACCTCTGAAAGTCCTTGTTGCATTTGCAATAAGAAAATAATTATTTTAAAGGGAACTTATGGCTAAGAAGAACACAAAGCGCAAGTTGGTTGGTTTGGTGAGTGAACTCACTGGTCACCGTACGTACTACACTACTAAGAACACTCAAAACACGACTGAGAAAATCAGCCTTAAAAAGTACGACCCAATCGCTCGTAAGCACGCTACCTACACTGAAACCAAGAAGAACCTTGGTCGCAACGAAGTTAAAGCACGTAAGAGCTAATCTTCTACAGCTTCGTCAATTGTTTCGGCGAGCCATAGGCCAGAAGCAAGCGCCGACTCTAACACCGCCTTTGTAAGGCGGTGTTCTGTTATATATACAAGAATCTTCCCGTGTTCAATCTCAATACCGTGCGGCCAAAACCGGCTGGCAATACCCACAATAACGGGTGACGTGAAAAGTGTCTCAACCTGGTGTGCATGTGCAGGGCTAGCAAGAATTTGAAAACGTCCGTGGAACTCAGGACTCTTATTATCAAGGATCATCGAGTTAAGGGGTTGCATGTTTGGTTGCGTCGCGTAGAGGCGTCCGTATTCACCGGCTTCGCGTCCCGTTGGGACGAAGAACATATGGGGAATGTTCTTGCGATCAAGTTCAATTTCGAGGATTGTCCAGAGTTGCTCGTGGTGAGGATTACCGGCAATGCGAATGACGTCGAACCGATTTACGAGCCGAATATTATAGCCATTGTATGTTCCAACGGCATAGTGCGTGTCGCGATGTGTTAATGAGGCGGTAAAGCCGCGAATTGCATCGTATTCATCTTCATGTTGGTGAACGGTGCCAAAGTGAACCAGACCAACAAGTTCGCTAAACTTCCGGAGTAGTACGCCTCGTTGGCGTAATTCAGGAGAAAAGCGATGGAAGATACGCTGAAAGCGTGGCCCACCCAACTTCATACTAACGTTCCCGACCAAGTAAATCGATAAGAGTACCAATATATTCGGCGTGTGACCAGGTAAGCGGTGCTGGCGCAATCGCTTCTTCGGTGAGTGGGTCGATTTGTTCGCCCATCATACCAGTGCTGAGCATGTGCTTGTTAATCCAATCAATAATTGTCTTTGCATCATCGGTTTTGCCGCGCTCAATATCGTATTGAGCTTTCCAAAGAGTGGTAATATACCACCAGTTACCGTTAATAGAAGGTGTTGCGCGTCGGTATTCGTCGTTTTCATAGCGAGGGAGGCCTGGGCGTTCTAAAGTAGCACCAAAGGTTTTCATGGTAGTGTCGATAGACGCTTTCATTTCGTGACTATCAGCTGCGAAAAGGCCGAACATATATGAACTGAAGATTGCCGCACTGTCGATTGTGGCGTCGTACTTAATTTCACCCTTTTCAACAATAAGACCGCGGTAAAGTACTTGGCGTTCTTGGTTGAAGAGATACTTTTGAGCAGCTTGCTGAATGTCTTCAGCAGCGTTGCGCCATTTCACGGCGCTTTGTTCGTCACCGGTTACGGTAGCGAGTTCTGACGCGGCAAGAAGACCGGCATAGGTAACTGCGGTTGTGTGTGTGTTGATGAGGAAACGCTCTTCCCATAGGTCGTAGCTTGGCTTTGGAAGGCCGGTTGTATCATCAATAAACTCTGCCATGAAGTTCGCCATCGGCTTAATCATTGAATGGTAGAAGTCTTTAATAAGTGTGCTGTCTTTTGAGAGGTTATAGAATTGTACGAATACAAAGACAACAAGCGCAGTTTCGTCTTCCTGAATTGGCGGAGCGACGATATCGCCGTGAACATACGGGTGCCAGCTACTGCCAAGTGCGCCATCTGCACGATATTTGTGCATGAGGTAGCCATTGGGGTGAAGTCCGCGCTGGCAGAATTCGAAGAAGCGGTACGCCTCTTGGTAGTAGCCAAGACGAATGAGCGGCCAGACAACGTTTGCGCCATCGCGTGGCCATGAGTAGGCGTAGCCGTCCTTTGAGTAGTTAAGAAGTGTGCTGTCGGTGCTTGCAATGACTGCTCCACGCTTATCGAGCTGCGATTTAATAATCATGACACTTTCAATGAAGCGGTCTTGATAGTCTTTAGGAAGGCGCTGCGCTGCGTCGATTGCAGGACGGAGCCATTCTTGCCACCATTCAGCTGTCTTGTGAATACGCTTGTAGACGCCTTGCTCTTGCACCTGACGGTGAATATATAGAGCTTCACGAGTGCTCATGCCGGCCGCAACCCAGTAGTGAACACGCGCCGAAGAGCGAGGTTCAATGGTCATGGTAAAGCCAAGGATGGAGTCGACGCGGCCGTGTTCGACAACATTACTACTCAGTTCACCGTCTTCGGCGTCACGGAATGAGCCTTCGTGCTCTTCGTCGCCAAAGAGGCCAATGGTAAATTGATCGAAAGGACCGGTGTCGGTAGTGCCGCCAATGACAAAGGCGCGACGACCACGGTAGTGAAGAATTGCGTCACTGTCAGGAAGATACTGAGCGGTGTCGGTGTTACTGCGACCATCGCCGATTGCAAAGGCTTGGTGCATGTAGAGCTTGATTTCACGCTGCTTTTCAGAGTGATTGATCACGTGAATGTTACGAATCAACACGCTCATTTCGGCGTCAACGGTATCGGTAAACTCAAGAATAATACCCAGGCGTTGGTTTTCGGCGATAGTGTGACCAATTAAGGCGTTGTGTGGGTAGTGAAACTTGAAAGTCCAGCTGTCGTCGTCGGTCCAGCTAATTTCGCCATCAATATAGACACCGACTTTGTGTCGGAGCCCTGTTCCGGCTGAGTGATTTTCAAATCCAACGTAAGGGTAGTAGAGATCGTGCACCACCCCGTATTTGTTTAAGCCAACATGAAGTTCGCCATTCGAAAGTACGATCGGTCTAGCCACCCAGTCCTCCAGTCTTGTGAGTTTCGTGAAGTCGCCAGCGGACGTCGCGGATTGCGTTTAGGTAATACAGGAAGGCGTCATACGGTGAGTTGTACGGGCTGAAGTAGGCGTGGACGTCACCATCCGTAAACCACTTGGTACACATGTAGTACGCGTGGTCTGACGTTTGAAGCTTGCGCCAGTCGTTAATGAGTTCACCGTCGTTTGAGCGAAGGACGTCACTCTCAAGGGCGTACAAGTGACGCATTGCTTCGTGTTGCATGCTGTTTCCAAGCCAAGCGGTAAGGTCGCGCTCTGAGTCAGCCCAGGTAACCGTTTGCGGCATACTCACCGTGTCGGCTGGTTTATTTGCGTCAATTGCTTCAGAAACGGTGTAGAAGGTGTTGTCGGGGTTTTGCAGCCAGCGGTCAACAAACTCTTCGAAGAAGCCGAAGATACCCGTGTCTTCCCATTGGTGTTCACCAAAGGTTTCGTAGTCCATAAAGAGGTTTACGAGTGGTTGATCGTTGATTGATGATTCAACCCATGAGTTGTACTTATCAACGGTTAATGGCCATTCTTGCCAGGCACGGTTACTGAAGCGGAAGGCAAGGTCGTCAGAAAGCTTGTAGTTTTTAAGGAGAAGCGAGATATTCTCGGTTCCTTCTGGACGATACACGAAGTTAGGGCTGCGCCAGCCAAGGATAGGGTCCCAACCTTCAGCAAGAATACCCTTGAATCCGTACTTATCGGCCCATTGGGCGAGTTCGTCGTTGTAGGCCAGCTCGGTATTGCGGAAGACGCTTGTCTCAACGCCAAAGATTTCACGAATCTTCGCCTTGTGGGCTTCAACCTGACGTTCAAACTCTGAACGGCTGTAGAAGAACGCGAGTGAGTGGTAGTAGGTTTCGGAGACAATTTCAACTTGACCTGTTGAAACGAGGCGCTTAAAGCTTTCAAGGACATCAGGTGCCCATGCTTCAGCTTGGTCGATGAAGGTGCCGGTAATACTCAAAGAAACCTTAAATTCAGGGTGTTTGTGAAGCAGCTTCTCGAGAAGCGCGTTCATTGGTCGGTATGACTTATCAGCAACCTTATTAAGAATTTTTTCGTTGTTGCTACCGCTGAGTGGGTCTGGGTCGGTAAAGTAATTGTGGTCGATCGAAGCGTCAAAAACGGTGTACTCGCGTACGCGGTACGGTTGGTGTACGTGCATGTAGAGGGTTATGCCACGCTTGCTCATGCAAATACCTCGATTGGACGGAAGTTATTGTAGAGCGACACGCACTGTCGAGCCACATCGTGCCATGAAATACGAGCGTATTCCTTGGTCACGTTGACACGGAGGGATTCTTTGAGTGCAGGAGAGGTAGAGATGCCAACAAGTTGGTCGGCAAGACGGTCAACATCCCAGAAGTCGTAACGGAAAATGCTGTGCAGCACTTCGCCGACGCCAGATTGGTTGGTGACAATGAGTGCGTTGTCGTGGTGTGCTGCTTCGAGGGCGGTGAGGCCGAAAGGCTCGCTAATTGAGCTAAGGACAAAGACATCCGAAACGCTATAGGCATCGCGCCACTGCTTACCGCGTACGAAGCCGGTAAAGAAGACCTTGTCAGAGATGCCAAGATCGGCTGCAAGGCGAATAAGCTCATCGCGCTGTTCACCGTCGCCTGCAAGTAGGAGGGCGAGTCGGTCGTATTTTTCGCTTGCCTTGGCAACGGCGCGAACAAGATTGCCAAGCCCTTTTTGAATGGTGAGGCGAGTAACAGCGCTAATAATAGTGTAGCCTTCAGATTTTAAGCCTTCGAGGTAGCGGTAGGTCCGCTCGTCGTACTGATAGCCGTCGTCAAAGCTAAAGGTGTCGATAGCGTTGTAGGCAACTTCTACCTTGTCTGCTGGGATATTATATTTCTTCACAATAATTTGCTTAGTAATGTCACTGACCGCAAGGATGCGATCAGCCATAAGGAGCCCTTGGTGTTCAATTTCATGAACAACCGGGTTGCCAGGGTTACCGCCAGCGCGGTCGAACTCGGTGGCGTGCACATGCACAACGAGCGGCTTGTTAGTTAGCTCTTTCGCGCGCATACCAGCTTCCATGGTAAGCCAGTCGTGGGCGTGAATTGCGTCAAAGTCATTATTTTGCGTAAAATCTTCAACGAAACGGCCGTACTGCGACTGAATTTCACGAATTGTGTGCGGCATACCAGAACCTGACCGTGCAATAGTTTCGGTGAGGAACTTACTGTCGTAGGCACCCATACCAAACTTGTGAAGCGGAGAGAGCTTCGTCGCATGGTGGATGTTCATGAAGTCGATGTCATCGTGCGGGGCTGAATAGGGGACGATAAAGTCGATTTCAGTGCCCTGAAGAGAAAGTGCCTTCGAGAGGTGGTAACATGCAACACCCAAGCCGCCACTATTGTGCGGTGGGAGCTCCCATCCCAGCATTAGTATTTTCATAACCCCCTTACACGAGTTGCCCTATAGTAGCTCGTCGTACTCTCCTTTTATTTTGGCACGTTGTTACCCACGATTATAGTCCATAAGCGTAGGCATTTACAACACTTCTTACGCTTAATCTGTAAGAAAATTCACATTTCATCCACAGGTAGCATTTTTATCTTTGAAAAACTAGGGTATACTGCTTATGTATGTTGCACTATTATGCAAAGAAATCTTTTAATGAAGAGCCGCAGCTTGTAAAAGAAGTGCCGATGGAGCGTGCCTGGGTATATGGGGCGAATGTTACTCCAGAGGATATTACGCACGTCTGTGAGCAGTACGGGCTCGACCCTGGGGTTCTAAAGGATGTAAAGGACAGCAACGAGCTTCCTCGTGCTGAATATAGCCAAGGGCTTTTGTATGTCTTCATCCGCGCGCCGCACCAAACATCTCGCGGTAATATTGTCACGACGCCATTCCTCGCTATTCTCAAGGGTTCGTTGCTCATTACTTTGTCTTCAAAGGAGTATGTACAGCCACCTGAGCTGTTTGCAGCCAAAAAGGTTGATATGAAAAGCACGAAACACGTGTTCTTGCAGCTCACGAGCCATGTTATTGATCAATATGAAACTTTCATTCACGCAACGGGTAAGTATATTCAAAACACCGAGCACCGTCTTAGGTCTCACGAGGTAGATAACAAAGACTTTATTAATTTTGTTACCGTTGAACACGATCTAAATGAATATCACACAAACCTTACCGCTCTTCAGGCGCTTCTTGCGCGACTCCACGATAACCGCCATGCAATTTTTGGTGATAAAGACTGTGAGTTTATCGAAGATATGGTGCTACACGTGAATCAGCTTTTGGTTGCAACCGATAGCCACAAAAATACAATTGATAGTATTCGTAATGCCTACACGACCATTAGCAACAATACGTTGAACCAACGTATGAAGAAATTGACACTTTTGACACTGCTTGTCGCGCTTCCGAACGTGTTCTTTGGTATGTTTGGTATGAACGTCCTCTTGCCATTTGCCGATCAGCCATGGGCATACACGGCAATTACCGGCTTTAGTATTGCGGTTGTCGTGATTGCGGCGATGATTGTGCGTAAGACACGCTTCTAATTAAAAGGTGTTATCAACATCTAGCAGGTTGTGAGCTCGCCAGATTGGTAGGGCTGTATTAAACGGAACGAGCTGACAATAGCCGTACAGCTCCATCCAACGACGCAGTGTTGCGCCAGAACGCCCCGCAACGTACAAGCCGAGCCACTCAACATATCCCCAATGTTCACCAACCGGGAGACCAACAGGAACTGAAAAGGCGTGAAATGCTTTTTGCTCGCGACGCGTGGCGACACGGGCGATATTTTTTGCGACATGAGTTGCCTGCTTCAGTGCTGGCCAGGCTTTGCCACTGTGTTTCACGTTATTATTGTCGCCGATAACATACACGTGATCGAGTGCTTCAAGGTAAGGATTTACCTCGACATGACCATTGTCCGAGAGGTGAAAGTAACCGCTATTCGCCTTAAAGAAAGGGTTATTCGCAACACCAGACGCCCAGATAGCGGTTTTAGTGTGATGAAGCTTTCCATCGATGGTAATTTTATCGTCGTCGAGCCGATTCACTTTGTGGTCGGTTAAGATGCGAACGCCAATTTTCTTCAAGTGCTGACTTACTTTTTCTGATGCCGATTGAGACATGTGAGGAAGGACTCGCTCCCTGGCTTCAACGAGCGTGACGCGCGAACCAGTATTCTTTAGCCTGTATACGGCCTTGAGGTCTGCTAAGTATTCGTTGAGCGCGCTGGCAAGTTCGACGCCAGTTTGACCGCCACCAATAACAAAGTATTCTTTATCGAGCTTATTGTGGACTACTTCGTCGTGAATGTGCTCGTGAAATTCAAGGACATCTTTAAGGTTAGAAATGCCGTAGGCGTGTTCTTTCATGCCAGGAATGCCAAAGAAAGAGGTAGTAGACCCAAGGGCGAGCACTAGTTTATCGTAGTGGTAATCTTTGCGCTTGCCACTAATAAGCTTGCGGTGAGGGTCGAAACCGGAAATGGTGTCTTCAATAATTTCTACATTAGGGTGTTTTGCAAAAATAATGTTCAAGGGAATGACTGATTCCTCTGAGCTTTTGCCCGTTGCGGTGGCATAGAGCGTGGCATGATGAAGAAAATAAGATTGGTTGGAAATAAGCGTAATTTTACCAATTTGACGCTTACTTAATTCAAGCGCCGCCTTGACGCCTCCAAACCCACTGCCCACAACCACTACATGCATGTAAGAAATCTTCCCGTTTATAAACTCGTTATGCTTATGGTAACAGGGAAGCTACTTTTATGTAAAGACACTCCTTAGAGCCCAAGAAGTTGCTTCTTCTTTGCGTCGAAGTCTTCCTGTGAAATAATGCCCTGATCTTTGAGTTGGCTCAGCTTTGCAAGTTCTTCGTAGGGGTCGCTTGTTTGTGCTGGCTCTTGCGCCTGGGCCTGTGGTGCGGGTTCCGATTGATCGCCATACCATCGTTCCGCTTGCCGTCGACTTACCCTGTTTGATACGGCTGTTGCGGTGCCTGAAATAACTGCGGTCCGCGCCATGCCTCGTAATAGTCCCATAATATTATTCCTCCGTTTCTGTTGATTCAAGTTCACGTGCTGCGTCTGGGTGGATGCGACCTTCAGCAACGAGCTCGCCGCCGCTATCAAGGAGCGCCTGCTTCAGGCCCTTTGCCCACAAGTGTTCAATGATGAGGAGCCCCGCAGCAGATCCTGGCTCAAGCAGCGACCCGACTTCATCGATATCATCTTGCTCGATAGGGAGTGTTCCTGTTGGCGTGAATGAAGCAACAACCACTCCGCCATCGTCAGCCTCAAGTGCTTCAATTGACCCGTCTTCATTCTTCTTTATGACACTTAACGCAAGCACCTGGATCGCTCCCGATCCGGTGGCACGTTGTAGCTCTTCGATAACTTTTCCATCAAACTTCGGTTCGCTGAAGTTGACGACAATGTAATCTATTGGTCCTCGCATAACTCCTCCTTTTCATTATCCATCCGATTGCGCACTGCTCGTAGGCAAATGACGAGAGGCGACGAATGCAAGAAGACTGATGGCGAAGACGGCAAACATTGCCGTTCGCAGGGCTTCGATTTGGGAGGTCTGGTAGACGGTCTCTACTATTTCTGCGTCTTCTGCGGAAGCTCCTTTATCGATGACTATTTTTCTGGCATCAGAAGGGGAAACGATGTCGACGCCCGAACCTGCGTACGAGGTAAGAGCACCTTTTGTCTCGGCGGTCATATCGCTATTCGCAACCCCTGTTGTGAAGCTCGAGGTGAGTATGAGCATGAAGATCGATCCAGCTAATGCAGTACCAAAAGAAGTACCGAGGTTTTGATAGGTGCCCTGGAGGCCGCCTACTTCAGAGGTGTCATTTTTAGAAACTGCTGACATGTTGACATTGCCGATTTGCGAAGCGAGCAAACCAAAGCCGGCACCCACGATGAAGAGGCCAATGGTAAAGGTGACCGATCCAAGCGTGGGGGTGATTGATATAAGGAGTAGCAAGCTTCCAAGCGCAAGGCAGAGTTGCCCGGCACGTACGACAAGTTTTGGCCCTCTTTTGGCGGTCATTCGTGATCCAACAATTGTACAGACAATAAGCCCTACTGAAAGTGGGAGAAGCCGTAGGCCTGTTGTAAGGGCGTCGTACCCAAGTATTGTTTGCAAATACACCGGAATGACAAAGAAGATAGCGGCAATAGCAAAATACTGAGCAAGCAGCACTGAGAGGCCGCTACGAAGTACTGGCAACTTTAGGAGCGACACCTTGAGGAGTGGATTCTTATTTTCGCGTTCGAGTTTCTTTTGGCGAGAAATGAAGAGCTGGAGCAGGATAATACCAATAAGGATAAAGTAGGCGACAAGTGATATACCGAACGGTGCAATCTCCGCCCCATTGATAGTTGGGCTATTGAGTGGCAGTACCCAGCCCCAGGTTTTACTTTGAAGGGCACCAAACACAAGGAAGGCCATACCGGCTGCTGATAAGAAAGCGCTCCATAGATCAATCTTCACCGCCTTGACTGGTTTTGTATCGTATATTCTCTTTGAGAAAATAAGGACGATTATCATAATGATTGTTTCGGCTATAAAGACGTAGCGCCATGATAAGTACGTCGTGACATATCCACCAATAACTGGGCCGAAGGCTGCTGCGAGGCCGGTAACCGCGCCAATGACTGCAAAGGCTTTTAGGCGGTCTTTACCTTTATAGTTAATGGCCGTGAGTGCGGCAATGGCTGGAATGACAAGAATCGCGCCGAGGCCTTCAATAAGCGACCATCCAATTAAAAGGGTGGGAAGGTTGGGGCTAAGGGCGGTGGTAAGCGAGCCGATACCGTAAATAATAGATCCAATCACGAATGCTCTTGAACGGCCCCACTTATCACCAAGCTTTCCTCCGATTAACATAAAAGCAGCCATCGTGAGCGCGTAGAGCGTGATGGCTGCTTGCATGCCGGAGATGGACGTTCCTAGATCTCTTGCAACGGTGGATATCGAGACATTCATGACCGTACTGTCCAGTATCATAACGAACTGGGCGACAGAAAGCAGAATGAGTACGATCCACTTCTTCATATTCTCACTATACTCCTCGCCGCAAATAAAAGTACATATCAATTTTTCACCTCTGGAAAAAGCGTGGACGGAATGCTATAATTACCTAAAGTAATGGATCTTGTCGTCAACGACATCAGCGAATTTTTCATGGAACCGAACGCCTACCGCTCGGTTCTTATTTTGGCTCTCTGTGTTATTGGCGCGTATATCTTTAGTAAGCTGCTGGCGGATCTTATTATTAAGATCGCTCAGAAGGTTTCAGTGCAGTCTGATACCGAGTCGAACGAGGATCGTTTTATTAAACTGCGCCAAGTCGAAACGTACTTAAGCGTTTCGATCGCTATTGTGCGTGCTTTGGTGGTTGCGGTTGTGGCTTATGTTGCCTGGATGCTCCTAAGCCCGAGCGCCAATAGCGGGGCTGCAGCTATCGGCGCCAGCGCCTTCTTTATTGTGTTTGCGGGCCAGACGCTTGGTATGATTCTTCGTGACGTTACTGCTGGTGCAATTATGATTATTGAGCAGTGGTTTAAAGTGGGAGACTTCATTAAGATTGAGCCGTTTATTGATGTTTCTGGGGTTGTAGAGCGACTTACGCTTCGCTCGACCAAGCTGCGCAGTATGAATGGCGAGGTTATTTGGGTGCATAACCAGCAGATTCAGGCGGCTCATGTTTCGCCACGTGGCGTGCGTACGCTTGCGATTGACGTATTTGTACGAGATAAAGAAAAGGGTCTGAAAACCCTGAAGGAGCTTGCGAAAGCCGTTCCTGTCGGGCCTACCATGTTGGCTCGACCACTTCGCGTGGGGCGGCCCGAAGAATGGGGTGGGGGCCTTTGGCGAATTACGGCTATTGGTGAAACGGCACCGGGTCGAGAGTGGCTGATTGAAAACTTCTTTGCGAATGCCATTAAGGAGGTTGATTTGACCGTTCGGAATAAAATGAACCGTACGTTCGTATACGAGCCAATTGTCCGGTATGCTGACCCAGTTGCGGATAAAAAGTTCAAACGGGCTGTTCGCGCGAGTAAAAGCGAGTAGTATAAAGGGAATATGAACGATACTTTCAATGAACTTGCGACTGTCCTTGCTAACGGCGGCATTGCCGTTGTGCGCACCGATACGATTTATGGCTTGATTGGACGAGCCTCGAAACGCCGTGCCGTCGAGAAGATTTATGCCGTAAAGCACCGTGATCCATCGAAGCAATGTATTATTCTTATCCCTGGCTCCGGCAGTATCCGTGAGCATTCGTCACAGATTGCACGATTTAGCACTCCTGATCAGCCACCAACTTCCGTTATTGTTCCAGCGAAACCCGATGAGCATGAATGGCTGCTGCGTGGTGGTAATACACTTGCGTATCGTGTCGTGCGAGACGACTTTTTGAAGAAAATTGTCCAAGCTGTTGGACCTGTAATTGCGCCAAGCGCCAACCCAGAAGGGCTTCCGCCAGCTCGAACGATCCAAGAGGCAAAGGCGTATTTTGGCGACCTAGTTGATTTGTATGTCGATGGTGGCGAAGTGCCAGAAGACGCGCAGGCCTCTCGGGTTATACGGATTCAAGAAGACGGTTCAATAGACGTCATTCGTAGCTAAAATGCCGATTTTCTGGTACACTGTATCAGTACCGAGCGAAGGGGCATAGTACAACGGTTAGTATACCGGTCTCCAAAACCAGCGATCGAGGTTCGATTCCTCGTGCCCCTGCCATAGAACTTATGTTTAAATAAATCTCCGCGGAGGTTTATTTTATTTGCTATGATAATGACATGATTGGAAATAACTACCTCCTATGGGAAGACGACACATTCCTCGTAAAAACACCATTTAATCCACATATTCCATATTCCGAAGGTCTACATATTCTTGTTGCTCCAAAAGCAGATATTGCTACAGCATGGGAGAATCCTAATTTATCTGGTGAGGCGTTTAAGTTGGCAGCCAAGGTAAGCAAAGTAATTAGTGATCTTAATCTAACTCCGTGGCTTAACCTGCAAGCTAACGGCAACTGGGGATTACTACCAGGTGCGACACCCTTCTTTCATATTCATATATATGGACGTAATAAAACTGAGTCATGGGGTAAGCCTATTACACTTCCTGAGTTGCCAAAGACTTACAGTAACGAATCGATGCCGGAGAACGATCGTGAACTGCTAACTCAGGCACTTAAAAACAGTCTGTAAAAGTTCTTAACTCTTCCACGAGGGGCTGCCATAAAGCTTATGTTTAGAATAGTCTCTGTTTTGGAGACTTTTTTGTTATGATAGCTTCATGAATGATGACTCACAAAAAAGTAATATGCCAGATCCAATAGATTTTGTACCAGGACAAAAATATAACAGTGTAAATTCCGTACCACCAGCTGAACAACCTACTAAGAAAAAAGGTTTCCCTAAATATACGCTTCCAATGATAATAAATTTAGTCGTATTCTTTCTTATTCAATTCTGGGTAACAACAAGCTGTTCTTCGCTGTCCGATGAGACACAAGGTGAGTGTTCAAGTGCATGGTTAAACATAATGCTAGTATGGCCTTTAGAAGCATTAGTATTTGTAGTTTGTTTAATTATTCTGATTATTGGATTCACTCGAAGTAACAAGTAAGTGAGTTCTTAACTCTTCCACGAGGGGCTGCCAAAGAAAAGCGACCTGCATGTAGGCAGGCCGTTTTTCTTTGTAATTACACAATACGCATTACTTTATATAGTTCAGCAATATCATAGAGCGTCATTGACTAATGCTTAACGAGCACCACGTTGACCCCCACCATGCACCGGGCGTACCTGTACCAGGCGCACATGAAACCGACCCATTCACCACCCACTCAATAGTAGCGGGATTCGACGAAGCTGGATTAAATACGTAACGCATGCCCCGCCATGTTTCGTTTCCAAGGCGAGCCGTTGGTAGTACTGTTGATGAAGTACTCCCGTAAAGAGTCAATGAGTCTTCGAGTGTCTGTGAAGTAGAAACTGTATATGGCCCACTTGGGTTATAGAGACATTGTCCGGCGGCAAAAACGCCACTGGCAGGGTAATCAGAGGGCTTTCCTAGGCAATATTCCCACGTAGGTGCTGTCATGGATGTCGGAAATGTATTGTATGTTGCCTGGTAGGTCCGTAATAGTTTGGCGTAGCTGCTCGCGGCAGACGCAGCACGGGCAGCGTTCGCTCGATCCTGTATGCCTTTGTATGCAACGATGATAATAGCCGCCAAGATTGCTATAACGACAACCACAACGAGAAGTTCAACTATCGTAAAGCCGTGGGAGGGTTTTCGCATACCATAATTTTAACATAAGCAGTTACTACGCGGTTCGTAGCTTTTTTCTTTATGTTGAGGCGTTCATACTCATGCTTTGAAATCTATTCTGAGCACAATATACTGAACTACCATGAGCGCAGAACGCAACCTCGAAAGAATTCTTCATACACCCGTTCAACACGACAACGTGGCTGACATTTTGAATCAAATCCTTCCAAATGGACACGAGATTCACGGCTATTCGAGCGCAAGCAATACCAGAATGCTTATGATTGTTGAGAGAGGCGCTGACTACAATCGTGCGCCGCTGCTTGGGTTTGGTATGGATGGAAATGCCGAGAGGGCTCTTGTGCGGGCTTTAGCGACATACATTAAGCGTGAACAAGCGGGGATTGACTATATCACCGAAAAGCAGTTCCCTGAATCTCGACTCGGTCAGATTGCAACCGGACGTCATCCTTCTAAGTTTGACCATATGGTGTGGGATGGTCATTTTACTATGCTTCAGGAAGATGGAGATGTAATAGCTACGTCGAGTAATGGCGGCGGTGAAATTGGATTCGATCCTATTGAGGCTCGTGCTGAAACCCCAATCGGTGCGGTCGTTTCACTCGCAGATCAGTACGCACCATTTAGTAGCTTACGGTCTGTACGCGAACGCATCAAAGATCTTCCGCCGATTTCCTTAGAATAGAATTATGCTTATAGCCTCCACCTCGGAGGCTTTTTGCTATAGTTAATCCATGAGTAATAAAAAAGAATCGATTCTCTTAACTCACGGAATCTCAAACATCGTTTCCTTTGGAAATGGTGGGCGCACTGCAAACGAGAACCCGTATATGTACTTGGTCGGAGATATTTCCGGCAGTGAACTTCGCGAGGTAGAGGGTATCTATGCATTCTCACTCCCTTTTAAGACGAATCTTCATTTGTTGGGTGTGCCGAATGGCGAAGAGGGTAAATCTTGGGTTTCGGGTACCAGCATGGAGCCGGTTATTCTCGAAGGAGATTATCCAACGTACTTTTCACTTTTTGCCGAAGAAGGTCAGCAATCTCTCACCCGGTATCATCTCGATCCGCAGGCGATGGTATTTAGCATCGATTTTTGTAAGCAGTTCCACTGGGAAATTGTGAATAACGTGCTGTACTTTTTGGACGAAGGGCTTTTGCCTTCACTTGATGTGGCCGACGAATTTATCCGTCTTATTAAACCTGCCTTATCGCAGGTGAGTTCAACTGGCGACGTAAGGCTTTTTGTTACACAAGTAGGTGAGGAACTTGAGGATTCGTACCTTAATTTACAGTGCCCGGTATGCAGTGTTGAGCTTATGCAGGGGAAGCAGTGGCTCGCTTGCCCTGAAGGCCATGGATACTTAATGAAGGGTACGGACATGTTGGACGTGCGTCGTGATAGCACTCATATTATCAAAGAACTTTCTGAAATGTTTGGCAGGCCACCCAAAGTTACGTCGAAAGTGAGTGAGGCAAAGCATGATGAGCTAAAATGCCCTCACTGTGAGCACCCAATGCAGCAAACCCAGTACCAAATGACGGAAGTGATACTTGATGTATGTTCGTATTGCCCGTATCGATGGATTGATGGGGTTGAGCTGGATGCGGTACTCGGAAAGTATCGTTTGGAGGTGTATGAATAACTTAGTTATTGCCGTTAGCCCTGATTCATCGCTCGAGCTGCTGAGAGCTTTTGCGGATATTATTGTGCTCGACAAAGAGCAACTTCCAAGTAAAGTGGGTCACTATGACACGGTGTACATTCGAAGTCATTTCAGCCAACCCTCAACGCTCCCGCAAGTATACCGTACGGAAATTGAAACGCTTGTGCGACAAGCGAAAGAAGTGAATCCAGAAGTTGTATTTGTCGATGGTATGGATACGGTCGACGCGATTGTTAAGTTCGAAGACAAATGGTCGCAGTACGAAATCTTCGGGAAATATATGCCTCGGACGGCTCGATACAACGAAGGAGATGACGTCTCTGACTTCATTCGGCCTGTCTTTAAGGCAAGGCTCTCATCACGCGGACAGGGTGTGACTTGGAATCAAGGCGAAGCGACGAGTGAGAGTGCTACTTGGATTGTTCAGGAGACGTTGGACATACAGGAAGAATTACGAATTTTTGTTATTCACGGAAAAGCATTTCCCCTTGGTGCGATCCGTCAAAGCATGACCGCAGAATCTACCGCCGCGATTATGAACTCGCGTGAGCTAACTCGGGATGAGATTGAGTTCGCCAAGAAGGTAGTAGGTGCGTTTCCGAGCCTTGATATTGTCGGGCTTGATGTAGCGCGCACAATCGACGGGCAACTAAAGATCATGGAAGTAAATCGTTCACCCGGGTTTGCGAAGTTTTATGCACTCACCAGCATTAATCTGGCGAATGAGCTCTACGCAGACTCCGAGCTTCTGGTACTATAAAACTATGAATGAAGTCGTCCATATGTATTCTGCCGGAGGGGTTGTCCTCGATGGCAACAGGGTGCTCGTTATTAGTTCTGAGATTCGTAATTCTGTCGGACTTCCAAAAGGGAAGATCGACAAAGGTGAGACGCCCGAATCTACTGCCGTCCGAGAAGTAAAAGAAGAGACTGGATATGACGTCGAAATAGTCGATACTATCGGTGACTATACATTTGAGTTCGACTGGACTGACGGTAAACATCACGTTAAAACCGTGACGTATTATGTCATGAAGCTTGCGAACGATCACGCCCCTGAAGCTAACTTGCAGCCGGGTGAAGATTTTGAGGTACAGTGGCTTGAAAGCGAAGAAGCGCTTGAGCAATTTACCTATGGCGAAGCTAAAGATGCGTTGCGTGTTGCATTGAAAAGTTCAAAACGAGGCTAGGAGGCAGAGTATGGGACTTATTCGAAAATGGGATATTGAGAATAAAGAGCTTAACGATCAGTGCGCCGAAGAGGTTATTACGCGTATCGAGGAGCTTGATGGCGAAACTCCTGGTGTCATTGCGGCGCAAGATATTATTGACATCGTTACTTCGCACTATGGCCCTGAGATTTATAACAAGGCGATTCGCGATACAAAAAGCACCCTGGAGGGGCGCTTTGACGATATATTGATAGATATTGAGGCTATGGAAGTATCCGCGTAAGTTTGAATTTACTTTCGCGCGAATCGAGCAAAATCAGCGTCGGCAATTCTACGTACCGATTCTTCAGGGAGAGGTGTGCTGTCGGGGAAAATGCCACCAAGGTCGCTTCCGAAGTCGATCACAACGACATCATCACCACGCGAGCGAACATCGTGAAAACTCACAGGTTTAAAACCAAGCTCTCGTGTGGTGAGGTGGATGTTTGTGAACTGATCATGAAGGTCATCTCGAGCCTGTTCATCGGCCGTGGCATATACATCCTTCAAGCTGTGATCAATGAACTCTTCAATGTAGGTAGCGCGGTCCACGGCATGCAGGGTGGGAGTTTGTATACCGTGCTGCGAGAGAAGTGCGCGGCGCTTATTCCATTCACTTACCGTATGAGTGCCCGGTGGAATGACGCATGCTTTCATAATAAAACGCGAAAGCACTTCTTGCTGTTGTATCTGGAATTGCAATAGATATGATTCACCGCCCGGTTGATACCAGTCTTGGGTAGTTTCAACCGAAAAAGGCTGGCCAGGATCGGCAAGCATGCCGTGTCCATGAAGCCAGCCAGCTTCATCTCGAGTAGTACGAACGGTGCGGTCCATGAACGAGCGTCGAATTTCGCTAAAGGCTGGGTCGGTTCGCTCGCTCATAGAAATCCTAAATTACTGTGCTTCAGCACGTACGCTAAAGAGTGCACGCTCAAAGAGGTTACTAACGATTCGCATTTCACGCAGTACAGATTCAGGTGAATCTGAGCCGTGAAGGAGGTTGTTGTGGTTGTCGCGGGCGTAACGGCCACGAATAGTGTTCGGGTCGCGGTTTGCCTCAATATTCCAGTGACCAAGCTGTGCACGCCACTTTGCGACAGCGCTGCCTTCTTCTTCACCAAGAAGCAGAACGGTTGCAGGGCCGCTTGTCATCATGTCGGCGTATTCTTCCCAGCGGTTGTTGAAGCGCTGGTCGCGAATTGGTGCACTTGGAAGCATAGAGTCGTACTTTGGCGGGCCATCGTAAAACTCGTCGACCGCTTCCATGTCAAAGGTGATTGAAGCGCGTGCTACAACGTCGAGGTCTACAATTTCACTTTCCACCAAAGCCGCTGCATCAATGTCGTTGACAGTAGGGTCAATAAACGCGTCATGAAGAGAAGGCTTGATCATACCAAGGGTAAGAAAGCCGGTTGCTGCACGGCCCATAACACGTGGGTCACGAAGGTAGCTTACAGTTTGCTCAAGCGCCTCAATAGAGCTCGAGTCGATAGTTGCTGAACGGGTAAGTTCGGGTGGGTGAAATAGTAGTTCTGTCATGATATGTATAATACAATATTTTCGCCTTACAGGCAATTATACGGTAATTATAGAACAGGATTGCAAAAAAAGCTATTTCGTAGTATAATAATGCAAATTTAACGAGTGTTAATTGGAGTGAAGCTGAGCATATGAATGAACAATTGCGTTCGAGTGAACTAAAAGATTCTGTCGCACGAATTAATAGCGAAGTGCTACCGTACGGCCTTGCCCGTGCTGCGCGTCTGCTTATGTTGGAGGTAAACATTGCCGAGGCGAATATTGAAGGTCGCCGAAGCCTTGAAGCGTCTCCAATTGAGTTAAAGCCTGGCCTTCACGTTGGCTGTGGTGCAAATATTCTCGAAAACTTTACCAACCTCGATATCTTCCCGAACGAAGGGGTTGATGTCGTCTGTGACGCTCGCGAAGGGCTTCCATTTGCTGACAACCAATTTGAGACTGTTTTCTCTGAGCACATGATGGAGCACGTTGATTATCCAAATTCTGTTAAGACGATTCTTGGTGAAATGGCACGCGTGACACAACCTGGTGGACGCGTTGTTGTCGGTGTACCTGATTCTGGTGCACCAATGAAGGCGTATGCTGCTGGTGATACAGAATATCTCGATCGCCTTAAGGAAGCTTGGTACGGACGCCGCGCACAACTTGAGCACTACTCACACCCAATTGACGTCGTTCGACTTGTGGTTGGTGATGAAGATGATGCACCAGGCTATGCTCCCCACTTCTGGGCTTACGACCACGATAAGCTTCAGTCACTTATGGAAGAAGCTGGTCTTGTTGATATCACGCCTTGGGATTTCGAAGATATCTCTCTGGAAAAACGGCGTTGGAACGCGGTATACTTACAGGGTATTAAACCGCAAGAGTAGAGAAGAGGACTGGATATGAGCGAAGTGCCGATAACTCGAGAACATGAACGATTTGCGTTTCTTGAAGAAGAAAGTTACGATCACGTTTCTGCGTATCTGAACGAGCACGCCGAAGATCTTGGCCCAGATAATAAAACTTCTTATTTTTTCGTCCTTCCTGATATCAATATTTCGGTTGCTGTTACCGAACAAAAGGCAGTCCTGAAATATAAGGGCGGTCAAATTGGTAAGGGTATTGGGTTTGAAGAGCTCGAAATTGCCCTCGCAAGCCGTGAAGAGGCCGAAAAGACGGTACGTCTATTGCAAGTGCTGACACAGCTTGACCCACAGGTATCTCGCCAGATTCGTCGCAATTACCAACTCGATGAGATTGAGCTGGCGCTTAAGTATACCGAAACATGGGGCTTCCATCTCGAGCTCGAGAAGATTTACGAAGCAACTGACGAAGAGCTCGAAGCTGCGGCAACTGAAGCTGATTCACAAATTGTCAGCGTCGCCGGCCGCCTCGGTATCCAACTTGCTACTGATGCCGACCTTCTTGAATTTACACAAGCTTGGGAACGCGACAAGCAACCTCGCGGCACGTACACTGCCGAAGAAGTGTTTGAGCTCTACGGTACGCTTCATAAACAAGCGGCAGTAAAGCGTCTCCCGGAAACACAAGTACTCGACGAATCTACCGTTGAGTGGCTGAAGACACAGCGCACTCCAGAACTCTCCGTCCCACATGGCCCGCTTCTTTTGAGTGATCTTGAAAAGCAAACGCTCGCTACGCTTGAAATGCCTACCGACTGGTTTGCCTCTGAAGATCGACGTGAAACAATCCATGGCCAACTTCACCATGCACGTGTTGCAGCTTTTGCGGCACACTTGGCACGTGAACAGGGTAAAGATGAACTAACTGCACGAACAGTTTTTGTCGCCGGACTCCTCCACGATATCGCTCGTACGTCAGACAAGACTGATGAAGGGCACGGCGCACGAAGTGCGGAATGGCTTCAGGCAAACAATGCTTTTGCTGCCGTTCATCAGACGCTGGGCGAAATTGTCGAGGGTGTTGATTTCAATCGAGTTGCTTCAATTGTCGCAGCGCACGATGAAGAAGGGCTGGAATCGGACGATGTCGCTATTATTAAAGCCGCTGACGCACTCGACCGCTACCGCCTCCCAAAGACAAAATGGTGGCTTAACGATGAATATCTCAGCCTTGTTCCATCAAACGAAACCAAGTCACTCGCTTTTGATACCATCATTGCAACCGAAGAAGCTTGGCTTCAAAATCGCGACATTATCGCAGCGACACGCAATATCACGCAAGAACTATAGGGACGTTACTATGCATCACACTGTGAACGATTGGGCCCGAGCACACACGCACTAT
>CAMLKA010000004.1 GCA_946480535.1 uncultured Candidatus Saccharibacteria bacterium | reverse complement strand
ACTGGCTCGGTGAAATCAACCAACCCCATGTCTTTAAAGACGTGTGACCAGAAACGAACATACAGAAGGTGCGCCACTGCGTGGTCACCGCCAACGTAAAAGTCGACAGGGCTCCAGTAATTAACTTTTTCAGGATCCCAAGCACGCTCTGCATTCTTTGGGTCATTGTAGCGAAGGAGGTACCAGCTTGAACATGCATAGCCATCCATCGTGTCGGTTTCACGCTTTGCAGGCTTGCCACACTCAGGACAGGTCGTATTCACCCAATCGGTCGCGTGCGCCAAGGTTGATTGGCCGTCGCCCTTTGGTGCAAAATCTTCAACTTCAGGAAGCACTACAGGCAGTTGGTCTTCAGGAACAGCCACGGCGCCGTGCTCTTCACAGTGGATAATTGGAATAGGCGCGCCCCAGTAGCGTTGGCGACTAATGAGCCAGTCGCGCATTTTGTAGGTCGTCTTTGCCTCACCCAGCTTATTCTCTTCGAGCCATGCAACAATTGCTTCACGCGCATCGTTGGCAAGTTGGCCATCAAACTCACCCGAGTTAATAAGCACGCCCTCGCCGTGGAATACTTGCTCAACGGTACCTTCTGGCTTTTCAACTACTTCAATAATCGGCAAGCTGTACTTTTCGGCAAACGCAAAGTCACGCTCGTCGTGTGCCGGAACGGCCATGACCGCACCCGTGCCGTACCCGCCAAGTACGTAATCGGCTACCCATACAGGTACTTGTTCGCCAGTGAGTGGGTTGAGTGCGTATGAACCTGTAAATACACCCGTCTTTTCCTTCGTATCGTTCGTACGTTCAATCTCAGATTTCTTCACCGCTTCTTTGATGTAGCTTTCGGTCGATTCCTTGAAATCACCCGTCGCAAGCTTCAACGCGAGGGCATTTTCAGGGGCAAGCACCACAAAGGTTGCGCCAAAAATGGTGTCGGGGCGGGTTGAGAAAACAGTAATAACGTCGTCAGAATCAGCAACCTTAAATTGAATTTCAGCACCAACCGAACGGCCAATCCAGTTTGTTTGAGCCGTCTTAATTTTCTGTGGCCAATCGAGTCCGTCGATTTCATCAAGCAGCGCATCCGCGTAGTCAGTAATCTTGAAGAACCACTGCTTCATTGATTTCTTCTCAACCAATGAGCCACAGCGCCAACAGTGACCGCCCTCTACCTGCTCGTTTGCAAGGACCGTCTTATCAACAGGACACCACCACTGCAATGCCTCTTTTTGGTACGCAAGTCCGCGCTTGTAAAACTCAGTAAAAATCCACTGCGTCCATTTGTAGTATTCAGGATCACTGGTATTAATTTCGCGATTCCAGTCGATACTTGAGCCAATGCGCTTAATTTGGTTTTTGAAGTTTGCAATAAATGTTTCAGTAGCCTCAACAGGTGACGTACCCGTCTTAATTGCGTAGTTTTCAGTCGGTAGACCAAACGCATCCCAGCCCATTGGGTTCAAAACGTTGTGACCGTGTTGGCGATAGAAACGAGCCACCGCGTCAACAATCGAGTGCTCGAAAGCGTGTCCGGTGTGCATACCTGCACCACTTGGATACGGGAACATCGGCGAAATATATGTTTTCACACGTGAATCATTATCAATAGCAGCAAACGCTTGCTGCTCTTCCCAAATTTGTTGCCATTTGGGTTCAATTTCTGCCGGATTGTATCGCCTCATAATAGAGTAAGTATAGCAAAACCTCCTCTATAAGGTAAGAGGAGGTTTGCATTTCCGCTTGAAGCACTTTCTAAATTTCAGTGCTCGTCGTGTCCGTCATGTCGACTGAATCGTAATACATCTCATCATCGTAAGAGGCGTAGTATTCTTCATATGCCTTTTCAATGTCAGCCTGAAGTTCTGAGAGTGGAATAGCATTTGCTGGAATTTCAATTGCCTCATCCTTGTTGAACACAGGGTTAATAACAATATTCCCCTTGGTTCCGTCTTCATCGGCCTTCAAGTTTACCTCAGTAATGTAGTGACCAAAACGGCTTACCCAAATTTCAGCTTCGGTTTCAGTTCCGTCGTCCTTCTTCGCGTCTTCGCTCACAATGTCGCTAAAGTCGATAGATTCGTCGCAGTCCTTCAGGCGCTGCCCAATCTCAGTATTTGCAAATTCAGTAAAGAACGTATCGGCAACCTCAGGGTCTGCGCTCAGGCTATAGCCAAGGCTTCCTTGTCCGTTGATAGTGCGTGAACCAAGCTTATTGCCAACAATAATAAATTGGTTTTTCTTGTACAGATCTTGGATTTCGTTTTCAACTTGGCGCACGAACGCACTGTCTTCATCGAGTTGCTTTGAAATATCAGCAACACACTGTCGTGACTTTTCGTAGTCTTCACTAAAGTCGCCGAGGTCACCCTTGCCAATCTTAATCCAGTTGCCATCAATTTTCTCAATAACCCCCGAGAATACCTCGAAGCTAAGTTGTCCGTCAGACTGTTCTTCAATTGACGCTGCCAGTTCCTTGGCGTCGTTGAGCTTCACGTACAGGTCGCCGTCTGATGAATAGATACCTTCACCATCAACCGTAACGCTCATACCATCTGCGGCATACGTTACCTTCACCGCAACGTGAGCGTTCGCTTCGATACTATTCTTCGCAGAAGCTTCAATCTTTACCGTATAGTCTTCGCTTTCAACTTCAAGCGTACCGGTCGCGCTCACCGTCTTTGCAGTAATTGCGTTTACAATTGCATCACTGACTACCTTGTCGGGGTTTTGGTACCAGAAGTTATAGGCGAGTGCACTACCGCCAACAAGCAGCGCTGCTACTCCTGCCGCAATAAGCCCAATAATAAGGGCTTTTTTGCCCTTCTTTGGAGGCACGCCCGACGGATCCATCGCAGACACCACAGGCGCAGAAGCAATAACTCCAGGCGCTACTGCGTCTTCAGGACTCTCGTTTGGAGATGGGAGCGTTGAAGTTGGTTCCTCGACAGGCGCCTCAACTACCGACTCGGTCGGAGTTTCGGTTGTCACTTCTGGCTCTTCAGTTGGTGTGACTTCATTCACATTATCTTGCTCTTGTTCAGAGGTATCTTGCACCTCAAGCACTGGCTCAACGTCTTGTTGCGCTGTTTCATCTTTTGGCTCGTCTCGCATACTAAAAACTCTCACTTATTAGATACTGCCTTAAGCATACCATAAGCATTACGAGAGGTTCGAGAAAAATTCCTTTTTCTTTTCAAGCCATGCTGGCGATTGACGAACAAGCTGCACCTCGTCTTCCGTAGAGTGGAGTACCACCTTAATACCTTCTTCCAAATACACGCCACCTTGAGAGCCTTTAAATAGCATTGCTCCTCCGCGCTCAATAAACTTATGGGCATAAGCACCCGCTTCAAGTGCGCTCTTAAAGCTCACAACATGACAGCCATTCGCACGTGCAACTGGCGCAAGATACTTTTCGGCCGCCTCACCAACAGTAATAACGTGCGCCAATTCAATCGGGTCACACAGTTTTCCTACCGCAGCATGCTCTGCCTCTGTCATATCACCAAGCTCATTCATACTTCCAAGCACCGCAATACGCTGTGGTACATTCATTTGATACAAAGCGCGAAGTGCCGAAGCAACCGCAAGCGGGCTCGAATTATACGAATCATCAATAATAGTCGTGCTGTTCACACCACGAAGGATATTCATACGCCCCTTCACCGGCCGAATTTTGCTCATACCACTCGCAACCTCTTCTGGTGTCATGCCGAGTTTTGCGCCAACAGCACCAGCAGCCACTGCGGCACGGGTGCTATGCTCGCCAATCAGTCGCAACGTTGTAGGAATAGTAAGTGGATATTCTGGTGCAATAAACACCCCGCTAAATCCGTCCTCAAAAGTATAGTCGGCACTATCAAAGCGGTACTCGGCGGCATCGGTTGTTCCGTAGGTATTGAGATTAGGATTCGTTATATCAGCGGCATATACGCCTGGTATATCGTCACGGTTAATAAGTGCCCATTTACTAAAATTCGCCGCAGCGAGCTCTTCAGCCGCTACCGCATCCAGTGTCTTGAAGAATTCCATATGCTCTGGAGCTACTGAAGTAACGACCGCAATATCTGGCGTGAGGTACTTTCCAAAGTGAGGAATTTGGCCAATCCCATCGGTACCCAGTTCTTGCACAATAACATCGACGTCCGCCGGTTGCTTAATGCGAAGCTTGACGGCCTTAAAAACCGCCGCCCACTCGCCGAGGTTACGAATATTATCAGGGAATTCAACACCCAGAATCGCCAGAGGCGCACTTAGCTCTGAGTTATGATTCCCCTCATGAAGACGGACACGAAACTTTTCGTTCAGCACTGTGCCAATTGCCACCTTCGTGCTTGTTTTACCTACACTTCCTACAACAGCAACGAGCTTCACCTCAGGGTGCTTCTTAAAATATTTCTTTACAGATCGTTCAAGTTTTGACTGAATAAAGGCTTTAAACATTAGTTCCATTATAAAGCAGTCGAATAAAATATCGAGAATAGAATAAGTGACGTATAATCCAAGTATGTCACTGAAGACCTTTTGGCAGCGTCATAAAAGAGTCATCCTTCTCGGCCTTATTGTTCTGCTTGCGGCACGCGTCTTCATCCCTCAACTCGACACGCTCGTCGAAAGCCTACAGACACTCTGGACCGCCGATCTCGGCTGGGTTCTCGTCGGTATTCTTTTGTACTACACGGGCATTCCAGTGCTCGCCCTTCAATTCGTTATGCTTTCATTTAAAAAACTGTCGTATGCACTCACCCTTCGCGTACAAGCGGCCACGCTTTTTGTGAATAAAATCCTTCCGCAAGGCGTTGGAACAATTAGTTTGAATATTTACTATTTCATCAAGAAGGGCCATACCCCCACCCAGGCGGCGGCCGCCCTCACTATGAACGCGATTTTGAGCACGACAGCGTACATTGTGCTGATTATCTTGGCGCTTATATTGAGCGACGTTTCCCTAAATAGCGTATTCGAGAAACAAAATGCCCAATCGGCAGCCGTGAATCTTGGCGCACTCCTGCTTCTTGGAGCACTCATCACGGTGCTGACTTCGAAAAATATTCGGAAAAAAATTACCACGTTCTGGGCGACTTTTAAAAAGAATCTGGCAGCCTACAAGTCGCGGCCAAAAGCCTTGGTGGTAAATGCAGTGCTGAATGGTATTGGTACGTCGCTGAACATTCTCGCCCTTATGGTGTGTGCGAAAGCGCTCGGCACGGACATCACGTTTGCCGATGCCCTCCTGGCCTATACCTTTGGGAATATCGCCGCCACGTTCGTGCCAACTCCTGGGGGCATTGGATCAGCCGAAATGGGTATCTACTCGGGGCTTATCATCGTTGGACTTGACCCCGCAACCGCACTGAGTGTCACGTTACTTTACCGCCTCATTAGCTACTGGCTTGCAATTCTTCCTGGCTATTATTTCTTCCGCAGTCTTCGAAAAACTATATTCTCCGACTACTCAATCGGCAAAGCAAAGAAGGCAACAGGAGTTCAGTAGGTCTTCCCCCTACCGATGACTTGGATGCCACTTATCATCGTGGCCTTTTTCATATTTCTTTTTCACCGCCGACCACGCAACTTTGTGGGCAGTCTCTTCACGGTCGGCATCGCCACGTCGTTCCGAAGGATCTTTGTATTCTTCGTAGGCGCTATTAAAAGCTTCTTTATAAATATCTTGGGCATGGTCAGGCAAAACAGATTTCACGCTCTCGGGTAATTCGTTAGTAGATTTGTAGGGCATACATTCCTCCTCACTTATCACCCTCTTATTATACGCCTCCAACAGAAAACCACCTCTTTTTACAGAGGTGGCTCTTTGCTGCTGCGCGCCCACCCGGGGCGGCTTGCTTTCAGATGTGTTTGTTTTAGCACGGGTCACCCCATGCGCATCAGCATAGCTAAAGTATGGAATATTTCCCCAAAAAACACAAGCGTTTAGGCGATTAATTGAGCAACTGACGGAGAAACCAAACCGGCAACAGAGCCGCGCACCGCCATTTGTTGGCGCACTTCGGTTGAACTCACGACCGGTGCGTGAACGGCAAGCTTCACGGCGTGACGAGCAAGTGGGTTGATACGTGAACCTTCGCGCTCAACAACGAGCATCGGGAGCGTTTCAAGCAGGCTATCACCATCTTTCCAATCCGCCATCGTTTCGGTTGAATCTGCTCCAAATACAAACGTGAAGCTGCGGTCTGGGTAGGTCGTCTGAAGTTCAGCGAGCGTGTCGCTTGTTTCAACCGTAACAGTCCGGTCAAGTTCGGTCGTGAGTACTTCCGCTTCATCCTGCTGAGTGCGACGAGCATCAGCAATGAGTGCGTCAGTATATTGGAGACGGCGCTCGCGCGAGGTTGGGATGGTCTTGTCATAACGATCGCCACTTGGCAACACCCACACATCAGCATTGTTTGTTTCTGCATATTCAAAACAAGCGCGAAGAATGGCGACGTGAGCGAGCGTTGGGGGATTAAAAGCACCTCCGTAAATAATGGTCTCGGTAGGGCTGGGTGTTAGTTTTTCCATGGCTATTCCTTACTTATTGTTGACTTAACACTAACTATGTTCTATGCTCAGTATATACCAAGTTAGTGTAAAAAGGAAGATAAGTAATGAACACCGCCGAATTCAGCTACAGCCCAAAGGAAGACTTCGTTCGCGTTGCGACCGCCTCTCCAGAGGTTGCCGTTGCAGACATCCCTACCAACCTCACACGTATGACTGAATTATACACTGAAGCCGTCAACCAAGATGTCGCTCTCGTCGTCTTCCCAGAATTAAGCCTTACTGGCTACACCATTCAAGATCTCGTAAGTCAGCCTGCCCTGCTTACTACGGCAAAGGCGGGGTTGGCAGCATTCGCTGAGGTTACTCAAGACACGCAAACGGCAGCGGTGGTCGGTCTTCCCCTTACCGTGCAGAATGCCCTCTATAACTGTGCGGCGGTCGTAGCAGAGGGAAAAATCCAGGGTATTGTTCCAAAGCAACACCTTCCTACCTACAACGAATTCTATGAAAAACGCTGGTACCAATCTTGGGACGGCGACCGTGAAAATACCACAGTAAAAATTGGCGATCAACTCGTACCTTTTGGAACCAAGCAACTCTTCCGTGTTGCCGATCAACTCGTGGGCGTTGAAATTTGCGAAGACCTTTGGGTACCGCAACAGCCAAGTATCGAATTAGCTGCAAACGGTGCTACTCTCATTGCAAATCCCTCAGCATCTCCAGAAACCGTCGCAAAGTCGGCCTATCGTCGCTCACTAGTAGCGCAAACTGCCGGACGAAACGTTCTTGGCTATATTTACGCCAGTTCAGACAGCTCAGAATCAACCGCCGAAATTGTCATGAGCGGTCACCAACTTATTAACGAACTCGGCACGACCCTTGCCGAACGAACACCCTTCACACCAGTACAGCGCCTCATGATTGCCGATATCGACACGCAGCACATCAGCCATGATCGCCAACATTCAACAAACTTCCCCAATGAATTTGCTATTAACCCAACCGAAACGACAATTAAGGCTACCCAAGAAGACCTCCGTCGAACCATCGACGCTGAACCATTTATTCCGAAAGGAAGCCCAGAGCAAATCGCCGAGCGTCTCGATACCATCTTAAACATCCAGGCAACTGGCCTTGCGGTGCGTATGAAAACAAGCGGGGTGAAAAAAATCGTCCTCGGATTATCGGGTGGACTCGATTCAACACTCGCCCTTTTGGCTGCCGTTCGCTCAAGCCAGCACCTTGGCGTGCAGCCAGGCGAACTCATTCATACTCTTACCATGCCCGGCACCGCCAGCTCCGAACGGACACAGTCAAATGCCGTCAAGCTCGCTGCCGCACTTGGTATTCCAAACGAAGAAATTCCTATTGCAGAACTCAGCCAGGCTCAACTTATCGCCCTCAACCATGGCGGCGAGCAAGATATTACCTACGAGAACACCCAAGCACGTATTCGCCAAGCACTCGTGTTCAATAAAGCCAACCAGCTTCAAGGCCTCGCGCTTGGTACGGGCGACCTCAGTGAAATCGCACTTGGCTGGTGCACCTACAACGGTGACCATATGTCGCACTACAACGTGAACGCTTCAATTCCAAAAACGTTGGTTCGATCACTCGTTCGCCATGCAGGCGAAAGTGTCACCGAAGAAGCGCGCGCGATTCTGCACGATATCCTCGACACCCCCGTCTCACCGGAGCTTGTTGGTGACGGCAAGACAATTACCCAAGAAACTGAAGACCTCGTTGGCCCTTATGAACTGCATGACTTCTTCCTGTACCACTTCCTCCGTTTCCAAGAGCCGAAAGATAAAATTGGCTACCTCGCGGTCAAAGCCTTTGAAGGTCGCCGCAACGCTGAAGAGATTAGCAAATGGCTGAATGTCTTCTTCCACCGCTTCTATCAAAACCAATGGAAGCGTCAGGCGATGCCGGATGGTGCGAAAGTTGGCCTAAGCCTCAGCCCTAAGGGTGATTGGCGCATGCCACCAGAGGCGGTATACAATCCGAACACGATACAGTAAAGTGAAACGTAATGACTGAAATATTCCTCGTACGCCACCCGGAGACCGTTCACAACATCGACCGCGCAATTGTTAGTGGGCGCAGTAACGAAATTGAGCTCACGCCCCGCGGAGTTGAACAAGCTCGTAGGTTTGCGCACGCCTTCGCAAAAGCATATCCGCAACCCGACGCGCTCTATAGCTCCCCCGCGCTCCGCACCCGCACTCTTATGGACACGTATTTGCAAGAAACCGAGCAGACGCTTCCCTACACCATCGATTACGCACTCCAGGAAATGGGACAGGGCCTTGCCGAAGGTATGCAGCGTTCTATCGTTTACACGCCGGAGGTCGTGGACCGTATTAACGAAGAACTGTTTGACTTTAAATTTGAAGGTGGCGAATCACTGAACGATGTTTCGACCCGTATGCACGACTGGGTACGCCGGGTTCACGAAGCACACCCACGAGGAACCATTCTTGCCGCCGGCCATGGCCAAGCAATTCGCCGACTCGTTGGCTCGGTGCTCGATTGGGACCACTACCAAAACACGCTCGACCCAGCAACCATGACACCAAATGTATCGCTCACCCACCTTACGGCCGACGATGAAGGAATTACCGTTCACTACATGGGCAAAGAAATTATCGAGCCTGTCGAAGAGCTCTAAATCAGGTATACTCATTGTATGAAGTACACAACACCATATGTACCCCCAACACTTACTGTCGATGCAGTTATTTTCCAAATTATCGACGGCGCGCTTAATGTTTGTCTTATTCAACGCGCTAACGATCCTTTTAAAGGCGACTGGGCGCTTCCAGGAGGCTACAGCCCTCAGGGCGAAACAACCATCGAAGCACTCGAGCGAATTGTCCAGCACAAAGCCGGTCTCAATATCCAAAACGATTTAAGTTACGTCGAACAACTCTATACGTTTGACACCGTCGCTCGGGACCCGCGCGGCCACGCCGTCTCTATTACCTATATGGGCTGCGGCCGCGAACTCTTCCCAACCGATGCTCATAGTGTCGTAAGTTTCTTCCCGGTTGATGCACTCCCGCCAATCGCCTATGACCACAAGGATATCATCCAATATGCCCGCCAACGTCTCATTGCGAAGCTTACCTATACCAATGCCGTCTACGCATTCTTGCCTCAATACTTCACGCTCACTGAGCTCCAGTCGGCCTACGAAGCGGTCTTTGGGTACGAACTTGATAAGCGCAACTTCCGCAAAAAATTCCTCAGCCTTGGCCTAGTTGAAGAAACCGACCAAATGAAACGTGAAGGTGCCCACCGTCCAGCACGACTCCACCGATTCGTTTCCGACACCCTCCAAGTACTCTCACGAAGTTTTGACTAAAGAAGATACCGCCCTCTGGGGCGGTACTTTTTACTGTATCTTCAGTGCCTGAATTGCAAATTGGCGCGATACCCTGCGAAGCATTGGGAGTTGATCGATATGTTGATGATCGACAGGCAGTCGCACAAGCTCGCGCGTTGCAAAAGTCGACATCGCCGCAACAATCGAAGCCGTACTGTCAGTATCACCCCCAAGATTCACCGCTTCATAAACGCTTGGGGTAAACTCGCCATTGTGCGTCAAGTAGGCACCATACGCCATGGCGAGTGTTTGCGGTGCATAAAACCCTTTTGCGTCGGTTCGACTAAGAATCGTTTCCGTATCAATCGCACCCGATAGATATTCGAAGCTTTCCGTAATTTCATGCGGCGCAACAGCAAATGTTTCACTATGTCGACGAGCTGCATCCTGGGCAATATCCGCAAAATCGAGCCTGTCGTATGACTGTGTTAACAAATACCATAGCATATCGCCGTGTATGCGCGTTGTTGCCCGAGCGATATCGCTATCATGGGTCATTGTAGTGAGTTTGTCGTATTGCTCGTACCGCTCTTCGTCGGTCGTTTCACGCGCAACCTGCCAATAGACAAGCGGTGCCATTTTCATTAGTATGCCATTTCCAGCACCATCTTTTGTACCCGACGTTTCAGGCGACTCACCCGCCTTCATTCGTTCCATTGCACCCGTGGTTGAACCACCCCAGCCACGCTTCACCGTAATACCACGGCGTTCCATTTCGGGCGTCTGGTCGTAGGCGAAGATATGCTGCTCTGCCTGGGCGGCAAGATCAAACCCATCAGCTTCAAGCAGCCCTTGTGCAACTGCAAGACTCAACTGCGTATCATCACTCCATAGGCCCGGTTCATACTTGCCTAAATAAAATGGATTCTCAGATGAGCCGATCAATTGATCGATACGTCCGTACTGTTCGGCAATATACGCTGCCGAACGCGTCTCAACAGGAAGTCCCGCCGCATCTCCGTAAGCAACTGCGGGAAGGAGCGATTCCCCTTGATGAAAGAACTGGTTATGCTTATTGTTTTCCATACACTAATAGTACCTCATTTTGACTTTCGTCCTTGGCGTTTTGCCTGGACTCATCAGCATACGTCTACGTATGGAGTCAATCGGGCGAGCGCCGGACTCAACTCTCTTTCGAGAGGAATCCGGGGCCCGCCCCTTTCTCGGTTATCGTACCCGACTCATCACTCGCTTGTCCGTGGCACGCGTGCCATAGGAAGCGATTGTCACCGAAGCGCCGAGATGCGCTTCGATGGCCGTCAGCAGCTCATCGCCGCTCACGGGGTCTGGGTGATAGAGAGGTGAACACTGCGTGAGCAGCTCGGTCAGACGCTCCTGGCGATCCAGCTGGCCCTTGCCGGCCACCTTAATCGCCATAGCCCGCCCCTCAGCGTCTCGTTCAAAAAACGCTTCCAGGTCGTCCGCGTCAGGGGCAGCGTACGCCGTAGCGTAGCGCCAAGTGTCCGCCCGATCCAGCCCTGTCACGACCAGTTCGTCGACACCTCGAGTCGCCTCGACTGCGTAGCGATGTGCCACGAGGTCAAGGTAACCGTAGCGAAAGGCACCCATCCAGCGACCAAAAGCGTTGTGTTGCTCGGGAAATTGCTCCGCGAGCGACGCATCTTCAGTCACGAATGGACCGTGGCCATGGCGAGTCGTGTACGCCCGCACCAGCCCCAGTCGCGTCACCATCGCGTCGTGCGACAGTTCGCTCAGAAGCTGCTCGGCGTTTTCGGACGTTGTCGTGCTCCAGGTGGTATACGGGTGAAACCCGAACCACTCATCAAGTAGCACGCCCTGAGACCCTTCAAACAGCACCGTCTCGGTTTCATCAACCAGGCGCTGCAGCTCAGATCCATCAACAAGCGTCACAAACTGCACCCACAGCCGGCACTTCGCCATGAAGTCGTCGATAATCAACGGCTCCCGCAGCAGTGCCCAGGCCTGGCGGGCTTCAGGACTGTCCGGTACGGTGAGCTCTTTCAAAAGTTGAAAGAACTTTCCCCGCTGGATATCCCGAAGACGCTCCCAAGCCGCGACGTTCAGAACGCGCAGCTGACCAGCCCGCACCACCCACTCGGGGTGATAAAGGATGTCTCGCATCACCTCGCTTATGCCGATACCGACACTTCCGTGGGGCGACGCTCCTCGCGCCAGCTCGCGGAGCTGTACGGCTGCGGCGTGCCATGGAAGGATAATCGGCGCAGCCTCATCAACCAACGTCTGAGTCCAAACGTCAATCTGACCAAGTTGCGTCAGGTGTCGCCCTTCCGTCAGCATAGCCGGCGGACTGATCATCATGTAGCGCGACAGAAACGTACGCGCACCCTTCACGAAGCTGCCACTTCCGAACTGCGAGAACGTGTGGTGGCGGCCGTCCGGGGTAACGACATTGTGTGCTGCCTGCGCCCCTCCGCTGTGGCGAACCACGAGCGGTCGCTCCGTCTGGCGAGCCAGAAAGTCGACCGTCGTGCCCTTGCCTGCGTCACCAAACCCAAGGTCGGTAACGATGTACGCTCGTTGCATGAAAGTCTCCTTTTTCGGGGGTGAGGCGAGTTTCTAAGGCTCGCCTCACCCGTGGATGCCCTTACAGGCGAGTGGTGCCGCCGATGACTCCCGCGTCGGGAAGTGCACCGTCGGTCTTGGCGAGGCCGCCACGTGCAGTGGTGACCGTTGCCAGCGCCTTGCCTGCAGCGCGGATCGCCGAAGCGTCCGCACCGATGGCGCGTAGGTCGTCCTCCACCTCGTCGAGAGCCAGGCCACCCTCCATCATCCCCAGCAGGCCTGCGATGAACTCGCAGACCGCCGCCGGGTCGTCCAGCACCAGTGCACGCTCACCGAGAAGCTTCTTCCAGATCGGAAGAATCTCGCTCGGCTGGTACGCACCCTGCTTCTGGAACAGGAAGAAGACCTCGTACTGCTCCTTGAGCTCCGTGAAGATCCGCTCGGTCGACACGTCGGCCTCGAGCTTGTCTCCGATGAGCGACTCGAGCGTGTGATCGACGCCATAGCGCCCCTTGAAGACGCGTCGCACCATGTCGTAGGGCTTCTCGTCACCGATGAAGATGGCGTAACCCTTGCGGCCCTGCTTGTGGAAGGGCTCGAGGTAGGTGTGACGCGCCAGGAAGTAGGCACCGAGCTCGTACGTCTCGTGCACCTGACCGCCGCCGTTGCCTTCGAGGTACATGGCCTCGACCATGGCGTCGATACGGTTGTCCGACTCGAACTGACCGACCTGCAGCGGCACCGCGTCGCTGTAGGCGTCGCCGATGGCACCGATGAGGATCTGGGGATCCTCGACGTAGCCCTTGCGCTGCAGCAGCCCGAAGAGCTGCGGCAGCTTGGAGTGGACGACGCGCGCGGCGTTGATGTTCGAACCGGTGACGTCGAGCATGATAGCGATCGGCGTCGGGTTCGGGTGCTCTGCGCTGATCACGACTTCGCGCATGACCGTGCCCGCGAACGGGCTGGCCGGCCCTGCAACCGCCTTGGGGTCGAGCAGCGGGTTTGCACCCGCTGCCACCTTGCCGGTCTTGATGTCGTGGTCGTAGTCGAAGGTCGAACGACCGGTTGCCTTCTTGGCGGCGACGTTGGCGTCATACGTCACGTCGCTCCAGCTTCCCCATCCCATGATGGTTCCTTTCGTCGAGTCCCTAGTTTGGGACAATCAGTGGACGGAATCGACGGGGGAAGAATGGTCCCCCCATCACCTCCAGAAGCTCATCGAACTCCTGGAAGAGGTGCCACGCGTTTTGAGGACGCATAGCTTGTGACTGCAACGTGCAGCCCCTGAAGTAGGCACGGAGTGCCTTCGGAACAGAACCTGGCAGTACACCCGTGACAGGGTTGCCGCCAAGCAGGAAGATCATCGTCTTGGCCGCCATGAAGATGTCGGTAGCCGGCGTCGGCGCTGCCTTCGCAAACACTTCATCCGGATACCACTCCCGGTAGCGATCAACAATCGCCACCAGCGGTGCAAACTTTCGATCTTCCAGTAGGCTGGAATAACTCCAGTCGACCAGGGTGACACCGTGCTGATCCGGCAGGATCATCACATGAGGCGGCAGTACCGCACCATGCACCACGCCGGCATCATGGCTCGAACCCAACGTGGCCAAAAGACGACGCCAAATCCACGCCACATGCACCGCAGGCAGCGCTCCTCCAAACCGATTGCTCAGTTCTTCGAGCGACAGAAATCCATCCAGCGCAGCCAGCACGTTTGCTTGCCGGCGCGGCTTCCCGGCCTCGGAATACTGGAACGAGTCCAGCAACTCCGAAACGTACGGGTGCCACTTCGGATTCGTGTCGGGCCCATGCAGGCGCTTCAGCGCAGCAGTTTCGCGCTGCAGCAGGTCTCCATTGCGAGGGTCGCTGACGACCTTCATGAAGCCTGCCCGCTCGATACCACCAAGCCGAGTTACCGTACGGTACGTCTGCGACAAATCGCCCGGTTCTCGTTCGGCGACAACATCGTGTGTGGCGCGACGCGTCGTAATGGTCGCGAGCTGCGTTTGGCCGTAGACACCCTGCTTAATGGCCGTCTCAGCCTGGTCGAACAGCTGCGACAACCGGCCGAAAGCCTTGGTTGCTTGCTGCTTTTGATCGACCTCCGAAAAGCGATCAGGATGCACCGTTCGCTGGAGCCGTCGGTAGCACGACTTCACATGGGTCAAAAGATCGACGCCAGTGGTCGGTTGGCCAAACAGCTCCAGGTAACTCGAAGCAGTCAGGACAGCTTCGACACTCGCTTCGAGCGTCTGAGTTGTCATGTTCACCTCCTTGTTAAGCTACCGACATGCACCATACATGTCATAGTGTCAATTTAACACTAAGTAATACATAAAGCCATAGTTTGTGTAAATTTTACAATAATATCGTTAGGCTGGTTTTTTCGCAATCAATAGTACATTTGTGATGGGCTGTTCAGCATCCACAAGCTGGCCGGCGGCGTTCATTTCATACACCTTTGCCGCTGGTGCAAATCGGTTCTCGATAAGCCATTGGTTCTGCTTTGCCTCTGACCCTTCAGCGATTTCAAATCCCACCTCTTTCGCCGCGGCTTCCCAATCACTATATTCCCAAAAGCAAAATCGTTCATGCATTTCGCTGAGCCAGCTTTGCGTATAATCTTTCTTCGCGAGAAAGTCGCAAAGATCCGCTCGACGAAGCACAGCGTATTCTTGCCCTTCAATTTCTTCATACTGCACCTTCATTTGATCGCCTTCAACCCGACGAAAATCGCGTGCAAAACGCCGGAAGCGTGCTTTCGTTGACAGGGTTCGTATAAATGCTGGCACTTCTGCATCGGAAATATTCGGAAATACGTCGTCAGGGTTTTCGCCATTGTCTTCCGTAAAGACGACGTACACCAAGCGGTCCTTATCGTGTGGACCAACAACATCATAATTTATATAAACGCCGCCTGGCGCGGTGATTGCGTACATCCGCTTCAAGAACGCCATTAATTCATCATGCCCAAGGTACGATTCAATCTCATGGGTAAGTGCCATCGTAATAATGGTGTTGAGCGAATTGTGCGGAAAAAGTGAGCTGCGCATAATATTGCGCTGATAAAAGAACACGTTGGCATCGCCAAATTCACCGCCATCCTTACGCTGCTGACAAATCTGATACAAAGGCCGAGCAGCCTCCACTCCGTAAAAATCCGATTCAAAAAGTGCCGGGTTCTTGCTTAAAAGTTTCAACGTCTCACCCGTTGCACACCCGACGTCTAATATACGTCCTGGTTGCACAAATCGCTCAAAGTCAGCCAGCTTTCGCGCAGCTCCTTCTTCAAATGCCTGCCGATACACGGTATAGTCGCGCGTCGTCGTAATGTCGCCATCATCACCATCCATTAAAGGATCTTGGAATACCTCAACAATATCGTCACCAAGCCCATACCGCTCAAAGTGCTCAACGCAAATTGGGTGCAGTTGATCACGCACAATCGCACTTGATCGCCACTGTGCACCACTGCGAATAATTTCTTCAACAACATCCCATGGTCGTGGACCGCGAAGATTCGCGTAAATATGATCAAATTCTGCACTATCAACAGCAAACCCTAGCGCCTCAAACTCACGCGAAAGCGCTTCAGTCGAACACACAACAAGCGTATTGTCAGGAGTTAATTCGAGGCGCCCATGGCTGTCGAGCCGAATACTCTCAAGTATAAAGTGTGCAAAATGATTCTTCTGCTCTTTGTTCGTAATGCGGTACACCTGCGAGGGAAGTTTCTCGGCCTGCGTTACCGCTTCAATCAAGCCCAGGCGCCGGCTTCCCGATAAAGGATTACGGCGTGTCCCGCCGTGGTTTGCGCTCGTCACCGCCCAGATAATCTCAGCCGAACGATCAACCTCTTCTCGTTTAAAGATTTCCTTCAAGTATTCAATTTGATACCGAGTAATCGCCTGGTGGCGTCCAGGCATTAAGATATAGCGAAAGCTCACCCTTCATCCTCCAAAAGAGGTGGAGCGAATGCAGCTTGTTCAAGCAATTCAGCACCCGTGAAACGCTGGCGCGCCGGAAGCTCAACCCAAGCACCACCATCTGGCGATTCTTCAAGGGCATCTGGATATACAATCCGTCGCCAGGTAATTTTGTCGCGAACGTCATTCTCGTCTTCGGGATTCACTCGCGTGTAATGAATCACGCTACAGTTACGAATCGTATACCGTGGGTCACGATCAATCGCCTCCCACTCCTCAGGACGCATACGTTCAATGCCATAGCGCGCAACGTTAATAAAGTCGCCATGCGATACCACAATGACACGTCGACCCGATTGTTCGCGGTGGAGTGTTCCTTGAAAATCACGGAATCGACCATATACATCAGGCATGCTTTCGCCACCATCAAAGCGCACGTACCACGGTGTTGAAGTATGGAGCTTAGCAGTAAGTGGGAACTGCGAACGCTGTTCGGCACGCGGGACCGTTCCATATACACCCCAGCTTCGCTCTACCACACGGTCGTCAATAGTCCACTCACCAGCCTCTACGCCGCCAATATACGCAGCTGTTTCACGCGTACGAAGGAATGGCGAGACGTAGCGTGCATCGAAAGACTCCACACCACCGAGATGTGCGTCAATCCAACCCTTTGCATTCTGAGCTTGTCGAATACCCTTGCGAGACAGGCGCTGCTGCCAATCAGGACGGTCGTTGACCTCTGTTTCTTTTGCATGGTGGCCTTCGCCAGACTTGTCGAATTTATGAATAATGTTTGCTTCTGAAAGTCCGTGTCGAACAAAGACTATGTCGTTTGGCATGGCCATGGGTGGATTCCTTTCGGTTATAGCAGTAGTATACCTTTTTTACTTATTTTTGACAATTAGTGTTGACTTTACAATAAGTAGGGTATAGGATGAATGTAGATAGTGTAAAAGACACACTAACCAGTCAATTCAAGGAGAGACATAGTATGGAAACAATCAATCGTGAAGCACTTGTTATCGTCGACGCACAACGCGGTTTTATGCCTGCCAGCGAAGGAGAACGCCTCGCCCTCGACGGCTTTGGTGAACTCGGAGTAAACGGCGGCGAGAATATTGTTGAGAAAATCAACGCCCTCACCCGCGCTCTTGGCGAAAAAACCTTTGGGCTCATTGCCACTACTCAGGACTGGCACCCAATGGACACCGCGCACATATCTGAGACCCCTAACTTTATCGACACCTGGCCTGTTCACTGTATCGCCGAAACACCAGGAGCGGAACTTCACCCCGATCTGCTCGTCGCTCAAAACGCCAATCTTGCCACCCGCTTTATTAAAGGTGACCAGCCGTGCGCAACCCCAGCCGAGGATGACAGCTACACCGGCGCCCTCGCCTACAACCCCGAAACGGGCGTAAAACTTCCAGACTGGCTCCGCGACAATGGCGCTGAAACTATTTATGTCGCTGGCCTTGCTCTCGGAGATGGTGGTGAACACCCCCTCTGCGTCGATTCAACCGCACGCGACCTTCACGCAGAAGGTTTCAACGTCACACTCATCACCGACGCCGCCGAAGCCGTATTTCCAGAGAATCGCGCGAAATGCTTCCACGAAATGGCCGCTCGCGGCATTCGCCTTCTTACTACTAATGAAGCACTCCAGGAGATTGCATAATGACTCACGAAACCCTCTCCCCTCTTAGCCGAGGCCTCGACTACTACAAGCTCACCATGGGACAAGTTGCTTTCGAGAAACAACCCGAAGCATCAGTGACCTTTACTATGAAGAACCGTGCCGGTGACCACCCGCTCAGCCAATACGTCAACCCAGTTGAACTCGAGGCACGGCTTGAAGCAATCCGCGAACAAGGCTTTACGCCTGAAGAAATCGCCTACTTTGCAGGCCTTGAAACCCAACAGGGTGGCGCCCGCTTTGACGCACCCTACCTCGACTACCTCGCCGACCTTACCCTTACGAAGGTTGCTATTACCAACCATCCGCAAACAGGCGACCTTCATATTGAATCGACCGGCCAATGGGCTAACGTCAGCCTTTGGGAAACGATTGTTATGAGCGAAGTAAACGAACTGTACTACAAAGAACTCATCGAACAGAATGGCCTTAATCTCCAAGAAGTGTTGGACGAGGGTGACCGTCGTCTTACCAGCAAGATTGAACGCCTTAAGGGCTCTGACATTAAATTTGCCGACTTTGGCACCAGACGTCGCTTTAGCGCTGCCTGGCAGGATCATTCTATTGGACGCCTCGCCGCAGAACTGCCTGACAACTTTGTCGGGACAAGCAATCCTTGGTTCGCCTACAAATACCGTCTCGCGCCTATCGGCACTTACGCCCACGAAATGCCAATGGTGTACGCAGGACTTGCCGACGAAGCCGGCCTCAACCCACTCGATGGCCACACACAAATGATGACCGATTGGTTCGAACGATACGACGAAGACCTTTCGATCGCCCTCACCGACACCTTCACGAGCGATTTCTTCTTTAGCGATTTCAGCCCTGAGCAAGCAGCGCAGTGGCGCGGCCTTCGCCACGACTCAGGCGACCCAGTAGAGTTTGGTGAAAAGGCGATTGCCTTTTACGAAGCACGGGGCGTTGATGCAACCGGAAAGACCATCGTCTTCAGTGACGGCCTCGACCTCGACACTATCTTCGAACTTGCCGATCATTTCAGGGGTCGCGTAAATATTCTCTTTGGTTGGGGCACCAGCCTTATGAACGATATGGGGCTTCGCGCCAATAACTTTGTTATGAAAGCGACCGCCGTAAACGGCACACCTAACGTAAAACTCAGCGATGTCGCTTCGAAGCACACCGGTCCTGAAGACAAAGTCGACCAATATGTCGCCTTGGTTGAAGCCCGCCTTGAAGTAGCAAAAGCGTGTGAAATGGCAGGAGCGTTCTAATGGAACGCTTTCAGGAAGAAACTATGACAACCACACTCACTGAGCGCTACCCCGGCTATCCTGCTGAACGATTTGTAGCCACCATCAACCCCGAAACACCGCTGCAGGGAATTGAAATTCCCGACGGACAATGGACCCTCAACAATGCGCCCCTCCCCTCTTTTGAGCAATCGCTTGTATTTATTGATGCCGGGTATCAAACCGACTCGATTGGCAGGCCGCTCCACCCTTGGGCGCACACGCTGCTTTCCGAGGAGCACGGTGGTGTTGTTACAGGAAAAGGCGCCTATTGGAACTGGGGACCAAACCCAACCGCCGACCCGATTGTTCTTACTACCGAAGCACGGCCACGTATTCTCTTGATTCAACGTTCAGATACGGGTATATTAGCGCTCCCTGGTGGTTTTGTTGATGGTGGCGAAGATCCATACGATACGGCTCGTCGAGAGCTTCAAGAGGAAACCGGACTCGACATCGCTGTTGCCGGACAGCTTGTCTATGATGGCCCTGTCGCCGACCTTCGCGCGACACTCCACGCCTGGCCAGAAACATCGGCTTACGTTTTTCACGTTGATGCACCGCAAGTCGTCACAGGAGCTGATGACGCGCTTAATGCCGATTGGTACTATGTTGATGAACTCTCGGACCAACTGTTTGGCTCACACGCCATGTTAGTCGAACGAGCGCTAGAGACACTCGAAAATCAGACACCCTTGAGCTTCGAGGCTGTTCTTGCGCTCCCCGACCACCAACGTACAACCACACTCCTTCAAGCGGGGCATATGGCCTATCGGCACTACACCACTGAACATAAAGATATCCGAATATTCGTAAAAGAGCACGATGCTTCGCAATTTACCGATCCCCTGCGTGAAGCTCACTCTCGAGCCTATTTAGTAAAAGAGCAAGGTGTGTACGCACACCTCGCTGAGCATGGTTTTCTAACTATTCCGAATAAGGTCGAGCTCATCGAAGATTCGGTTCTTGCAATGGACCTCCTTGCCCCAGAAAGTGGCTGGCACTGGCGCGCTCCAGAAGCGCACCTTTCTACCTATACGGCAGCGGTACTTGCAGCCTTTGATACCCTCCAGCAAACAACACCTTTTGCGACCGATCGCTACCACGAGGCGGTAGCACCTACTTATGAAACATTCTGGCGAGAAGGCTGGGATGCTATTGATGACGCTACACTTGAGGTTATTCGCGAAAAAATCACCGAACTAAGTAGCCCTTGGAGTAAAGAGCAGCGCCAAGCCGCATCATATCTATCTAATGAACTTGCGACACTGCGTGAGCATGCACAGGGCCTTAACCGCGAAGTTGCCCTCTTCCCAGCCCATAACGATGCCCGCCAATCAAATATCGCCTGGCACCCCGATTATGGCGTAAAGCTGGTTGATTGGAGCTGGGCAGATGAAGCGCCAAAAGACGCCGATGCAACAATGTTTCTCATCGATTTAGCCAAATCTGGCCACCCTATTGAAGCCTACCGGCATAAAATAAACCACGACTATGCCCTCACGCTTATTGGTTTTTGGCTCGCTCATAGTACATGGGAAACACGAGACGGAAATGTAAAGGTTCGCGAGCACCAAGTCGCCTCTGCAACAGCCGCTTTTCAACTAATTCAAAGCTTACCTCAATCAGCTCTAGTATTTTCTGAAAACTTGTGATTAGATAAGCTTGTTAGAAGCACACGGTAGCAGAAAGCATGTGTAGCGTATCTCCTCACCAGTAGATACTCTCTCGTTCGCCGAAGCGATTGCCAGCAGGTCGATCTGACATTCAAAATCAAGCAGAACGAAAGAGAATCGTAATGTCACAAAATCTATTTATCGGAAGCCTCGCATACGCAACTACCGACGACAGCCTCAAAGCCTTCTTTGAGACTATCGGCGAAGTTACAAGCGCACGCGTTGTTACCGACCGTGAAACCGGCCGCTCAAAGGGCTTCGGTTTCGTTGAATACGCTGACGAAGCAAACAACCAAAAAGCTGTTGATGAGCTTAATGGTAAGGAACTCGACGGCCGCGCAATCAACGTAAACCTTGCTCGCCCTAAGGAGGACCGACCTCGTCGCGACTTCGGCGGCAACAACGACCGCGGTGGTAACGGTGGTGGTGCTTTCCGCCAACGTAGCTGGTAATCCAGTCACTTATAAAAATAACCCCTTTACAGGGGTTATTTTTTATTTAAACAACGGCGAGACGAATTGATCGTACGGTAAGTCAAACAAGGCAATAATAATGCCAAATGCATTTAGCAGCCAGAGCGTCGCTATCACTACCGCACCAGTAAGCCCAAGTACCGCTACTTTCACAAACCAATTCTGTCGCTTCAGCCAGGCAACCCACTTATCATAGGTGCCCTTCGCAAACTCAAGCACCCGAGCCGCAAAGGCAAACTCAGTCGCCAAAATGGCAAGGCCACCAAAGACAATCAGCCAGCCCGGACCGGGATACGGTACCAAGACAAGCCCGATAAGTACAACAAGTCCTCCAAGGATTCCGATAAGTACCCGCTTACTACTCCTTCGAAGCTTATTCATGCCTACGCCTCGAGTAACTTCAGAAGCTCTGCTTCATTAATAATCTTCGTACCAAATTTTTCCGCCTTTGCCAGCTTACTCGCGCCGACCTTACCGCCTGCCACGAGATAATCGGTATCTTTTCCAACTGATGACTGAAATTCTCCGCCCTTGGCGCGAATCTGCTCGGCAGCCTCGTCCCGCGACATTGCGTCAAGTGAGCCGGTCACCACAAAACGCTTTCCGCTCAGGGAACCAGATTTCTTTGTATAGACGGGATGCACCCCTAATTCTTTGAATTTCTCGAGAAGGAGTTCATTATCTTCATCGGCGAACCACGCCAAAACCGATTCGGCCACAACCTTACCAATTCCTTCGACTTCTTCGAGTTGTTCGAGTGTAGCGTGTGAAAGTGCATCGATTGATTCAAATTTATTTGCAAGATCAATCGCCGTTTGTGTTCCTACGTGGCGAATACCAAGGCCAAGAATGAACTTTTCAAGCGCAGGCGTCTTCTTAGCCTGAATTGCATCGACGAGCTTTCGCGCAGAAATATCCGCAAAACGATCCAGTTTTAATAAATCTTCAACCGTAAGGATGTAGATGTCGGCGATATCCCGGACCAAACCAGCTTCAACCAGGGCAACGACGTTCTTTTCACCGAGCGTATCAATATCGAGCGCACCCTTGCTGGCATAGTATTCAACCGAGCGCTTTAAAATGAAATCGCCCGACGAACCCTTTACTCGGTAGACGACATCTTCTCCCTGACGCTCAAATTCAAGCTCGGGGTACTGCGTGCGAAGCGCCTCTTGGTAATCAAAAGCTTTCGCATTCTTTGGACGGAGTTCCGTCACGACACTTTCAACTTGAGGGATAATATCACCCGCCTTAAAGATAATGACCGTATCGCCAATACGAATGTCTTTTCGTGCAATTTCGTCGGCATTATGAAGGCTGGCGTGCTGAACGGTTGTGCCCGCAACCTGCACGGGGTCAAACACTGCAACAGGCGTCGCCGCTCCGGTGCGCCCAATGCTAATCACGATATCCTTTACAACCGTTGTCGCTTGCTCGGCAGCATATTTATACGCCACGGCCGCTCGTGGCTGTTTGCCCACTACGCCAAGTTTTGCGAATAGCGCGCGGTCATTCACTTTAATAACTAAACCGTCGGTATTAAATGGCAAATCGTGTCGTTTTGTATCCCACGTGTGCACGAATTTCATAACACCATCGAGCGAATCAAAAACGCTAGCCTGCATATTGCGCCGAACCCCAAGTTTCGTAAGGTATTCGTACGCGGCCATGTTCGTTGGCACCTCGCTGGCATCGTTACGCAGTAAATCGTACGCCATAAATGTCAGTGGACGCTCGGCAACGAGTTTTGGATCGAGTTGGCGAATCGTACCAGCCGCTAGGTTACGCGGATTCGCAAACACTGGCTTCCCAGCGGCCTCTTGCTTCTTATTTAGAGCTTCGAAATCACGCTTGAGCATGACAATTTCTCCGCGAATCTCCGTACGACCTACTAATAGCTGGGCAACATCCGGGTCTTCACGCAGACGAAGCGGTACATTGGCAATTGTTCGAACATTGTTCGTCACATCTTCGCCCACAAAACTATCACCACGCGTCACTGCCTGCACAAGCAGGCCATCTTCGTAGATTAACGCACAGGCAAGGCCGTCCATCTTAATGTCAGCGAAAAATTCATGCTTCGTACCTGGCAGCAACTTATCCATACGCACCACCCATGCCTCAACTTCCGATACGTCAAACACATCATTCAAGCTGAGCATACGGCTTCGGTGCTCTACCTTCTGAAATCCACCAAGGAGCTCATTGCCAACCCGTTGCGTCGGGCTGTCAGGGGTAATAAGCTCGGGGTGCGCCGCTTCAATTGTTTTTAGCTCTGCCATCAAACTGTCATACACTGCATCGTTCACACTCGGTGCGTCGAGTACGTGATACTCGTAACTATACGTAGAAAGAAGTTTCTTTAATTCAGTTGCGCGCTCGGCTTGATTAGGATTTTGGGGCATAGTCGACAACCTTTCGATACAGTAAGTACACATATGTAGATATCCAAACAATACTAAAGGCTGAAAGAATAAGAATCACAATAGGAAGAATTGGGAGCCACTCAATAGCCGGCCAAAGGTTCTTGAGCCCCATATCAAGGAAAATAAATGGTAAAAGCACCAACACCCATGTCACCGCAATAACCAGCGCCATCCATAGCCAACGAAGCAATATCTTCACGCGACGACCAAGCACTAAATCTCCCGCGGTTTTCACCGCTTGGTACGGATACATTCCAGGAATCGTTACGATAATCATGGCGAACAGACTACTCGTAATCCAGTACAACGAGAGCACCCCAAGAAGGCTCGCCGCAATCCAAAACAGCATTGCCGTCGCACCGCCGTCAAGCACCCCCGATGTCAACGCAGCATTGTAGCCAATGACCGCGAGTCCCACCGGCAAAAGTTGTATGGCAATTAATAAAGTAATCAGCAGTGTTGAAAAGATCGGCGCACCCGAATTATAGATGCCGTCGCGTAGCTTCACCTTGTGCCCGGCCATAAGGTTACGAAGCAGCCATACTGAAACAAGCCATACCATCAGAATAACAAGAACCGAGAAGATCATCTGGCTTTCAGATATCTCTGTACTTGTTCCTGCCGTCACGATTGAGAGTAGCACAGCACCCGCTTGATCAAGAGCACCCCAGTTTCCTGTCACCTCTTCTCCAGTCTGCGTCAGCGTCTGCGTGAGCTCGGTAAATGTCGCCTGCGACTGTATACCCACAAGAATACCGTAGAGCACTGTATACACAACAAGTACTAATGCAAATAGTTTGCGGTGTCGCCACAGTGTACTATTTACCTCGTAGGTAAATGCAAGATGGCCAGGTAATTCAAGTGGTCGAATGTAATCACGTCGCCTTGTTAAACGCAGCGTGCGGTGCGGTCGCCTACTAAGAAATGATTTGTATTTCTTTTTGAGTTGAGCCCTAAAAGATTTAGAACTTGTCGGCATTTTCAGTAAGCCTTTTTATGCGATCTTCAAGTGGTGGGTGTGAACTGAAAAGCTTAGCGAAAAATCCAGGTCGTAGTGGATTACTAATAAAAAGCTGGGCCGTTGCGGAGTTTTGCTTCTGCATAGGCCTACCGTACTGAAGAAGTTTTCCGAGTGCGCTGGCCATACCCGCTGAATCGCGCGTTGTCATGGCACCGGTTGCATCGGCAAGATATTCACGCTGCCTACTAATGGCCATCTGCACAACCGCAGCAATAATAGGTGCGAGAACAATAACAATAATACCCACAACAATAACAAATGGGTTTGTACCCTCCCGGCGATCACCGCTGAAGAAGAGCGTATGAAGCACAATATCAGAGAGTATTCCAATAGCACTCACCAGCCCAAAAGCAATCATACTGACACGAATATCGTAATTCTGAACGTGCCCCATCTCGTGCGCCATTACGGCATTGAGCTCACGGTCGTCCATGATATCAAGAAGGCCCGTGGTAGCCGCAACAATTGCGTGCTTTGGATCACGACCGGTAGCAAACGCATTTGGAGCCGAGTCGTTGATTATATACACCTTCGGCATCGGCATACCAAGGGTAATTGAGAGGTTTTCGACCGTGCGGTACAGTCGAGGATTGTCTTTTTTCTCAATCTCCTGCGCTCCTGTCATAGCAACAGCAAGCGAACCGGCCGCAAAATATTGAATGAGAGCGTAAATGAGCACACCACCGAGCACCCACCAAGTAATCGAGGTATCGCCAAAGAAGAGGCTTACAACGTAACCAATTCCCGTGATAAGGCCAACAAACACCGCCATAATAAGGACGGTGTTGCGTTTGTTGGCCGCAATTGCGTTATACATGGGTTCGACTCACTCCTACTAGAACTTCACTTCGACAGGCTTGTTTGCAGCAGCTGCTTCTGAAGCTTCTACTTCAAAGAAGTCACGGTTCTTGAAGCCAAACATACCAGCAACAACGTTCGCTGGGAAGGTTTGGATCTTTGTGTTGAGTGAGGTTACGCCTGAGTTGTAGAAACGACGCGCACCCTGAATTTTGTCTTCAGTGTCAACAAGTTCGCGTTGCAATTCGAGAAAGTTCTCGTTTGCTTTAAGGTCTGGGTAGCTTTCAGCGACCGCAAAGAGGCTCTTCAAAGCACCTTCGAATTGGTTTTCTGCAGCGGCAGTTTCTTTCACACCGTTAGCGTTAATAACATTTGCACGCGCTTCGGTTACTGCCTGGAAAACGCCAGACTCGTGCTTAGCGTAACCCTTTACCGTTTCGATGAGGTTAGGGATGAGGTCAAGACGACGCTTCAATTGAACACTAATGTCACTCCACGCTTCTTCAACACGTACACGAAGTGTCACAAGGCTGTTGTAGGTTACCCAAACGAAGATACCGAGAAGTACTACGACACCAAGAATTATCCAAACTGCAATCATCTATTTTCTCTCCTTATTTCTATACTTTAATTATAGCAAAGTACCATGGATATACCGAGGATTTGCTGAGAAAATTTTGACATAATAAAACCCCCGGATAATCGAGGGTTTTATAAGTTCTGGTGCGCAGAGCGGGACTTGAACCCGCACGGCCGTGAAGCCAAGAGATTTTAAGTCTCTCGTGTCTACCAATTCCACCATCCGCGCGTACAAAAATAATTCTGGTTGGAGGCACCTACGGGTAACGCTCCCGTCTACACGGTTTTGCAGACCGTTGCCTAACTTCTCGGCCAAGGCGCCATCCGAGTTATTATAGCACGAGGCTAGGTGTCATCCTCTAAAGAAAGTGCTATTCTTAAGCGTAGATGAAAAAATTTATCCAAGTACTTGTTAATACGCTGATTGCCAACGTCACGACCAGCTTCCTCTGGTTTGGCTTAACCTTCTGGGCCTACCTCGAAACACAGTCGGTGCTTGCCACGGCTGTTGTGGGTGGTGTGTATATGCTCCTGGTGTCCATCTCGAGCCTATTCTTCGGAACACTCGTGGACCAACACCATAAGAAAAATGTCATGATCGCCTCGGGAGCAATTACGCTCTTCACGTATCTTATTGGTGGTATTATTTTCTTCGCAGCTGGGGGTGACTCTATCGCAAGCCTCACCTCGCCGCTCTTCTGGGGATTTGCGGCAATCATCCTTGCGGGTTCAGTCGTCGAAAATATGCGTAATATTGCCCTCTCGACTACCGTGACAATTCTTGTACCAAAAGAAAAGCATGCCAATGCCAACGGCCTCGTTGGAAGTGTTGCGGGTGTTGGTTTTTTGGTAACCTCAGTCTTCAGTGGTCTCGCTATCGGATTTCTCGGTATGGGTTGGGCGCTTATTATCGCTATCGTCCTCACGGCTATCGCGCTCCTTCACCTCATTTTCTTTGTTGATATTCCTGAAGAGGAAATTGTGCACGACCCAGAGCTCGCCAGTAAGCGAATCGACATTAAGGGCAGCCTCGCCGCCATTCACGCCGTCCCCGGCCTCCTTGCGCTCATCCTCTTCTCGACCTTCAACAACTTTATAGGTGGAACCTACATGGCACTAATGGACCCCTACGGCCTGACGCTTTTCCCTGTTGAAATATGGGGTATCGTTCTTGGAGTCACCAGTACAGGATTTATTGTTGGTGGCCTCGTGATTGCTAAGAAAGGACTTGGAAAAAAGCCGCTACAAACACTGCTTATTGCCAACATTATTATGGCTACAATTGGCATGCTGTTTACAATTCGAGAATTCTGGATTCTCTACGTTGTTGGCATCTTCCTCTACATGTGTCTCATCCCTATTATTGAAGCGACCGAGCAGACCATCATTCAGCGCGTCGTACCACTAAAGCGCCAGGGTCGCGTCTTTGGGTTCGCTATGGCCGTCGAAACGGCGGCAGCACCAATCACCGCACTCGCCATTGGCCCTATCGCCGAATTCTGGATTATTCCATACATAAAATCCGATACAGGAGCACAGCAATGGAGTTGGCTTCTTGGCACTGGCGATGCTCGAGGGATCGCCCTCATCTTCCTGGTTTCTGGACTCATAATGTTAATTGTTGCATCGCTTGCATTTACAACAAAAAGCTACCGAATTCTCAGCAAATTCTATGCTAAGTCGTGATATTAGTAGGTGCAGTATATACATAACAGCCGTAAAAAGGGGAATTTCATGTCCGATCAGCCAGCTAATGAGCAGCAGCCTGAACCAGTAACAACAGAACAAACAAAACCGGTAGAACCACCGAAAACCACACCGAAAAAATCAAGCAAACCACTCATTATTACGCTCGTAGCGGTATTCGGTGCGATTATTTTGCTTGCCGTTGGCATTGTTGGTGGCGTGCTTGTGACGCGCACCCTCGGGCCAAACGCCTCGCCTTCTCTTTCAGCAACCGAAGATGGCAATAAAGCCGTCACAGAGGAAGAAAGCTCCATTGCTTCTGTTGCAGAAAAAGTTGGACCAAGTGTCGTATCGATTGTGACACAAACTCGCTCAGCTAACCCCTATTATGGAAGCAGCGAGGCGGCCGGAACGGGCATTATTGTCAGTAAAGACGGCTACGTAATGACCAATAACCACGTCCTTGAAGGTGCGACATCCGTTTCCGTGGTGAATAGTGACGGTGAACTGTACGAAGATGTTGAAATTATTGGCCGCGACCCCCTCAACGACATCGCATTCCTAAAAATTAGTGCCGATACTGAATTCACCCCGGCAACCCTTGGAAACAGCTCGACCATCCGCACTGGACAGCAAGTTGTGGCTATTGGCAATGCACTGGGACAGTACAGTAACACTGTTACGAGCGGGATTATCTCTGGAACGGGTCGCCCAATCACCGCATCGACCGGCAGTGGTGACACCGAATCCCTCACCGACCTCATTCAAACCGACGCCTCTATTAACCCCGGCAACTCAGGTGGCCCACTCGTCAACATGGCCGGTCAGGTTATCGGTATTAACACCGCAATCGTCGAAGATGCGAACGGCATTGGCTTCGCCATTCCCGTAAATGCAACCAAAGGTATCCTCGCCGGTGTGCTCGAAACGGGCAAGGTAAATCGCGCCTACCTCGGCGTCAACTACATCACCGTCACTCCAGATGTTGCTCGTGAATACAATCTCGACGTCGATAGCGGTGCATACGTGTACGCCACAGGCTCAAGCAACCCTGTACAATCAGGGAGTCCGGCAGATAAGGCCGGTATCAAAGAGGGTGATATTATTACGAAGATCAACAACGAAACAGTCGGAACAAACGGAAGCCTTTCAAGCATTCTTGGCGAGTATCGACCGGGTGATAAAATCACTATTACCTACCTCCGTGACGGCAAAGAAAACACCACAACCGTCACCCTCGGCACCTACAACGGATAATTTCACAACGCACCTCTTGCGCTAAAGGGGTATAATAGGTGCAATGCTCCAGAGGAACCCAAAGTTACCAAACGAGCTCCCGCCAACGGCTGAAGTTCTGCACCACCGAGAGACACAGGCCCAAGAGGCTGCTGATGAACGATTTCAGAAGTATCTCACCAAACGACGACGATGGATCGCGCTTGGCAAGGCTGCCGTTGGAACGGGCCTCTTCATTAATGCCGCAATCGCCCCCTATCTTGGTGACGTGCGCGCAAATATGATCGAATCTGCCGATGCACGGCCAAGCGTGCAAATTATCGCCAACGCAATTGACCCAGAAAATTCCGACCACGCCACCGTATTCTTTCACGGCTTTAATACCTACGGCGCGCGCCATCTCACCAATACAATAGGCCCGGGCTATCAGGCTGCAATCGACGGCCAACTATGGTCAATGCAGTACAATAATGCCCCACTCGACAACCATTTCATGAGTGAGGCGCTTATTGAAAAGTTTAACGAAGAAGGTATTACCTCGGTTGATTTTGTCCTGTATAGCCAAGGAGGTGTCGCGGGGTCTGCTGTTATAACCGATATTATCGAAAAGACATGGGTCGACGTCGAGAACGTCACGTACGCCTCAAGCCCCTCAAGCTTCGATACGCTTACAGAAAAAACAAAGGAAGAAATCGGTATCGCCAAAGACATGGCGTGGATTCCATGGATTGAATACTCGACCCTTTTTCGGCTCGGTGCTGAAGCGTATTTTTATCGCAATGAGATGCAGAACAATTTTGCCACTGCATCGGGTGGCATTATGACACGCTATAACAACGGCAACATGACCAATAACCTTTTTCTTGGAAGCCAAATTAATGCAATGGTTGAGGCCGATGTTCCTTCTGAAATAGAGCAATGGGGCGAATATGCCGATGAGAAATTCATGCCGAGCGTTAATTTTGCATTAACGGAAAGTGATATCGTCGTGAATAACCGCGCCTCCATTGCTGAGATATGTCCGGCAGCCCGAAAGATCGGATCACAGTGTATCGTCCGTGCAGTTGATGCTCGTCATGGAGAATACTACCTGCCAAAATCAATTGAAGAATATAACAAAGTATTCCAAGAACTGGCGGAAGTGACAAAACCGTACACCACAAAAGAAGCCGCCCGCCAAGCCCTCAACCTTTACGGCATGTATCAGCAGGAAACCCTCACACTCGAAAAAATAAAGTAGCCCCGTGGGAAGGCTACTTTATTTAAACAAACAGGATATACAAATTTAGTTGTCGTGGCGACCCCAGCCGTAGGTGCTATCGCGACGAACTTCAGTACTCTTACGAGCCTGCGCCTCTACCGCGCGGTCATTGTCCTTACCATGCTTTTGACGCATTTCGTGCGTCACGTTGCTTGCCTGAATAACGCGCAGAATGTCGCCGTCACTGACGCTCACGTACACTTTCCAGCCATCGGTAAAGTAAAACTTATAAACAGCTTCTTCGTTGTAGAGCTTTGTCTTACTCTTTGAAACTACCCCTTCGTGCTCGGCAACTGCGATAGCCTGAGCTTCTTCCAAGGTAACTGAGTCTGCATTCTCTTCTGTTACCTCGGTCACAACCGTAGGAGTGACGTCTGGCTCTTCAGTAATAGGAGTTTCTTCCTCGACGAGCGTCACTACTGGAGTATTAATTTCCGGGGTTACTTCTTCATCGGTTTGATTAATATTTTCTGCAACCACAGGCTCATGGCTGATTTCGGTCTGGGCGCTTACATACACGCCACCAAGGAACGCAAATGCTCCTGCAAGCCCTAAAGCCAGAACGAGCCTTTTAGTTTGAATAAATTCTTGTACTTTCTTTAACATTTTCCCTCCTTGTACTGGTCGTACTCCCTATGTAACGAAACAAGACGTCAAACGTTACATTGTGTGATAATAAAAAGGCATGTGGAAGAAACGAAGGTTCGAAAAAATGTATACGCTATACGCAGATGATATTTTCAAGTTCATCTTTGTTCATACGCACGATGTAGAGCTTGCGGAGGACTTGACCGCTGATACTTTCACAAAAGCCTGGGAAAAACTTGAATCTTTTGATGGTGGCCACGAGCGTGGCTGGCTGTATAAAATTGCTCAGAATAAAATTACCGACCACTGGCGTAAGAAAAAAGCCGTTCCACTCTCTGAAGAAATTGAAATTGCCGACGATAAGCCAAGTAACGAAGAGATTGTCGATAAATCACTCGAAGCTCAGAAAGTACATAAAGCGCTCGCAACCCTTCCGGAACAAATGCGCTCCGTTGTTGCACTGCGTTTCATGCAAGGGTATTCTGTGAAGCAGACCGCTGAAGCGCTCTCTATGAGCGAAAGTAACGTTCGTGTCATTCAATACCGTGCGCTCAAAAAACTCCAGGGGGTTTTATCATGAAACATACCAACCGCCCACGCAGTGAAAAGAAAATGAGTAACGATGAACTCGAGCAGCTCAAGGGTGTTATTGACACCCTCAAAGCAACACCGCTCCCCAACCTTTCCAATAAAACACGACGCGCTATTGCGCAAATCCCGGGCGAGAAAAGCAAGGCGCCGTTTATTACTTTCGTGTCACTTGGCAGTGCCTTTGCCGTATTCCTCGTTCTTGTTGTCGCAGCACAGTTTGCCCTGCCCGGCTCACCACTCTACGGCATCAAGCGTGGCACTGAATACGTTCGCGCGCTCATTCAGCCAACATACAAAGAAAACCTCGTTGAAGTACGCAAGCAGGAACTTGAGACACTCGAAAAAGAGCAGGCCTCTGAGACACTCATTGAAGAAGCTGCAACCGAATATGAAAAAGCCTACGAGAAGTCAGACCGCTCTACTCACACTGAGCCAGAAAGCGATTCGCGGCACCAAGAAGATGCTGACTCGGATCGTACAGAACGCCGTAACTGGCGCAACCGCGACGACGAGAATTCACGCGACGTAAAGGGTGATTCAACACAACGCTCAAACAATACCAACGACGACTGGCGTATAAACAGTTGGTCGTGGCGATAATGCCACGACCACTATTTTTGTTACTTCCCTTCGATTGAAATTCGAGGCAATATTTTATCGAGCCACTTTGGCAGCCACCAAGCCGACTTGCCCATATAGGACATGACGACCGGTACAATAATAAGCCGTACAATAAACGCATCTATAAAGACACCGAGCGCTAAGGCGAACCCAACCGACTGGATGGTTGCATCATGGTTGCCAATAAACCCGGCGAACACCGACACCATAATAAGCGCGGCCGCAACAACAACCCTACTTCCAATTGCAAAACCATCGACAACGGCACGTTTTGCATTCTTGGTGTAATGGAATGCTTCTTGCATACCTGAAACGAGGAAGAACTCGTAATCCATCGCAAGCCCAAACAGAATACCAATGGCGATAATTGGAATGAAGCTCACAATTGGCGCCGGTGCATCAGTAATACCCAACCAGCCCCACTGGAATACCGCCACAAGTGCACCAAACATTGCTGCAACTGATAAAAGGAAACCAAGTGTTGCTTTGACTGGAATTAACACTGACCTAAAGGCAATCATAAGGATAATAAACGAGAGCCCCACCACCACAGCAAGATATACTGGCATGGCATCAGCAAGCTTCTTATTAATGTCAATTTGAATTGCCGTCGTACCCGTCACGCCAAAAGTAAGGTCTTGGCCAGCTGAGAGCGCTGCGAGGTTATCGTCGTTTCGGAAATACGCGACCAGCTCTTTCGTTTCTTCATCAGACGGACCAGTGGTTGGAGTCACTTGAATTACACCCTTTGTGCCACCGTCAGTCACCAACGCAGCCTGGGCCGAATCAACACCCTCTACTTCACCAACGCGCTCTGCAATTTGCTGTAGCTGATAGTACGGTGCATACTGCTCTACTTGCTTTTGAATTTCGGCTTGCGCCTGCGCCAGTTGCTCTGGTGTCATCATCATTTGAAGTTGCTCGGGTGAAACACCAAGCTCCTGTGCTTTAACAGCAAGCTGCTTTTGTGCTTCGGCCATAATTGTCTGCTGGACTGCTGCTCTATCGGCATCGGTTACTTCTGGAACACCCTCGACCACAAGCAGAAGGGGCCCGTTATAGCCGTCACCAAATCCCTTAGCGAGCAATTCATAGGCCTGGCGCTGGGAGGTGCCCGGTGCAGCGGTTTCGTCGGTAGGAAGGCCGAGCTGTAACTGCGCCATTGGCCATGCAAGTACCGCAACAACAGCCAATGCCGCCAACAGGCTTGTTTTGCGATACTTCACAATCTTTTCACCAAGTCGGTACCAAATCGTTTTATGACTCACGTCTTCGTGGTGCACAATTCCCTTTTTGCGCTGTTCAAGAATTGCCTTCTGCGACTTTCGACTAAAAATGTGCAGCTTGAAAATTCCAAGGAGTGCCGGAATAAGAGTAATTGCAACTAGCGCCGCAATTGCTACTGTTGCAGCGGCGGCAAGACCCATGACGGTCATGAATGGAATTTGAACAACGGTAAGCGCCGCGAGCGCAATCACAACCGTTGCCGCAGCAAATATCACAGCGCTCCCGGCGGTCGCGATCGCTCGACCCGAAGCTTTCTGGATTTCATATCCGTCTACCACGTAGGTTCGATAGCGGTTAATGATAAAGAGTGAGTAATCGATACCAACAGCAAGCCCAAGCATTACCGCCAAAACAGGTGCGGTATTGCTTAGGTCAATTGTTTGACTGAGCGAGAACAAACCAAGCATGCTCACGCCCACCGCTACAATTGCCGTCACCAGTGGCATTCCCGCAGCAATAAGGCTGCCCAAGGTTACAAGCAGCACAACCAGGGCAATAAGAAGCCCGGCAATCTCGGCGATGCCAAGGATTTCACCAAGCTCTTGCTTTACGAGGTCGCCGCCGGCAACAACCGTCGCGCCATCAAGCTGTGCATTTTCGATCTTTTCCTGAACTCCAGAGATCGTTGCATCACTTAAGCGCCCACTGTCACCTTCGCCCTTCATCTGCACGGTAATGAATCCAATCGTACCGTCTTCTGAAATAGCTGCCGTGTTCACAAATGGCGTAATGGCATTCGTGACACCATCAACCGATACAATGGCGGAAGATAATTGATCGATTTCAGTTTTATATTCTTCGATCGTCCTACCTTCCGGCACCTCAATCACCACCTTTGCCGATTGCGCACCTGTATCAGGGAAAAGCTCATTAAAGCGAGTCAGCGTTTGTTGCGCCTGTGTGCCGGGAATAGAAATTTCACTTGTGGTGTTAAACCCAACCTGCGTCGCAACAATAGCCAAAACGGCCATCACAATTACCCAAAAGCCAACAACCCACCATTTGAGCCTGAACATCAGTTCACCAAGTTTTTGCAACCGATCTGCCATCTATTTCTACTTCCCTATCCAGCCATCTGCGGCTTCAATTAATTGTTTCACTTTCGTAAATCCATCATGCAATGTTGGATAATAGTACGTCCGAACACCTTCTTTTCGCTCGCCCAGTAGGCCAGCCTGTTTGAGTATTTTTATATGATGCGACGTCGCAGGACGTGAAAGTTGAATGCGCTCGGCAAGCTCTTTTACGGTCATATTCTCGTTCTTGCCGAGGACCATGATAATTTCTTGCCTATAGCGATCGCCGAACGCCACGAAAAGATCTCGCGTCTCTTCAAAAGCTGCTTCTAGCTCGTCCACGTTATACTCCATACCCCTTCAGTATACTGCTTTTGGTTTAAATTAATCAACCTATTCGCCGACTGTCCCCGTCACAACATTTCCCGCTCGCTTGTAGTTGGCGAATATCACACCACTCGGTGTCACTTTGCCTTCAACAAGTGTAAAAGCCATCGGCATCGTCCCATCAGCGAACAACTTTTTGCCCTGTCCCAAGGTAATTGGGAACGTTTTCAACCATAATTCATCCACCAAATCATTTTCGAGAAGTGATTGGATGAGCTCACCGCTTCCATGAACCTGCAGGTCCGGACCGTCTGTCTCTTTGAGGTCTTTTACCGCATCAATAGTTTGGAGGACTCTTGTATTTTGCCAATCCGATTCATGGATTGTATTCGATACGACGTACTTTGTAACATCATTGACACCCGGCCAAGAATCAACATGCTCGGGCCAGTATGACGCAAAGATATCAAATGTTTTCCTTCCGAGCAATAAGTCCGAGGGTTGCATTTGCTTTGTCATGATTTCCGCCGACGCTTCGTCGAAATAGGGCGTCACCCAGCCGCCGTAGGTAAATCCGCCCGATACATCTTCGTCGGGCCCTCCGGGAGCCTGCATCACCCCGTCGAGTGTAATAAATGATAGTACGATGATCTTTCTCATAACACTGCACCTCCACTTAGTCACTTCTTATTATAGTCTTCTGTATGGATTGTCGACATCATATGCATAAGCGTATAATAAGAATGTTAAGTTATAAGGAGGTGTACAGAGGTGAATATTCATTCCTCAAACAATATTCTTGCAGGGCTCGCAAAACCGAACAACAAAAAACTAGCGATCCTATTCACAGGAGTAGCTGCCGCTATCGTTACGGCGGGGCTGGCTTTTTCATCAATGGCAAATGCCATTAATGTGACTGCTCACACTGTTTACCCAACGGATATTCGACCAATCAGTGAGATAGAAACGGGACCATCAGGCTGGTATGTAGGAGGTGTTGGCGACGCTTCTGTAACACCAACAACCACCGTTCCTTACGACGGTGCCGGAAGCGCAGAATTTACCGTCAACGGCGTCGATTCATACGTAGAGCTAGGACTTTATAAACACACCTTCGCGAGCAATCGACTTGCCGAGTTGCCAAGCCTCAGCTACGCAACATGGCAACAAGTTGACAATACGAAAGCCGTTTCATTCGAAATTGGTATTGATACAAATCTCAACGACGCGGACGCTTCATGGCAAGGACGACTTGTCTTTGATCCATACCTAAACGCCGACATCACTAACTCACCGTTAACAGATGGTCAGTGGCAGACATGGCTCGTCAACGCACCGACTGCACAGTGGTGGATGACATGGTCTGATTCTCTACAAGCAAAGTATGGACCAAACAAATGTCCACAAGAAAACCCATGTACGTACAGCGAAGTACTCGCCCGCTTCCCTAACATTGGCTTTAATCAAGACTTTGGGAACCCTCTTGTTCTCAAGGCCGGGAACGGTTGGGACGCCTTTACTGGCTTTGTGGATGTACCGGCAGTAGGAACATCACTAGACCAAGAGTACTGGAACTTTGAGCCAGCAACCGTTACTGAGCCTACCTACCCAATCTCAAAGGATGAGTGTAAAAAGGATGGATGGCAGAACTTTGGCACAACGTTCAAGAATCAAGGCGCCTGTGTTTCGTATGTAGCGCGGAAGCAATAGCATTTAACTGCAGTTGACTTAAAGATTCGACAAACAAAAGATACCCGAACTTGGGTATCTTTTGTTTATGCCTAATAAAGAGTAGGTACGTCTACCCCTCAACTACAACATCAAATCCACCATAAGCCATCTTTGTCATATCGTTTGGCATTTCAAAATCACCTTGGTCTTGATACGCCTCGTCCATTTCAGCCATGACTTTTTTATTTACTTCGTCGCGATGTTCTTTGGATTCAAAGACGATAAAGGAGAACCATACATTCTCATCATCTGATGCGCCTGCCATCTCTTTAAAAGCGCGTGACTTAAGGTCACCCATCTCTTGTTGTTTAAGATCTTCGCCACGCGTTTCGAAGTACTGAAGCGCGCCATGGCGCATCCAGGATTCTTTACCCATTTTTGCCATTTCTTCGTACTCGGCCTCTTTACCTTTTGGCACCACCAGCACGAATCCATCAATGTATTTTCCCATAGCCCTACACCTTTCGTTAAAGTTGTATCCTCTCTATTATTTTAGCACTTACGCTAAAGCGAGGCCCTATACGGAATTTTTCATCCGCTCGCTTTCTAGTGTCCCATTGATTCGTGATCTATCATCATCGATGAATAGCCCCAGTCGAGTTGCCACTGTTTCATTTCAGCAATCTCGCGCTCTTGGGCAACGATAATGTCTTTGGACAATTTTTTAATCTCAACATGCTTCGCATTCGCTTCAGAAAGCTTCGCCATTTCTACTGCGCCTTCGTGGTGAGCGATCATGCCTGCAATGAACGCCTTATCAAATTCATCGCCGGTTTTGTCATTCAGCTGGGCTGCCATATCCTCCATAGACATACTGCTCATAGACGTATTTGTATTGTCTTGAGTAGGTTTATTAAAAGTTGTGGCTGCGACCGCAACGAGCAGGCCTCCCAAGAAAAATCCGATGAGCCCGTATAGCAGTGATTTTGTTTCCATAATAAATACCCCCTTACCTATAGCATTCGACCAATTGCGCTTACAAGCTCATCGGCCTTATTATTTTCATTATGTGCGTGTACTTGTTCATTCGACAAGCAATGTTTTGCATGATCGCGAAGTAACTCGAGTGCAACTTTATCAAGCGCTGCTTTTACAGCACCTACCTGTGTCAGAATGTCGATACAATACGTATCCTCTTCAACCATTCGTGCGATACCTCGCACCTGCCCTTCGACACGGTTCAACCGCTTAAGCAGTTGTGGCTTATTCCCTTCATATCCATAACGCTGCATAATCACCTCCTTTAATGGTGATGATGGCCGCCAAGGGCCTTCATTGTTAACGCGTGACCTTTGTTTTTACTAAGAAGATACTTGTTTACCGGTAAGGCCGCAAAAAACGCAGCAGTCAGCGCTATCGGCATACTTATCCAAAACAGTGGATCAACAAGCGTTGCATGCATAGCGCCAGGAATAAGGTACATTACTGCGTTATCGACAACCTCCATGACGGTAATTGAGAGTGTGTCTGCGGCAATTACAATCGATAGCGCCGCACCAAACCCAATACCAGCTTTCAGCAACGGTAGCGTTGAAAGCGCAAAGCCAAATACAAAAGCGAGTGTAATAGCCAGCAGAGTCGTAACCAAATTGCTTAAATTAAATGCCGTGCCGATTACGAGCCCAAGTACTTCACCAATTGCACACCCTACGAGACAATGGAGCGTTGCACTGACCGCCATAGCATTGGTGGCCTCCTGGTGATGAGCGTGATGTTGATGTTCGTGCATGAATCCTCCTATACCCCCCTAGGGTATATTTTTTTGTGGAGCAAGTCAATCGAATTTGGTGCGGGTACAGGGACTCTAACCCCAGCGCGCCTGGAGCGCGGCCGGGCTTTCCCTGGACTATTATTCTCTTTGAAGAGGTCCAGAGCTAAAGGCACAATATCTTACCAATAAAAATAGCCCAGCTTTGCTGGACTGTTTTTATTGGTGCGGGTACAGGGACTCTAACCCTGGACCTCTTCCTTGGCAAGGAAGCGCTCTAACAGCTGAGCTACACCCGCGTGCTTGAATAAGTATACATTTAACAGGGATGAAATGCAACTGATTCGTGGTTCGAAGTGCACATTTATCGTGCTTTCCGAATCGTCTCTTCGTAGCGTTTTATATACTCAGACGCCATTTTATCAACTCCGAAGCGCTCTTCCACCGATTTCCGACACGCCGCTGGGTC
>CAMLKA010000003.1 GCA_946480535.1 uncultured Candidatus Saccharibacteria bacterium | reverse complement strand
CCGATAGGCTTGGCGCTAGTGATATTCACGTTGAAAATCAGCGTGATGGTATTCGGATTCGTATGCGTGTTGATGGCGCGCTCCACCCTGTTGCGACGCTTGACCAAGACCGCTATCGGGTGATTTTAGGAACCCTTGCTTCGCGGGCGAATCTTTCAACGGCTTCAAACGAGCCGCAATCAGGGCATATGCAGCAAGAAATCGGTGAAGATGAAGCGCGACATATGTTGAACATGCGTATTGAAATGGTGCCGACGATGTATGGACAAGATGCTGTTATTCGTCTCTTCAACTACGACGAATCTATGCTGAACCTTGATCGCCTCGAGATCGCAGCGCCTGAGCGCAGGGAAATCGATGATGTCATTAGCCACCCCCGCGGTATGGTGCTGATGGTTGGGCCAACTGGTTCAGGTAAGTCGACAACTCTCTACAGTATGATTAATGCGTTGAATACGCTCGATCGAAAGATTATCACCCTTGAAGACCCAATTGAATTTAGTGTCCCTGGTATTTCACAGGTTCCCGTCGATACAACGGGTGGTCAAAGCTTCGCCGACCACCTTCGTTCGGTGCTTCGTCTTGACCCTGATGTTGTGATGGTGGGAGAGATTCGTGACGCTGATACTGCCAAGACGGCAATCCAGGCCTCAATTACCGGCCACCTTGTTCTTTCGACATTCCACGCTACTGATACTGCGGCCGCGTTTAGTCGTATGATTGACCTTATTGGCCAGAACCCCATCTTTAGTAGTGCGATTCGACTTGTGATAGCCCAGCGGCTTGTAAGGCGGCTCGATGACGAGAGTAAAGAAGCCTACGATCCTGATGAAGCCACAAAGCAATGGATTCGCGAAGCGCTCAAAGACCTTCCGGAGCATGTCGAAAAGCCAAATCTTGAGAATTTCCAACTCTTCCGCCCAGTAACAAGCGAGAGCTCTCCGTTTGGATATAGCGGACGTATGGTGATTATGGAGCAATTGGTAGTGAGTGAAGAGATTCAGAAGTTTCTTCGAGGTGATGTCAATGACGTGCACGCCGAAATTATTGCAAAAACCGCCCGTGCGAATGGTATGGTGACGTTGCTTCAAAATGGTATACTTGCGGCACTCCGTGGTGAAACAACCATCGAAGAAATTAACCGCGTTATATAAACTCTAGAATTCGCCGAAACGATTACCGGCGCTTGGAGTGTTTACCTCTGCAGCCATGTCTGTATTCCAGTGGTCTCCTGAGACGGGGCGCTGAATACCAAGCGCGACGGCCATAACATAGGTTGCGTAGTCACGTACGCGAGCAGGATGCTGGAGGTGAATGACCTCGGGCCATTCCATACCTGGGAGTGTTGGCGCAGTGTCGGCATAAGGGTCTTTTGCGCCGCCGTTGAGGCCGAGTTGGTCATGCTGTGCGCTGACGAAATAGTTGTGTTTGAGGAAGGGGAGCGCGCGTGGCCCTCGGAAGTCAAAACCGTCGGCAGACTGACCGTCTTCAAGGGTAGTTTCTTCGTGAAAAGCTTCGAGAATAGCGGTTGATCCGTCGGGAAGCTCGACCAATGCGGCAAACTCGGCGTTGCTCATAAGGGCAGGGTCGGTGTCGGGGGATTCGTGGGGAATGAGGTGTGTACCTACGTCTAAGATTCTTGGCAGTTCGTTTTCGGTTGACATCATAAAATATTCACCTCCTCGTACCACCCCTAATAACTCTTCCAATTTTATCATAAACGTGCTATAATTTATCACTGATTGTATAGAGTAACCGCTTAGGTTGCGGGAGCTGGAGCCGCAGGGATGCAACTGCGTGGCTGGCTCTCAGGTCTACCTGAGTATAAGCAAGTACCAATTGGGTACAAAAGAGGAATAACTAATGAGTTTTGCACTTATCCAGAAAGTGAACAATGAACAGCGTAAGGCTGCAGTTGTTGACGCAAAGAGCGGTGACACTGTCCGTGTCCACCAGAAAATTAAAGAAGGTAACAAAGAGCGTATCCAGATCTTTGAAGGCGTTGTGATTCGTGTTGATCGTAAGAAGTCACACACTGCACGCATTACTGTTCGCAAGATTGCCAGTGGTATTGGTGTTGAGAAGAGCTTCCTTCTTCACAGCCCACTTGTAGAAAAGATTGAAATTACACGTCGTGCTAAGGTTCGCCGTAACTACCTCTCATACCTTCGTAATCGTAGCGGTAAGAGCGCTCGTCTTAAGGCTGTTAACTTCGACCGCGAAGGCGTGAACAGTGTCGTTGACGCTCATGCAGAAGAAGAAGCTGCACGTCTTAAGGAAGAGGCAAAGGTTGCAGCTGAAGAAAAAGCTGCTGAAAAGGCCGCTGAAGACGCAGAGCTCGCTGCAAAGCAAGCTGAAGTTGAAGCACGTCACGCTGACGCTTAGTTCTGCCTTATAATTTTTTAAACACCCTGTCAATTGACAGGGTGTTTTTATGCTATACTCGGACTATTAAGAGGGAGAGCGAATAATGGTGAACTATGGTCGAGAACAGCAGGATAGAGAGCACAGACGAGTGATCGAGCGTTATAAAGAGCGTGCTCTGCAAGAGAATATATTCACGGATTTCTATAATAAGTATGACCACCAGGATACAAACTCACCTGAGGTGCTCGACGCTTTATTTATTGAACTTTATGAATCCGAAGCGCTCATGGCACTCCGTGGGCAACTTGCAGATAATAAGCCTCGATACACGACGGTATATCGCTATGATCCGTTTAACATTCACTACACTCCGAGCGCTGGATGCTTTAGAGGGGGAGTAGTGCATGGAGCTAATGACGCAACGACACGAATTTTCCGTGATCTTACTCCAGAAAAAGTCCAGCTATGGCGCACTGACAATGAAGTCCTTGTTTTAATTGATCATCCTTCTCATAAAGTTCAGTCACACTATGCTGTAGACGAGGTCGAGCCAACCGTACTGTTCAGTTCAACGCAGCTAGGGAGTATGGGGTATTCAAGTCGACGAAGTATTGAAGAGGCGCAGATTGGTTTGGCGATTGCGCACGGCGATACACCCTTACAGGCCATGCCGCCATCTGAGCTGTTAAGCAATACACATACAGATTATTTCCTCACCTATGCTTTCTCTGAGAAGACGGCCGGTAATGTACCGAGGGTCTTTTCGCCACGTAACCCGCAGAATGATCAAGAACAAGTTCATTTTTGACTAGTATAATAAAAGAATGATTCTAGGGATTGATGAAGTAGGGCGAGGCCCATGGGCAGGCCCGTTAGTAGTGGGAGCTGTCGTACTTCCTGAAAACTTTACGCTTGAAGGCCTGACTGACAGTAAAAAGCTTTCAGCAAAGCGCCGGGCTGAACTTGATATTCAAATTCGAGAGAGCGCACTTGGCTGGGGGCTTGGATGGGTACATGCCGAGGAGCTTGACGCTATCGGGTTGCCTGCTGCGTTGCGCCTTGCGACGATTCGTGCTGTTGAGGCTGTCGAAACGCCGTATCATGAGATTGTAATCGACGGAACAATCAATTTTCTTAAAGAAACGAACAAAGGCCGGTATGTTACAACGATGCCAAAGGCGGACTTTCTTATCCCTGCCGTATCCGCGGCGTCTATTGTTGCAAAAGTGGCGCGCGATACATATATGGAAGAACAGGACGGTGTATATCCAGAGTATGGTTTTGGTTCACACGTAGGGTATGGTACGGCGAAACACCAAAAGGCATTAGTTGATTACGGGGTAACTCCACTCCATAGGCGCTCATTTGCGCCCATTGCGAAACTTATTGGGAATGACCTCATTCAAAAAATTGATGTGAAGCCGTCTCGTGGCAGCAAAGGCGAAGCTGATGTTGCTCGATGACTACAGCAAAGCGGCTTCAAAATTGTAGTGCGCAATTGGAAAACTAAGTACTGCGAAATAGATATTATTGCCGAGTCAGAGAGCACCAGGTATTTTATTGAAGTTAAATACCGATCCTCGTATGCGGGTGCGGGTATTGACGCAATTACCCCTAAAAAACTTCATCAAATGCGCTTTGCTGCCGAGCTTTACAGCGTCCACCATCCAACGCAGAAAAACTTACGACTTGCTGCCGTAGGTTTTGGTGCCGGTGAGCCGCTTGAATTACTCGAGGTCGAGTAAAGCTTCGCGAACGCGTGGTCCGTCGGTCTCTAGAAGAGAAACGATTCCTTCGAGCTCTGTGTAGCCAATCTTAATATTTCGCGATAGGGCAATTTCGCTTTCATACGGAGCGAAAAAGGCCTTGTATTCTTCAAGTTGCGTGCGTGTAACGAGCGATCCGGCAACATAGCGAGGAAGGATGTCATAGTGAGAATCATCCTTGAAGGTCTTTGCAATCCAATCCCAGTTATCGCGAGTCCATTGCCATGCAATTTCACGACTATAGCGGTTACGGAGTAGCCAAACAAACCAGTGAATGAAATCTTGCATACGAATGAACGAGGTGTCTTTTAGGAGCTCAATAAGCCGCTGAATGATGGTCGGGTTTATGGCCGCGGTTAGTGCGGCTGCAACATCATCGCGAAGTTCACTATTGGTAATTTTTGGATATGCCGCAAGGAGTGTGTCAACGACATCAGGTGTAATTTCGTGCCGAACGGCATGGGCCATGACGGTGGTTCGTAGTTCAGGGTCAAGTGTGTCGATGGTTCCTGCTTTGTAGCGCTTCGTTGCTTCTTCGAGTGATTCTGGAAGTTCGGCATATAACGAAAGGCCGATGATTGTACTACGAAGTTTGGTGTCGTTTTCGTCTTCACCTTCAACTTCATTCCAGCCAAGGCGGTGATACTGTTCTTCAATTACTTCACCAACAAGCTTCTTGAGCTTTGCTTCTGCTTCGCTTTCTACTTCAATAAAGCGCTTGAGTTCATTCATTGCGAGGGCGACAATACTCCAGACGGATTCATTCGTTTCAGACTTGAAGTAGTTGAGGAGCGGAATGATTGCCGCGTACGACTGAAGCCCAGCCTTTGCAAGAAGAATCTGTTCGTGTAAGAAGTTGAGCTTATCAACTGGCGAAAGCTGATCGAGGTTCTCGATAATTTCTGCAAGCAAAGGGGTGTCGTATTGAGTGATAAAGTGGGCTGTACCGCCACGATTCAAACGGAATGGGGTTGGGTCGGTGTATTCAAATGAGAATTCTTTTGATTGGAGTGATTCTGGGATGCTCGCCGTCACGCCGTGGAGTGGAATAGGCCAGGTACGGTCTTGATCTTCGTGTGGACCAATGAAGAATTGTTTCTGTGAGAGCGTAATGGTGTCGGCGTTCTTGGCTGCATGAACAACAGGGAAGCCTGGCTGAGTCATCCAGGCGTGCATAAAGCTTGAGATATCTTTGCCTGAAGCTTCACTGAGGGCTGCCCATAGATCGTCGGCCTGTGTATTGGTGTATTTGTGCTTCTCGAAGTAGCGCTTAAGCCCCTGCTTCATTGCGTCGTCGCCAACATAAGCTTGGAGCATACGAAGGAGGCGACCACCTTTTGCGTAGACAATTGATGGGTCGAAAATGGTACTAATTTCATCTGGGTGATTGACGTCAATCTGGATAGACTGCACGCCATCAAGGCTGTCACGACGGAGCGCACTGACAACTTCGGTGGTTGCCTGATCAAGCCAAATATTCCATGACGGTTCGAGCGCGTCAACGGCAACGTATTCCATCATGTTTGCGAAGCTTTCGTTAAGCCATAGGTCGTTCCACCACTGCATGGTAACGAGGTTGCCGAACCATTGGTGACTGAGTTCATGGGCGATGACTGTTGCGACGTAGTGTTTTGCTGAAAGGGTTGTTTGCTTCGGGTCAACGAGGAGTGCAATTTCGCGGTACGTAATAAGCCCCCAGTTTTCCATGGCGCCGGCTGAAAAGTCCGGAAGCGCTACGTGGTCTGCCTTGGGGAGTGGATACGGAACGCCAAAGTACTCATCGAAGAAGTCGATGGTGCGCGTTGCGATGTTGAGTGCAAAATCGAGGTTCGAAGGGTCGTGCGCTTTCGTTGACCAGACGGATACCTCAACACCGCTATCGGTTGTGGTGGTTTTCTTTTGAAGGTCACCAACAACCCAGGCGACAAGGTAGCTGCTCATACGTGGCGTGGTTTCGAAGCTTGTAACGAGTAAATCTCCCTCTTCAGATTGAGATTTCACGGGCATGTTGCCTAAAACAGTGACGTTGTTTTCCGTAGTGAGCGTCACGTCGAAAGTTGCCTTTGCCTCGGGTTCATCAATACATGGGAACGCTTGACGGGCATAGTGACTTTCAAACTGGGTTGCAAGGAGTTCCTGCTTTTCACCATCAACTTCAAAGTAGCATGGGTAAATGCCGTTCATATCATCAGAGATAGAGCCACTGTAGGTAATGACGAGAAGGTGTTCACCAGCAGAGAGGTCTTGGTGTGAGATGACAAGTTCGTCATTAGTATCATCGCGAAACTCCGCAGCCTTACCGTCGACAGTCGCTGATTTTATAGAAAGTTTTTTAGCATGAAGACGAACCTCTTGGGTGTCTTCGGCGAGGAGCCCGCGAATACTCACGGTTCCTTCAAAAGTTCGCTCGATACGATTAAGTTTTACTGAAAGGTTATAGTGTTCAGGTTCAAAAGTCCTGAAGAGTCGAGATACAGATTCCATACCTATAATTGTATCAGAGTTAACAATCGGCTGTCATAATAGAACCATGCGTAGGCGGAGGGCGGTGATCATATTTGTTGTTGGAGTGATATCTATCGCTCTTCTTGCGGGTGCTATGCCGCGGATGATTGAAGAAAGCCTGCCTCGACAATCCCAAGAAGTAAGTCAGCCTCCTGTCGAGACGATGGAAAAGAGCGCGGTAGCAACGCTTCATGCACTCGAGGTGAAGGGGCGAGCGCCGAAAACTGGCTATAGTCGCGATCAGTTTGGGGATGGTTGGGATACGATAAACGGATGTACAACACGAAATATTATTTTGTATCGGGATTTAGAAAATCCGACCCTCGATACTGAATGCAAAGTGATCACTGGGATTTTACGCGATCCATATACGGGCGAGACGGTGGCGTTCACAAATGAAAAAAGTACCGAGGTGCAAATAGATCATGTCGTTGCGCTGTCGGACGCCTGGCAGAAAGGTGCGCAGTTATTGACTCAGGCTCAGCGGGAGCAACTTGCGAATGATCCGCTTGAACTCCTCGCAGTCTCAGGGAGCCAGAATCAAGCGAAAAGCGACGCCGACGCTGCGTCATGGCTCCCTAAAAATAAAGCCTTTCGCTGTGACTATGTAGCAAGGCAAATTGCGATTAAGCATAAGTACGCTCTATGGGTGACTGTCGCCGAAAGAGATGCAATGGCAGGTGTGCTTGCAAGCTGTCCTGCTCAGCAGCTTCCGTCCCCCTAAATATCCCTTGCGAAAATGGAAGCAGTGTTCTATACTATGAACAGTACATTCCGGCCGGCAGGTCGGATTTTTTACTAGAAAGCCTATTAATTCTCATGAAAGGATTAACACAATGGATGAATTAAACCTAAAACAACTCACCCTTGCCGTTCGCACCATTGCTGACGAAAAGAACCTCCCAGAAGAGACCGTACTTTCTGTTATCGAACAGGCTATTGCCGCTGCATGGCGCCGTGATAACGGTGAGCGTGACCAAGAAGTTCGCGCCGAACTTAACACCGCTAACGGTACTGCAAAGGTATTTGTAGGCCGTGAAGTTGTTGAAGTGGTCGGAAGCGACGCGCACGAAATTAGCCTCGAAGAAGCGAAGAAGGTAAAGGCCGACGCTGAACTCGGTGACATTATTGAAGAAACACACGAAGTAGAAAGCTTTGGTCGTGTTGCTGCGCAAACTGCAAAGCAGGTAGTGCTTCAACGTCTTCGCGAAGCAGAACGTGAAGTTGTTCTCGAAGAGTACGAAGACAAGATCGGTACCGTTGTTACCGGTACTGTACAGCGCGTCGAGCCTCGCGTGGTTCGCGTTGAAATTGGTAAAGCGAGTGGAATTATTCCACAAAGCGAACAAATTCAAGGTGAATTCTACAATGTCGGAAGTCGCATTAAGGTCTTCATTAAAGACATCGAGCGTGAGAACCGTGGTCCACAACTTATTTTGAGTCGTGGCAACGAAGCATTTGTTGAGTACCTTTTCCGCCAGGAAGTCCCTGAGCTTGAAACTGGTGCTGTTGAAATTAAGGCTATTGCTCGTGAAGCAGGTCGCCGCACGAAACTTGCTGTTTCGAGCGCTGTTCCTGGTGTAGACCCAGTGGGTACCTTTGTCGGTGGTCATGGTACGCGTGTTCAAGCTGTCATGAACGAAATTGGCGACCAAGAAAAGGTCGACATTGTTACGTTTGACGATAACACTGAGCAATTCATCAAGAATGCCCTCAGCCCAGCTGAAGTGGTGAAGGTTGAAGTTGACGAGAAGGAAAAGCGCGCGAAGGTATTTGTAAGCGAAGACCAACAGTCAATTGCTATTGGCCGCGGTGGACAGAACGTTCGCCTCGCAAGTCGCCTTACGGGATACGAGCTTGATATTGAGCAGGCAACTGCAGCGACTGCACCAAAGCCCGCTGAAAAGCCACGAAAGAACATCGAAGACAGTCTTCTTAGTGCTGTTGAAGAAGCAACTGAAGAATAAAAATTCGAAGAAGTATAAATTAGCACTCTATTGCACGGAGTGCTAATTTTGCTATACTAGATATATGAAACAAGAGAGGGAATTAATTACTCTTGTGCTTCATGCCATGGAGGATAGATAATAGATATATGTCTGATGATTTTGCAGAATTCATCTCTCACTTGACCGACAACGCTCGGACAAGTCTTCATCACGCAACACTTATTGCCCAAGGGTATGGCAGTTCATATGTTGGCACGGAGCATCTCCTTCTTGGCGTAATGGCACAGGGAGCCTCTGTAGGTGCGAAGATTTTAGCAGATGCTGGGGTCACACTTGATAAGGCGCAGTCCGCACTGAGCGCCGTTCCTATTAGTGCTAATTTTACTTCTGGTATTATGACAAAAAACCTCAGTGAAACCGCCAAGCTCACGCTCAAAATGAGCTGGGATGTCGCTCAGGAATTCCGTCAAGACTACCTAGGTACCGAACATATTCTTTATAGTATTTTGTCTCAGAAAAACGCACGAGCGACCGTGTTGCTTCGTGATATGAATGTTGATATTGCAGAAATTCTTTCTGAGCTTGAAGAGTACCTTGACCGTAATAGCGATACAAATACTGAATCCGTCGAAGAGATAGAGCGTCCAACAAAGAAGCCGCGTGACCGAGGTCTCCTTGGCGTATTTGGAACTGATCTTACCGCCCGTGCAAAGGCGGGCAAGCTTGACCCGGTTATTGGCCGCAAAGAGCAGGAGGAGCGACTTGTCACTATCTTGAGTCGACGCACAAAGAATAACCCCGTGCTTATTGGCGAACCTGGTGTAGGTAAAACGGCTATTGTTGAAGGAATTGCTCAGCGTATTGCAAGTGAAGATGTGCCAGAGCACTTACTTGATAAGCGAATCATTCAGCTTGACCTTGCGGGCATGATTGCCGGTACGAAGTATCGAGGTGAGTTCGAAGAGCGTCTAAAAAAAGTTGTTGCCGAGCTGCAAGAGCAAAAGAACGTTATTGTGTTCATTGATGAGCTTCATTTGCTTGTCGGTGCTGGTGCAGCCGAGGGTGCGCTTGACGCTGCAAATATGCTAAAGCCCGCGCTTGCTCGTGGTGAAATGCGACTTATTGGCGCAACTACCATCGAAGAATACCGAAAGCATATTGAGAAAGATACCGCCCTTGAGCGTCGTCTTCAAACAATTATTGTTCCAGAGCCAAAGACAAAAGACGCAATTGCAATTTTGAAAGGGCTTCGCGCGTACTACGAGAAGCACCATGGTGTTTCAATTAGCGACGAAGTCATTGAAGACGCGGTGTATATGGCCGATAGGTATATTAGCGAACGGTTTATGCCGGACAAGGCAATTGATGTCATTGATGAAGCTGCGGCACGGGTACGCGTTCAGAGTGGCCACAAGCCAAGTAAGGTTCGCGACTACATGAAGCAGCTAAAGAACCTGAACGAGAAGATGGAAGAAGCCGTAGCGGCAGAAGAGTATGAGCGAGCGGCATTATACAAGACTCGGATTAGCCAGCTTACCGAAAAGCTCGAAGAATCTCGCGAAGAGAGCGAAAAGAAAACCCCAGTACAACTTACCGATGATGATATCGCGCAGGCGATTGCGCAGATGACCGGCATTCCTGTAAAGCGTGTACAAAAGTCGGAAGCAAAAATGCTTCGAACGCTCGAAAAGCACCTGGGTAAGTATGTGATTGGACAAGAGGAAGCCGTTGAAAAGGTCTCTCGAGCGATTCGCCGCAGTCGAAGCGGCGTGGCTTCGAATCGACGTCCGATTGGTTCGTTTGTATTTCTTGGTCCAACTGGTGTAGGTAAGACCGAGCTTGCGCGCGTTCTCGCACGTGAAGTGTTTGGAAGCGATGACTCGCTCATCAAGATTGACATGAGTGAATTCAGCGAGCGACACAACACAAGCCGCCTCCTCGGTGCACCGGCAGGCTACGTCGGCTACGATGATGGTGGTCAGTTGACCGACAAAATTCGCCGACAGCCGTATAGTGTCGTGCTCTTTGATGAGATTGAAAAGGCAAATCGAGAAGTATTCAACTTACTTCTTCAGCTGCTTGAAGACGGAAAGCTTACTGACGCAAAGGGTCGTTCGGTTGACTTCTCGAATGCAATCATCATCCTGACGAGTAACTTGGGCGCCGAGCAGATGATGAAAGAATCAAGCCTTGGGTTCCATGCAAAGACACGCGAAGATGCTCGGGAGCTTGACCAAGTGCATGCCGAGAACGCGACGATTGCTCGTGAGGCGCTCGAGAAAATGATGCGCCCGGAGCTCATTAACCGTTTTGATGCAATTGTTACGTTTAGGGCGCTGACTCGCAAGGAAGTAGGGAAGATATTTGATACACTTCTTAGCGAGTTACAAGACCGGCTCAACCGAAAGGGCGTTCATCTTATTGTGACGCCGTCCGCTAAGCGCCTTATCATTGCCGAAGGGTATGATGAGAAATACGGCGCTCGTCCTTTGCGACGTGCCATGCAAGAACTTTTGGAGCACGAAATTGCCGAGGGTATACTGAGTGAAGAGTATGATAAGGGAACGGTATTGAAAGCAACTGCTATAAAAGGAAAAATTCACCTTAATGTCGAACACGAAAACTAGTAGAATTGGTTCAATTATCGCCTTTGTTGTAAGCGGTCTATTTATTGTCGCTGCGATATGGCTCTTTATGAATCGACAGTATGTCCTCGACCAAATTGCGGTCTGGGGCTATGAGCCAACCTCTGAGGTGCAGGCAATTGGCCAGCGTATTTCTTTTACTGATGAAGGTCGGTTTGTCTTTTACGCTACCAAGCCTGAGGTAGAGAGCCAGGAGACGTTTAATACGAAATGTCCTCGACAGGAAGCGGGTAGCCCAATTTTGGGATGCTATACAACCGACGATCGTATTTACATCTACGCCCTTACAAACGATCAGCTTGATGGCATGAAAGAGGTAACTGCAGCGCACGAAATGCTGCACGCAGCTTGGTATCGAATGGGCAGTGAAGAGCGTGACAAGTTGAGCGTAGAGCTCCGTGAAGCATACGAAGGCCTTGATAATAGTGAATTAAAAACGCGTATGGAGTATTACGAACGTACGGAGCCTGGTGAGTTTGCAAATGAGCTTCATTCAATTCTTGGAACTGAGGTCGCATCCCTGAGCGACTCACTCGAAGCGTACTATGGCCAGTATTTTAACCGAAAGGCGGTACTCGCACTTCACGAACAGTACAGTAGCGTGTATCTCGCGCTTCACAGCCGTGCGGATGAGTTGTTTTCGAAGATGGAATCGCTTTCAGCGACTATCCAAGAGCAAAGTAAAAACTATGACAGTGCAGCGGGACAGCTTACGGCTGATATTAATGCGTTTAATGCACGAGCAACAAGCGGCAGCTTTTCATCGCAGGCACAGTTTAACGCCGAACGAGCAGCGCTGATTCGACGTTCGAACGCACTTGAGAATGACAGGCGGGCGATTAATGCCAATATAGAAATCTATAATACGTATTACGGCGAGTACCAGGAAATCGCGAAGCAAGTCGAGGTACTGAACGACAGCCTTGATAGCTACAGCGAGATAGACCAGGGTCCATCTGTATAGCGATGGTATACTTAAAAAGATAATGGTGAAGACGAAAACGCAATTCGTGTGTCAGCAGTGCGGTGCCTCGTATAGCAAATGGATGGGGCGCTGCGAGAACTGTGGCGAATGGAATACGCTTGTTGAGCAAGCGCCTATTTCCACTGCGCAGTCATCTGTTGCAAAAGCGGGCCAGAGTGGTAACAGGCTTGTGGTGCAGCCTATCAAAAAAGCACAGGCCGATACGTCCACGAAACGCATTACAACAAACGTCAGTGATTTAGATACTGTCCTTGGTGGTGGTATCGTTCCGGGTTCGGTTACCCTTCTTGCGGGCCAGCCGGGTATTGGTAAGAGTACGCTGCTGTTGCAACTCGCCGCCTCTATCGCTAAAGAGCAGCCAGTTTTGTATATCAGTGGCGAAGAATCTGCACACCAAGTTGCACTCCGCGCTTCACGACTTGGCGCAAACGAGACAGAAAAGCTTGATTTTGCTGCTTCAACAAGTGCTAATGATATTGCTGCGACAATTCAAGAGGGTGGCTACGGGCTTGTTATTGTGGACTCAATCCAGACGATGTCGGTCGATGAAATGACGAGCGCCCCAGGAACGGTGAGCCAGATTACCAATAGTAGCAATGTTTTAATCCGCGCTGCAAAATCTGCCGGGTCTGCGGTTATCTTGGTAGGGCACGTGACGAAAGAGGGGAGCATTGCAGGACCAAAGGTGCTTGAGCACTTGGTGGATGTAGTGCTGCAATTTGAAGGTGATCGCTACGGCGGTTTTAAGGTAGTGCGTGCGGCGAAAAACCGTTTTGGCTCTACGAGCGAAGCGGCGATTTTCGAAATGTACGAACAGGGTCTGCGCGTCGTAGAGAACCCTTCTGCAGCCCTTCTTGCAGAGCGTCAAGCGGCGGACGGCTCGGTTGTGCTTGCAACGCTTGAGGGGACGCGCCCTCTGTTGGTTGAAATTCAGGCACTTGTCAATCCAACGAGTTTCGGGTATCCTAAACGTACTGCAAGCGGGTTCGATTTGAACCGACTCAACCTACTTATTGCGGTGCTGGAGCGCCGAACAAAACTGAATTTATCCGATAAAGATATTTATATAAATGTAGTAGGCGGGTTAAAACTTGTAGATCAAGCAGCAGACTTAGCTATTTGTATGGCTATTGCAAGCGCAGCAGCGGGGAAGCGGATCGACGACGAGACGGTAGTCTTTGGAGAGGTTGGTCTTGGTGGCGAGATACGTTCTGTCATTGGATCAGATAAGCGTATTGCAGAAGCAAAGAAGCTCGGGTTTAAACGTGCGGTCGCTCCGAAGCAATCACAAAAAAATGAATTTATTACACCGGTAGGTGATGTGCGTGCTGCGCTCATCGATTACCTCCGGCAATAAGGAGAATATGGAACTATTAATTATTATCGTCCTACTGGCAGTTGCTGTAGAGACAACCTATTTGACGGCGAATGCATTTCGAAAAGAGCGCCGTTCAACACTGGCGCCGGTATTCGTTGACACTTCGGTGCTTATTGACGGCCGAATTATAGCCGTTGCAGAGTCGGGCTTTTTAACGCGCCCACTCTACATACCAAGAAGTGTTGTCGGTGAATTGCAATTCTTGGCAGATAACGCTGACCCAGAAAAGCGAACTCGTGCTCGACATGGACTCGATATTATCAATCAGCTTCAGTCGATCGCGTCAATTAAAACGGTTATTTTTGCCGATGGCGTGAAGGCCGAAGAAGGTGTCGACAATCGCTTGTTGACACTTGCCAAGAAACACCACGGTGCGCTCTGTACAATCGACTATAACCTGAATAAGGTTGCGGTGGTTGAGGGTATCGAGGTATTGAACGTGAATGAACTCGCGAAGACACTTCGAATGGCATACCTCCCGGGAGAGCGCACGCGCATTGAATTGACGCAAAAGGGAAATGATCAGCATCAAGCCGTCGGTCACCTTGAAGATGGCACTATGGTGGTTGTAGAACATGCCTATAAGCAGATTGGCAGCATTGTTGAAGTAGAGTTCATTCGTAGTCTTCAGACAGCTGCCGGCAAGATGATGTTTGCGCGTTTGACGCAGCCTGCACCATCGAAGCGTGCACAGGCTCAAAATCAACCGCTCGATGCGAAAAAACAATTGCGCGCAAAGGGAACCGCTCCGGCCACACAGAACCAGAAACAAGCGAAGCCTCAACAAGAAGCCGTAACGACCCCAACTGCCCGTTCACGGCCAAATACGCCAAAAGCACCACGGCCAGCTCAATCATCAGTAACCCCGCGACGTAATAATCGCCGTCGTACACCTGAAGATAGTATGGTTGAACTCGCAAATAAAGAGTAGTATCTGAACAGCTATAAATAACACCCGGTAATCGCCGGGTGTTATTTGCGTGTATTGAGAGCCGGTATCTTAACGGCGTCCGCGGCCTCTGCCGCCATCATCGCTTCAGTTGGAAGCGGTTGCTGTGGTGGTATAGTATCCAGTGTCGGTCACGGTGATTGTCGCTGAACCGCTAATGCCACCGCTACAGGTTGCAGTATACGCACCGCCACTTCCACTGACGGTACACGGCGATCCCCCTGCGGTGACAGAGACACCTGTTCGTTCGACACTAAACACCCCAGGGGTAACTGTGAATGATACGCTATCACCTGCAATGCTTGCACTGCTGACCTTTGGCCCTGCCTCGCCACAAACGTGGACGTCATCTTCTTCGTTTGAGTTGTAGCCATCAGGTACGTTGGCGAATGAGTCTTTCTTGGTAACAGGATCAACCGTCTTGAGGACACTTACTTCGACGCGTGCCGCAGGAGGCGTACAGTCTGTTGCTTTCTTGCGCGAAACGCGGTCGAAAGTAAGCTTCGCGTTCGTTTGGCCTTGGCTTTTACTCCACCATGATGGATAGATTTCTTTCCCAACACGTTGCATACCATTTGGCTGCGTGTACCATTGGTTTGCGGTGTACTTACCTTCACTTGCGTAGATATCATGCGCAGCTTTCATGGTGCTTGCGACAATTGGACTACCGAGGGATGAGGTACCCTTCTTAAGAATAGTTGTGTCTGGGTTGCCGAGCCATACACCCATAGTAAGGACGGGGCTGTAACTCATCATCCAAAGGTCCTTGGCGTTTCCGCCCTTGTCGGAAGTACCGGTCTTTGTTGCGGTCTTGACGCCCGAAATATTCTTCGCTGCGTAGTTGCCGAGTGACGCGCTTGCGCTAGGATCGCTCAGGATGTCGGCAACGACGTATGCAGATTGCTGGTCGATAATTCGCTTTCCTTCAGAATCTGCCCACTTCTTGAGAACTTCACCAGTACTATTTTTTACTTCAAGTACAGTTGCCTGGTCTTTGTAGACACCCATACGTGCGAGCGAAGCGTAGGCGTTCACGAGGTCGATTTGCTGCACGCCACATCCACCAATTGCCGCAGAGAGGCCTGCTTGTTGGTCGGCACCGATGCTACAGTAGCTTTTTGCGCCCATTTCGCGGATTTCTTGGAGCGTTGAGCCTTTTTCGGCATTCTCGTTAATGACCATTGCTTTTACGGCCGGAACGTTACGTGACGTCGCGAGGCTTGTTCGAATGGTGACAGACCCACGATAGGTCCGGTCGGCGTTTTGAAGTTTCGCGCCATAAATACTGTCGATTGGTTCGTCGACGAGGATACTTCCGCTGCCGTAATTTTGCTGACCTTCAGGCTTCTGCTGAAATAGCTCGGCGTAGACAAGACCCTTTACGGTCGAACCTGGCTGGATATATGCTGTCGCGGCGTTGTCCTGACCAAATCCTTCATATTGGAAGTCGCGGCTTCCAACAAGGGCAACAATTTGTCCGGTTTGGGTGTCTTCTACGGTTGCTGCGCCGTTTGAGAAGCCGGCAATTGCTGGGGTTGATGAAGCAAACATATCTTTAATTGCTTGTTCGGCCGCGTCTTGAATACGGAGGTCGAGAGTTGTCTTAACGGTGAGCCCACCTCGTCCAACGGTTGCTGTTCCAAGTTCTTTTTCGAGTTCTGCACGAACCATCTGCACGAAGTGAGGGGCGCGGATGTCTTCGTACTGACTGGTTTGCGGCTTAAGGCTGTCAAGGATTGGCACAGCGATCGCTTCGTCGTATTCCGCCTGGGTGATATACCCCACGTCTTTCATTGCGTTGAGTACGAGGTGTTGACGAGCGATGAGCCCTTCATGCCCCGCGACGTTATATGGGTTGTAGACCGCAGGGTTCTGTGGAATAGCCGCAAGGAGAGACGCTTCTGCAAGGGAAAGGTCTTTCGCTGCTTTACCAAAGTACGCTTGCGCACCCGACTCGGCACCGTTACGAGGACCGCCGTATGGTGACTCGTTTAGGTAGAGGGTAAGGATTTGGTCCTTGTCGTACATGCGTTCAATTTCAATTGCGAGAATGAGCTCTTTAATCTTACGAGGAATACCGCCAAGGCCACGGTCGCCCGCTTCATCGGCGAAGAATACTTGTTTTACGAGCTGCTGGGTAAGGGTTGAACCACCCTGGACTTCACCACCGGTAAAGTTATTAAATACCGCGCGGGTTGTTCCACTAAGGCTGACACCGCTGTGCTGGAAGAAATCGCGGTCTTCAATGGCAACAGTTGCCTTTTTAAGGTTATCGCTTAATTCATCACTCTTTACAACGAGCTTGTAGTTTCCACCACCCTTATCTTCCCAAAGGATTTTTCCATTACGGTCGAGGTAGGTTGTAATGGTAGACTGAACGCGTTTATCGATTTCACCAGGACGAATTTGGTCGAGGTCTTTACGGAAGTAGGCGAAAAGCCCACCGACAAAGAGGGCCACAAGAAGGACGGCGACACCAGTAACCTTAAGTGCCATCATTGCGCCGCGCTTGCTAAACCAGTAGGCCCAGAAACGCTTCGGGTGCATGCGGTAGAAGAACCGCTTTACTGGATGTTTCGGAAGGGTTGCTAAATACTCGGCACGACGACGTGCTTCGGCGTCTTTCTTCGTTTTGCGCTTCTGTGACATCTTAGAAGTCTTTTGCGACAAATTCGAATACAGACTAATCTTCTTGTTGGTCGGTTTTTTCTTACTCACTTTTCCCTAGTTCCATAAGCAATTTACTCACCCCATTGTAGCACGTGGGCGTGACTATTCGAAATGAAATATACTATCTCAAGCTGTATATTCGCTGTATTTATTTGCTATAATCACTAGAGTAATTAAAGAGAAAGAGAGAAGGCATGACTTTATCCGAAGAGTTAACATGGCGCGGCTTTGTTAACCAAATGACCTACCCAGACATCAAAGCACTTGATCAAGGGCCAATCTCTTTCTATTGGGGTGTTGACCCAAGTGCGGATAGCATGACGATTGGTAACCTTGCATCTGCGATGATGGTGTACCACTTTATTAAAGCGGGGCACAAAGCATATCTTCTTGTAGGCGGTGCAACCGGTATGATCGGTGACCCCGATGGTAAAAAAGACGAGCGTAATTTATTAACACTTGATGACATTGCACGAAACAAGGCGGCCATTGGCGAGCAGTACAAGACAGTATTTGCTGGACAGCCTTTTGAAATTGTCGATAACTATGACTGGTTTAAGGGTGTGGGATATCTTGATTTCCTTCGTAATGTTGGAAAGCATGTTTCGCTCAGCAGCATGTTGGGCCGTGAGTTTGTGCAATCACGCATTGGTGATGGCGGTTCGGGTATTAGTTACGCCGAGTTTAGCTACTCGCTTATTCAGGGCTACGACTTTCTGACGCTCTACCGCGACCACGGTGTCACACTTCAGGTGTGTGGTGCCGACCAATGGGGTAACTCAATTTCGGGTGTCGATATGATTCGTCGCATTGAAGGTGGCGAGGCGCACGTATACTCAACGCCGCTTATTATTAACAAAGCAACTGGCAAGAAGTTTGGAAAAACCGAAGACGGCGCTATTTGGCTTGATCCTACAAAGACAAGCGCGTACAAGTTCTACCAATTCTGGCTTAACGCCGACGACGAAGGTGTCGTTGATTACGCGAAGGTGTACACGTTGCTTGATAAAGAAGCGATTGACCGAATGGCAGAACAAGTTGCATCAAACCCAGGTGCTCGTGAAGCTCAAAAAACACTTGCTCGCGAAGTAACGAAGATTGTTCACGGTGAAGCGCGTACGCTTGGTGTTGAAAAGGTAACCGCAGTACTATTCGGCGGTGAAAGCTTCGCCAACCTTTCAGGCGAAGAGGTTGATCTATTAGCTGCTGAAATTCCTGTTGTCGGCGTAGGCTCTACGGTGATTGCGGCATTGGTTGAAGCGGGCGTTGCATCGAGCAACGGTGAGGCGCGACGACTTATTGAGGGCGGAGCCGTATCGATCAATGGTGATAAGATTTCTGAAGATACAACAGTAGAAGCGACCGCTCTTTTGAAAAAGGGTAAGAATAGCTTCATTCTTGTGCGTTAGAATAAGGCTATGAATCTTTCGACCTCACTCGAAAAAGTGAAGGGGGTGGGCGAAAAGACCGGGGCGCAACTTGCCGCTGCCGGTCTTCATACAGTCGGCGACCTCATTACATTTCTACCTCGTGCTTACGAGGATTATTCGCAGGTAACTCGAATTGCTGATATTGCACCAGGCAAAGTCACCGTGCGAGCGCGTTGTGAAAAGGTTGAGACACGCCCCGTTCGCCGCGGCATGAAGGTGACGACGGCAACACTTATTGATGATTCGGGAAAAATACAGGCGGTCTGGTTTAACCAACCCTATCGAGCAGCCCAGCTTGCCGGGGGCGCCGAGTATGTGTTCTCGGGCGAATTTGAGTTTAGCTATAACAGGTATCAGCTCACAAACCCGAGTGCCGAAAAATCAAGCGATATTTCCGGTGCGGAAAGTAAGGTGGTGCCGATATACCGTGCGGTCGCGGGGCTTAAGACCGCGCTTGTGCGGAAGCTCCTTGGTGAACTGAAACCCCTTATGACCATGGTTCCCGAAACACTGCCTGAAAGTGTCGTAGCGAAAGAAAAGCTCTATTCATATAGCGAAGCGCTGCTTGGGATGCACTTTCCAGAAACTCACCAAGTTGCCGATGAAGCGCGCGAGCGACTTGCTTTTGAAGAGCTCTTTCAATTACTTCTCGCAAGTCAGCTGAATAAACAAGAAAACGCCAAGCTTGAAGGCTGGCATATTCCGTTTAATAAAGAAGTGGTAAAGACATTTGTGGCGCAGCTACCATTTGCGTTAACGAATGCCCAGCGCATTGCATCGTGGGATATTTTGCAGGACTTTGAACATGCTGTACCAATGAACCGCTTATTGCAGGGTGATGTTGGCGCGGGAAAGACAGTGGTTGCTGGTTTAGCGGCGCGCCAAGCGGCTCATGAAGGCTTTCAGACGGCACTCATGGCACCAACCGAGATTCTTGCGAACCAGCATGCCGCCACGCTTGATAAACTTCTGTCGCCATTTGGCGTGCGCGTCGGGCTTTTAACGGGAAGTGTGAAGGGGAAAGCGCGGGAAACGTTGTATGCTGCTATTAAAGAGGGCGAGGTTGACGTTGTTGTTGGCACTCATGCATTGATTCAGTCTGGGGTTGATTTTCATAAACTTGGCTTTGTTGTTATTGATGAACAGCACCGTTTTGGCGTGGCGCAGCGGCAAGAGCTTTTAAAGAAATCTGCGAAAATGCCCCATCTTCTTGCTATGACTGCAACCCCGATTCCTCGCAGCTTGGCCTTGACGGTATATGGTGAGCTGGACATATCAATCCTTAATGAAAAGCCCGCTAATCGAAAGCCGATTGAAACTAAGATATGGTCGCCAAATAGTCGCCCGCAGCTTTATAAGCTTATTGATGAGCAGATCGAGCAGGGAAGGCAAGCGTATGTTATTTGTAATCTTATTGACCACAACCCTGACAACGATTTGAAAAGCGTCGAGGCGGAATATAAGCGACTGCGGAGTTCGGTTTTCAAGCACCGAACGATCGGCCTACTGCACGGTAAGCTCAGCCCAGCAGATAAAGACGCGGTGATGACAGAATTCGCGAATGGCCAGCTCGATATTCTTGTGAGCACCACGGTGGTTGAGGTTGGAGTCGACGTTCCGAATGCGACGGTCATGTTGATTGAAGATGGTGACCGATTTGGCTTAGCGCAACTTCACCAACTGCGCGGCCGTGTAGGGCGAAGTGAGCATCAGAGTTATTGTTATATTGTTCCAAGCGACTCAAAGAAGCCGTCTCAGCGCCTAAGAGAGATTGAAAAGAGCAATGACGGCTTTTACCTTGCGGAAGTCGACCTTAAGCTTCGTGGCCCGGGTGAGATTTATGGAAGGGCGCAGCATGGCGCCTTGAACTTACAAGTGGCAACACTTGGCGATACAAAGCTCATTGCCAGGGCGCAGGCGGCGGCGAAGCGGTTCGTCGAGTCGAAAGAAAATCTGCTACACTATACACAGCTGGCCCGTCAGGTTGAAACCTATCAACGACTGACGACCTTAAACTAAACAGATATGTATTCAGGAACAACTTTTCACCATCAGTCAGGAAACGTTATTGGTGCGCACCAGCGTATCGATCGTATTGCAAAGAAGCACCTGATTCACCATATCGGCCACACGCCTTTCTTCCCGTCTATTAAGACGATACTTCACTTTGAAGGTAAGAATGGGCCGGACGGCATTAAGAGCAAGAGCCCTTCAGTTGATGAGCCGTGGCACTTTATTAATCCCGAAGCTGGCATTGATGATCCGTTAATTACCGTTCTTAAGGATCATATGCATAACCTCGCCGAGGCGCTTCGCTCGGAAGATGAAGTACGTGCTGGGTTTGAGGCGGCATGGCTGTCGCATGCGATTGTCGACGGACTTACACCCGCTCATCATGTACCACTTGCTGAAAAGATTGAAGAATTGTGGGGGAAGCCTCATCACGAACGTTCGTCAACTCGAGAAAAATTCATGATTAAAGGTACGAGTAAGCGCGATACACTTTCAAAAAACTGGCAGTATTGGGGTAAGGGCGGTACGTTCTCGGCTCATGTTGGCTATGAATGGGGCGTTTCGACGGCGATTGCAATCGGAAGCTTTAAGGATATTGGAATTACCAAGCATCTTCTCGATAGGATCGAAAATGAAGGTTATCTTCCGTACTTCCTCGAATCAGTGAAAGCAGTTGATGACCTGAAGACGTATCAAGAGTATATGAAGACCGGCTGGTCTGCCTACTTAGGCAATGTGACGCGCAGAAAACTCGCTCCGATTATTATGCGGAATGTCTGTTTAGCTTGGTACGCGGCCTCGAAGGGGATTACCGAATAATGAATGTGCGCTTAATTGCAGGAAAGTTTGGTGGCCGTACTATTGAAGGTTCGGGCACAAATCGCACCCATCCAATGGGCGAGCGTATTCGCGGGTCTCTTTTTAATATTATTGGTTCAGAGATTGAAGGGGCTGTGGTGCTCGACGCGTTTGCGGGCAGTGGCTCTTTGGGGCTTGAGGCATTGAGTCGCGGTGCGAAGCATGCAACGTTTGTTGAGCGAGACCGTGTTGCACAAAATGTCATCACAAATAATATGAAAACCCTTGGGATTTCAAGTGACGGAAAGCTCGTAAAAGCACCTGTCGCAAGCTGGTTGGAAACGACTGATCGACAGTTCGATATTATCTTTGCCGACCCTCCGTATCACGACCTTCAGTTATCCACAGTAGGGAAATTGCAAAAACTATTGAAACCCAATGGGCTTATGGTATTATCGTATACAGGTAAGGGTGAGGTTCCCACCGAATTAGGAGTTGTTGTGGTGGACAATCGTAGTTACGGAGATGCGGTCCTTGCGTTTTACCGAAGAGAGAGCGCTTAGGCGCTCTCTTTTTGTTTGTCATTTATATTTAATTGACAGTCTTACTGCTCGGTTTTAGTATAAGCATAATGACAAGTCATGCAATCGACACAAGGAAACCTAGTATATTTAAAGATGGTTTTACAATCGTAGAACTTCTCATTGTAATTGTTGTCATTGCCATTCTTGCAGCAATCGTTACTATAGCCTATAACGGAATTCAAATGAGGGCGAAGGAAAGTACGCTCATTAGTGATTTATCTCAGAATGCGAAATCAGTTGGTGCTGTTCAAGTATTGAATGGAGTGTATCCCGAGGATGAAGACGCAGCTAATATCCACACTACACTTGATAACGATTTAAGCTATTATGTCAGCCCCGACCGCAAAGATTTTTGCATCGAGGGTACTGTACATAGCAAAACTTTTGCTATCTCCAATCTTAAAGGGACACCTGTGCTTGGCTACTGTGATGGATTTCTTGCTATTGAAGGTGTTAATACAACTCCGGTGGCGAGTATATTTGTCGGTAGCGGTTCAAATGGGTATACCGAGGGCACAGGGCCTTCCGCGGCACTAGGTGATCCGCAGGGTCTTGCAGTTGATGCGTCTGGGAATATGTACGTCGCAGATATGTACAATCATCGTATTAGAAAAGTCACACCCGCCGGTGTAACTTCTAGTCTTGCTGGGAATGGAAGCTATGGGTCGGGGAGTGGTTTTGCAAATGGTACGGGCACAGCCGCTAGCTTTAGCAGCCCGCGCGACGTTGCCGTCGATGCAGCGGGTAATGTGTATGTAGCTGATACTGCCAATAATGCAATACGTCGCGTTACGCCGACCGGTGCGGTAAGTACCTTTGCGGGCGCATCAACTGCCGGTACGACCGACGGGACGGGTACTACAGCCCGATTTAACGGCCCGCAGGGTATTACAATTGATACAGCAGGCAATCTATATGTTGCCGATACTGGAAACCATCGCATTCGAATGATTACTCCTTCTCAGGTTGTATCTACTGTTGCTGGTTCGAGTGCTGGTGCCCTAGATGGAACAGGGACGGGTGCTCGCTTCAATGGGCCGGTTGGTATTGAGGTTGAGGTGGCTCCATCAGGAAACATTTATATAGCTGACTCGAACAATCATGCAGTTCGCATGATGACCCCGACTGGTGTGGTGACAGCAATAGCCGGAAATGGCTCATGGGGTAACGTAGACGCCACTGGATACGATGCTCGTTTCAATAACCCTAAAGGACTTACGGTTAGCACGACCGGTGTTATTTATGTTGCCGATAGACAAAACGGCTCTATACGTAAAATATCATCGAGTGGAGTTGTAACGACTTATCTTGGCGGTGGAAGTTTCCCCCAGGGTATTGTGTTTGGTGTAGATGGAAAGCTGTATTCAAGCTTGAACGATAATAGAATCTATTCAATTCAATAAAATAACGACTATTGAAGTCGTTATTGCATAATACTGGTGCGGATGAAAGGACTTGAACCTTCACGCCTTGCGGCACTAGTTCCTAAGACTAGCGTGTCTACCAATTCCACCACATCCGCATGATGAGTGGATGCCGGTGCATCTCGAGAAATTATAGCAAAAAACAGCGCTTAATAAAAGAGGTGACATTTGTTGCTGTGCGTCATACTGTTTGTGCTATGATAGAACCAATAGGAAAAAGGACGGGGAATGAATAAGATTGCAGTCTATCTGAGTCAACACTTATCGGGCGAGGTGTCGAGTGCGCAGTCGCTTCGTAAACTTTATGCAACCGATGGTGGGATTTTGAGCATTGCTCCTGAGATTGTTGCATTTCCACGCGTTACAAATGATATCCGTAAAGTAGCTCGTTTTACTTGGCAGCTTGCCGAAAAGGGGCACACTGTTGGAGTCACGACTCGCGGCTATGGTGGTGACGTGACGGGTGCTGCAATTGGTAAGGGGATTGTTGTCGACACCTCGAAGTACTTGAATGGCATTCTTGAGATTGCGGTAAAAGATAAGCTCATACACGTACAGCCTGGAGCCTCTTTGTCATATATCGAAGAGTCTTTGAAGTGGCAAGGCGCTGCATTGCCAGGTGCTTCTCATCGCGGTATTCGTGATGTTTCAGTAGGTGGTGCGATTGCAAATGATAGCCTTGGTGCAGACGGGAGTGTATCGGATTCGATTAAGCGCCTAGAAGTAGTACTTGCAAATGGTGACATTATTGAGACGGGAAAGCTGAGTCGCCGCGAGGTGAGCAAGAAGCTTGGCCTCCAGACATTTGAAGGTGAAATCTATCGAAAGCTTGAAGGGCTCATTGAGGATAACGAAACGCTTATTAAACAGCTTGCAGAAGACAAGACTCGAGACAACACGGGCTACAAGCGTATCGCTGAAGTGCGAGCAAAAGACGGATCATTTGACCTGACACCTCTTTTCGTCGGAAGCCAGGGAACACTTGGCATTATCTCTGAAGCAGTCTTGAAAACGCAGTTCTACGCCCTTGATGAAACGCTTGCGGTCATTACCGCCGATTCAATTCAAACAGGCCGCGATGTAAGCGAGCGAGTACTTGAACTTGAACCAGCCGAAGTGCGGGTGATTGACGGTGCTTTACTGCGGCGTGCAGCGAAGAACGGCACATCATTTAGTGTGCTTGGTTCGGTTGAGAACATTGGGGCTGTAGTTGTCATTCGCTTCAACGACTTTAATACTCGCGCCCAAGACCACAAGCTCAAGAAGCTTCGTAAGCTCCTGAAGAAAATAAATATGAGTGCAATTGACTCGACAGAGCGCGACCCAGCAGACTTCCGTACGCTCACGGGCATCAACGTAACGCTTCAGTTGAGTGCAAGCGACGACAAAGTTGCGATGCCAATTATTAATGGTATCTCTATTCCTGTAAATCGCTGTGAAGAATTTGAAATTGCTGTGGGTGAGCTGGCAACGAAGCACCACCTTGAACTTCCACTTGAGTTTGATGGCATTGCTGGCGTGTATAACGCCTTTCCGCTCTTGAGCCTTGATTCTGTAGCGGATAAGCAAAAAATCTTTAAACTCCTCACCGACTACGCGGCACTTGTTGATAAATGCGGTGGGGCATTTACTGCCGATGGTGCAGAAGGTCGTCTTAAGGCTAATGCCGCTTGGGCAACGCTTGATGAAGCGCATGCTCGTCTGTATGAACAAGTTCGTGCAATTTTTGATCCCTTCGGCACTCTTAACCCAGGGGTAAAGCAGACAGGTGAACTTCGCACCCTCGTGGGTTCACTGCGCTCGAGTTTCGACAGCGCAAGTGTGCTATAATTTCATCTGTTGCATGTGTTGACGTGCTGCGTAAGCACGGGATATGCGGATGTGGCGGAATTGGTAGACGCGCTAGCTTCAGGTGCTAGTGCCCGCAAGGGCGTGGAGGTTCAAGTCCTCTTATCCGCACCAAACAAAGATGAGACTACGGTCTCTTTTTTGTTTCCCCAACCCCTGTAGTAGATTGACTTTGCGTAATACTTATGCTATAATTATATTACTCATCGAGGGTCTTACTCTCTGAGTATGTACATCCTCTATGGGACTCCCCATCCACACAACACCGGAGGTCCAGTATGGCCGACAAGAACAACGACCGCGATGGCAAAAATCGCTCGAAGCCCCGCGTGCTGGGGGCCAGCTCCCCGGCGGGCCTGAGCAGTGCTCGTGTCCGCCTCGGCGGCTCCGCACCCATCCCGAACCCCAAGGACCCCAAACAGCGCTAGTGCGGCGCGGGGGATACGGTTCCCATAGAGACGACGCTGAGCGGTGTAGCGGTGCTTCGGCACTCATCACCGCTCAGCGGTTCTCACTACAGTAGAAACATCTATTTGTATTGTAATGAGAGCGATATACTACAACTATGCAAGAAGACACCCGTAACGTCATTGATAAGTATAAAGGACAGTCGCTGGAGGCGATTCGTTCGGATCTTGATACTTCGCGTAGTGAACTTGAAATTGCTGTTGAAAATCTCGAGCGGGATTTTAATATGGGCACGATTATTCGTAATGCTAATGCCTTTAATGTCGCTAAGGTGCATATTATTGGTCGCAGGCAGTGGAATAAGCGCGGTGCGATGAAGACAGATGCTTACCTTCACATTGAGTATCATTCAACGCCTGAAGAATTTTTCAAGGCCATGGCTACAGCTAATAAAGATGTAATTGCACTCGATATTGTCGATGGTGCCGAACCGCTGCATACAGTAGCGTTACCACGAAATGCCGTGCTTGTATTTGGGACGGAAGGTCCAGGCCTGTCGAATGACATGCTTGAGGGCGCGCATCAAGTTGTGATGATTGAACAGTTTGGTTCGACGCGCTCAGTGAATGTCGGCGTTGCTTCCGGAATTGCAATGTATGCCTGGGTAAGGCAACATCGGTTGACCCACTAAATGTAGCGTGCCATACTATAAGTATGAACGCGCCCGAGCAACATCCACCTGGGGTCGAGCACAGAATCCGTCTCACGGTACGGGACGAAAATGTCGATGCACTTCTCGCGCGCCTTACTGATACACAAACCCGACACTCGTTGCCGGGTTTTTTGTATGTTTTTTCTGCTGACGCGTATTTCCATAACCCAGACGATTATTACGATGGATACAGTCAAAAAGAGGCGACATTAAGCGGGTATCGCCGCCGAATCAACGACTATAATCGTTCGGTCTTTCGGCTTGACGACGGTATTGAACTGGAGGATCGGAGGCTTTTTTTGAATGTTTCGCTTGGCCTTGAAGCTGCCCGGCGCGTTATAGCTCCGCCTTTTGCTGATAGTACAGGCGGTGATAGTTTACGCGTGTACTATGATATTCCTGGCAACGAACCAGTGAATGAAGATGCCTTCGGTCAATTAGCCCTTCTGGCGGAGCGAAGGCCAGGCGGCGTGTTTGATGAGCTAGCACTGGTCGCTGGCGCCGCCGCACTTAGGCCAATCATTATTCGTTCAAGGGAGCGTACAGATGATATACTTCAGATATGACATTATCTTCCCAGCCATATAAAGGCACGCGCGACTATTATCCCGAAGACAAGCGGGTTCAAAACTATATTTTCGAAACATGGAAGCGAGTTGTTGAGCAGTTTGGATATGAAGAATACGGTGCGCCAATTCTTGAAAATCTTGAAATCTACGCCGCAAAGAGCGGCCAAGAGCTTGTCAATGATCAAACGTATGTCTTCACTGACCGTGGAGGTCGGACGGTTGCCATTCGCCCTGAAATGACTCCTTCTATTAGCCGTATGGTGGCAGCTCGTCGTCAAGAGCTTGCTTACCCAGCCCGTTTATTCTCTATTGCTAACTTCATGAGGTATGAGCGTCCACAGCGCGGTCGGGAGCGCGAATTCTGGCAGCTTAACGTCGATGTTTTTGGCGTTGATGAGGTAGCGGCTGATATTGAAATCCTTACTATTGCCGACACAATCTTGAAAGAATTTGGCGCCAAGAAGGGCGACTATGTTATTCGTGTGAATAACCGAAAGTTCATTCACTATATGATGGCGGAGTACCTCGGGCTTGATTCTGTTGGGGCGCTACAAATGACGAAGCTCTTTGATCGCCGCGGTAAAATTACCGAACAAGATTTTGATGAACAGGCACTTGCAATCTTGGGCGAGGCGCAGGCCGAAGATATTACGAAAATTAAACAAATCATCGATGCGCAGGACATTGCCTCATTGCCAGAAGAATTACAGCACGCCTCGGCTCTCGGTGAAATTAAGGCGGTCTTTGATGGCCTTGAAAAAGCAGGCGTCGATGGAGCGGTATTCGACGCAACGCTGATGCGCGGACTCGACTATTATACAGGGACTGTTTTTGAAGTCTTCGACACGCACCCCGACAATAATCGTTCACTGTTTGGGGGCGGTCGTTACGACGGACTTGTTGGGCTTTTCGGTGCTGAACCTATTAGCGCTGTCGGTATGGCGCCCGGAAACACGATGATTGAAAACTTCCTCGACGTTCACGGTCTGCTTCCAGAGAATATCTCGAAAACTGATATCTATGTTGTCGTAATCGGTGACGCCCTCGACGACGCACGCCGTATTGCCTATGAACTTCGCCAGTCTGGACTTAATGTCGAAGTCGACATCACGAGCCGCAAGCTTGATAAACAAATCAAGACGGCCATTAAGAAGAATATTAAGTACCTATTGTTTGTCGGTGAAAAGGACGCTGAATCAGGCGAATATTCTCTTAAGAATCTTGAGTCTGAAACAGAAGAAAAATTATCTCCAAACCAGATTATCGAAAAGCTGCACAACTAACCGCTCGCTTGCGGCTTACTTCTACCTCTGTTATACTTAATAGAATATGAAGACGACCGTAAAAAACCTATCCGACACTAAAGTAGAACTAACTATTACTTTGGATACTCAGGCACTTGCTGACGCTGAAAAAGTAGCACTCGTAAAGCTAAGCGACACCGTTAAGGTTCCTGGATTCCGTAAAGGGAAAGTTCCAGCAAGCGTAGCGGCAAAGCACATTGCACCACAAGCGCTGCAAGAACAACTGCTCGACGACGCAATTAGCAAGGCAGTAGCCGAGGCATTCTTGGCTGAGAAAATCCAAGTACTTGACCGCCCGTCAGTTGATATTAAAAAGTATGTTCCAGGTGAGACACTTGAATTTACCGCTGAGGCTGAAGTACTTCCTCCTGTGAAACTCGGTGACTACAAGAAGCTCAGCGTGAAGGCAGAAGAAGTTGTCGTAAGCGATGCTGACATTAACGACGTTATTGAACGTATGCGTACTGGATTTGCTGAAAAGAAGGAAGTTGAGCGCGCAGTAAAAGACGGCGACGAAACTGTTATCGACTTTGTGGGCAAGAAAGACGACGTGCCATTTGATGGCGGTACTGGTACCGACTACACGCTGAAAATTGGTTCAGGCCAATTCATTCCTGGGTTTGAAGAGGGTATTATCGGCCACAAGACGGGTGAAACATTCGACCTCGAACTTTCATTCCCAGAAGACTACCACGCAAAAGACCTCGCTGGTCAAAAGGTAGTCTTTACGACCACCCTTAAGAAAGTAAACGAGCTTGTCCTTCCAAAGGCAGATGACGAACTTGCAAAGAAGGCGGGTGAGTATGAAACCCTTGCCGAACTCAAAGAAGACATCAAGAGCGAAATTACAACGCAAAAAGAGCGTGAATCTGGCGACAAGCTGAAAGACGATCTCATTAACGCGCTTATTGAAAAGAGCACTGTTCCCGCACCTGAAGTACTCGTTGCTGATCAAATGCGTTCAATCGAGCAAGACTTTGCACAAAACCTTATGTACCGCGGTGTCGACCTTCACACCTACCTTGAAGCAAATAACTTCAAGGACGAAGATGACTGGCGTGAAAAGGAAGTGAAGCCAACCGCTGTAAAGCGTACCCAAGCTGGGCTTGTCTTGAATGAACTGAGCAAGGCAGAAGACATCACCGCGACCGACGCTGAAATCGACGAGCACGTTGAAGTGCACAAGCGCCAATACGCAAACAACCCTGAGGTTTTGAAGCAGTTTGAAACTCCAGAAGTTCGCCGTGATATTGCTAATCACTACATCACCGAGAAGACGATTGAACGTCTTGTTGAGCTGAATGGTGGTAAAGTCACCCCTCACAACTAAGATTGTTGAAAAATAAAATTAGCACTCACTTGACCCGAGTGCTAATTTTTATGTACAATAGATTTTAGAAAACGAGGTGTATGGTATGAGTAGTCCAAAAAATTATCTAGTTCCAACAGTGATTGAAAAGTCACACGATGGCGAGCGTGCATTCGATATTTATTCACGATTGCTTAAAGACCGTATTATTTTTCTTGGCGAAGAGGTGAACGAGCACACGGCAAATATTGTTATCGCGCAGCTCTTATATTTGGCGTATGAAGATCCGAAGAAGGATATTAAGCTTTATATTAATAGTCCTGGCGGAAGCGTGTATGATGGTCTGGGTATCTACGACACAATTCAATTTATTGCACCTGATGTCCAAACTATCGGTATTGGTCTCCAGGCAAGTATGGGCGCCTTCCTGCTTTCAAGTGGTACCAAGGGCAAGCGTTTCGCGCTTCCAAACAGTCGTATTATGATCCATCAACCATCAAGCGGTACGCAAGGGAAAATTAGCGATCAAGAAATCACACTTCGCGAAGGGCTGTTCTTGAAGCAAAAGCTCAACGAGATTCTCGCTAAGAATACCGGACAAAAGCTTTCGAAGGTTGAAAAAGATGCAGACCGTGACTTTTGGATGAGCGCCGAAGAAGCGAAAAAGTACGGACTTATCGACGAAATCATCACGAAGTCTTAACCGCCTCTAAGCATAAGTGCTATAATGGCGCGAGTATGCCCCACACACCAATACATATAGCAACCAAGAAAAAACCATTAACACAAAAGTCGACAAAACCGTTTACGGTATTCGATAGGGTTGTTTTGTTTGTCTCTGTCTTGTATCCCTTCAGCGCCTTTCCACAGGCAATTGCGGTCTTTAGTGGCAAAACAGAAGGCGTATCGGTAATTTCCTGGACAGTATTTCTTTTGTGTGCGAGCTTATTTCTTGCCTATGGCATTAAGCGTCGCGTTCCACCTATGATTGTCTCGAACTCAATTTGGATCGTAATGGATGCTCTTGTTATCGTCGGTATTCTTGCTGCAGGCACAACGATTACTTGGATATAGACACTTCATTGACTCGTTTCTCGAGAAGCGCTATTGTAGACGAGCCATCCCCCAGAAGCGAAGGAGCTATGAATGAGCATGGGTGAGCCATTTGTGATAGCGGATGAAACCGCGAATGAGCGCCGTTGGCGGCGACTGCGCGAAAGGCGTGCGTCCGAGTCCGCGAAGAGGAACATCTTCGTGAGCATCGGCCTGACCACCGCAGCAGTTTTCGGCCAGGTTGGCTACATGCTCGGTGAGCTGGTTCGCCTGCCGTTCGACAAACCGAGCCGCGACGAAACCTCATTGTAAAAGCAGTATCGACCGAAAGGAAATGCTATGTCCGCTGGGAAGATAGTTGCTGTCAGCATGGCGTCCCTCCTGGGATTCATCATGCTCGGAATTGCAGCCGTGATCGCCGCACTCATCTCGGAGAGCAAGTACGGTGTTGCCGGCTACGACGAGCTGGAGTCCGAAGAGCGCGGCGACAGCTGAAGCGATGGCATATTCCCGTACGCCCTAGGGCGATAAAACGGGATACCCGTAGGGCGTCGCTTGCCATGTGCGAGCGCGCCCTGCGGGGCTTTCATTTTAGTGTATTTATATCTTGACTATTTGTCCAAAAAACCGCACAATGGGTACTAAGAAGTAGTGTAGCCCTGATTATCTATGCCCGCGAGACGCGTAGATATTGAGCCAGGTGGATGTGGCAGTCCCGATCTGGCATCAGAGGTTAAGGGAATCTTCGGCGCCAAAGAAACCCAATATCAACCCCAATTTATATAAATGCGAGGTCCATTTACCTATGGCAAGTACGAAAAGTACGAACACCAAGCGTGTGTTTTTCACGAGCGATGACACAGCGCTTCCAGTACCAAACCTAATCCAGCACCAGCGAGAGAGTTGGAAAGATTTCATCGAAACTGGTCTTGGCGAAATCTTTGCTGAACTTAACCCAATCGACGACTACACCGGCCAAAAGCTGGCGCTTCGCTTTGGTAAGTATGCTTTCCAAGAGCCTAAAAACTCTGAAGTGCACGCAAAAGAAAACAACCTTACCTTCGATGCTCCGCTTCACGCGATTGTAGAGCTTACCAACAAGGTAACGGGTGAAGTAAAAGAGCAAGAAATTTACCTTGGTGACTACCCATGGATGACCGACCGGGGTACATTCATTATTAACGGTACCGAGCGTGTTGTTGTTTCTCAGCTTATTCGTTCAGCAGGTGTATTCTTTACCGCTGACCGTGCTGCGACCCGTAACTTCTACGGTGCAAAGCTTATTCCAGGCCGTGGCGCATGGCTTGAATTCGAGACCGCTTCAAACGGCGCTATTTACGTAAAGATCGACCGTCGTCGCAAACTGCCAGTGACGACTCTTTTCCGTGCTCTTGGATACAACAAGACTTCAGAAATTAAGGACCTCTTTGCTGATGTTGATACTGGCGAAGTGAAGTACCTCGACGCCACCCTCGACAAGGACCCGGCACGTGGCACGAACGAAGCACTCATCGAAGTGTACCGCCGTCTTCGTCCAGGTGACCTCGCAACTGTTGATAACGCACGTTCAATGATTGAACGTATGTTCTTCGACTTCAAGCGTTTCGACTACTCTCGTGTTGGTCGTTACAAGCTTAACCAACGCCTTGGTCTTGAAGTAGCAAACACTACTGAAAACCGCGTTTTCCAAGTTTCAGACCTTATCGCTATCGTTCGCGAAGTGATTCGTCTTAACAATGCACAAGAAGATGCAGATGACATCGACGCACTTTCAAACCGCCGCGTAAAGCTTGTTGGTGAGCTCGTTGCTCGTCAATTCCGCGTTGGTATGCTTCGTATGCAACGTAACGCTATGGACCGCATGTCAATGTCTGACATCGAGACTGTTACTCCATCGCAACTTATTAACGCACGTCCAGTTGTTGCTGCGGTACGCGAATTCTTCGCAAGCTCACAACTTTCACAACTTATGGACGAAACTAACCCACTAGCCGAACTTGCGCACAAGCGTCGTCTGTCTTCAATGGGTCCTGGCGGTCTTTCACGTGAGCGCGCCGGCTTTGACGTTCGTGACGCCCACCCAACTCATTACGGTCGTCTTTGTTCTGTTGAGACACCAGAAGGTGCGAACATTGGACTCGTGCTTAACCTTGCGTCATATGCACGTATTAACGAGTACGGTTTCATCGAAACTCCGTACCTTAAGGTTAAGGATGGCAAGGTAACCGACGAAGTTGTGTACCTCGATGCTTCACAAGAAGCAGTTGAAGTGATTGCTGACGCTGGTGTTATTGTCAACGAAGACGGTACCTTCGCCGAAGAGCGCGTGAGTGCTCGTAACGGTCTACTTCCTGAGCAGGTTGACGCAAGCGAAGTGACCTACATGGACGCAGCGCACAAGCAAATTCTTGGTTCAACCGCCTCACTCGTGCCTTTCGTAGAAAAGAACCGTGTTGACCGTTCACTCATGGCCGCAAGTATGCAGAAGCAGGCTGTGCCACTTCTTCAACCACAGTCACCAACCGTTGGTACTGGTATTGAAGGTGAAATCGCTCGTAACACCAGCCAACTTATCGTTGCTGAAGGCGACGGTGAAGTTATCCGCGCTGACGGTGACGCTGTTGAAGTGAAGTACAAGGAAGGTGTAAAAACCTACGAACCAGTTCACTTTGTGAAGTCAAACGACGACCGTTCAATCAACCAAAAGGTAATTGTGACTCGTGGTCAAAAGGTAAAGGCTGGCGACATTCTTATTGAAGGTGCATCTGTTGCAGATGGTGAAATTGCCCTTGGTAAGGACCTTCTCGTGGCCTTCATGCCTTGGAATGGATACAACATGGACGACGCAATCGTGCTTTCACGCCGCCTCGTTGCAGACGACACCCTTACAAGTGTGAACATTAAGGATTACACCGTAGAGGTTCGTGAAACCAAACTTGGTCCTGAAATTGTGACCCGCGACATTCCAAATGTATCTGAAGAATCACTTCGTCACCTCGACGAAAACGGTATTGTTCAACTCGGTTCTGAAGTAAAGGCCGGGGATGTACTGGTTGGTAAGATTACTCCAAAGGGTGAGCAAGAGCTCAGCTCTGAAGAGCGTCTCCTCCGTGCAATTTTCGGTGAAAAAGCGAAGGATGTTCGCGATACTTCACAACGCATGAACAACGCTGGGGGCGGTAAGGTAGTTGGCGTTAAGATCTTTAGCCGTGAAAACGGTCACGAGCTTAAGGCTGGCGTACTTATGCAAATCCAAATCTTCGTAGCACAGTTCCGCAAGATCTCAGTAGGTGACAAGCTTGCTGGTCGTCACGGTAACAAGGGTGTGGTAGCGCGTATTCTTCCAGTAGAAGATATGCCATTCCTTGAAGACGGAACTCCAGTGGATGTTGTCTTGAACCCACTCGGTGTCCCAAGCCGTATGAACATTGGTCAGCTCTTTGAGACGCACCTTGGTATGGCTGCGCGTGCTCTTGGTTACAAGGTTGCGACCCCTCCATTCAACGGAATTACCGATGAAACCATCTCTAACGAACTTGAAAAGGCTGGTTTTGCCCGCGACGGTAAGAGTCAACTCTTCGACGGTCGTACCGGTGAAGCCTTTGAAGAGCGAACCACAGTTGGTGTGATGCATATGTTGAAGCTTCACCACATGGTAAGCGACAAGATTCACGCTCGTTCAACCGGTCCATACACGATGGTGACCCAACAGCCACTTGGTGGTAAGGCACAAAACGGTGGTCAGCGCTTTGGTGAGATGGAGGTGTGGGCACTTGAAGCATATGGTGCTGCAGCAACACTTCAAGAAATGCTTACCATTAAGTCTGACGACGTGTACGGACGTGCGAAGGCCTACGAATCAATCATTAAGGACGAACCGATTGTCGGACCAAAGCTTCCAGAATCATTCAACGTCCTCGTGAAGGAACTTCAAGGTCTCGGTCTCCGTGTCGACCTTATGGACGAAAGTGAAGACGAGATCGTCGACGCAGAGCAGGTGATTGGAAGCGTTATTAACGGCCAACCAGTCGCAGCTGCTGACGTTGATCTTGCAGAAGATGTAGAAACAATTCTCGATGAAGCTGATGCTGAAATGGACGACCTCGAAGAAGACGGCCTTTCAATCCAGGACATTGATGAAATTGACGAAGTAAAGGAGGAGGCGTAAATATGTCACGCGTCGTAACAAACAACAACGGCATCGCTGACTTTGACGCTATTCGTCTCAGCGTGGCAAGCCCTGAAGACATTCAGAAGTGGAGCTACGGTGAAGTCACGAAGCCTGAAACCATTAACTACCGTACTCAAAAGCCTGAGCGTGATGGTCTTTTCTGTGAACGAATTTTCGGTCCAGTAAAGGATATTAACCCACACGACTCAAAGCTTAAGGGTGTCCGTTCTCGCGAAGCGGCCGTAGACAAGAACGGTGATCTCGTTACCAAGTCTATCGTTCGTCGTGAGCGAATGGGCCACATTAGCCTCGCGGCTCCAGTTGCACACATCTGGTTCATGCGCGGAACTCCAAGTGCAATGTCACTTCTTCTTGGTATTACTGTGCGTAACCTCGAACGTATTGCTTACTTTGCTACCTACGTAGTATTGAAGGCTGATGAAGAAACTCGCGACAAGTTCCTTGCTGACCTTGAAGCTGAAACTGAAGCTGGCCGTATGGCAATCAAGATGCGTTACGAAAAAGAAGCTGAAGCTGAAACTGCTGATGTAAAAGCACTTGCAGAAGCACAAACTCGTGAAATCAACGACCTTGACGAGTCATACACCGTAAAGAAAGCGCAACTCGAAAGCCTTACTAAGAACTCGCTTATGAGCGAAGTTGATTACCGTAACCTTCCAGAGGAATACCAAGACCTCATCGAAGTTGGCATGGGTGGACAAGCGCTCAAGGCACTTCTTGACGACATCGACCTCGAAACCCTTATCGTACAACTCAGCGAAGAAGCTGAAGGTGCGAAGGGTCAACGCGAGAAGAAGCTCCTCAAGCGTCTCAAGGTACTTGAAGGTATGCACGCCGCTGGCATTAAGCCAAGCAGCCTTACATTAACTGTTCTCCCGGTTATCCCACCGGACCTCCGTCCTATGGTGCAGCTTACTGGTGGCCGTTTCGCGACCTCAGACCTTAACGACCTTTACCGTCGTGTGATTAACCGTAACAACCGTCTTAAGAAGCTTATCGAACTCAACGCGCCTGAAGTGATTCGTCGCAACGAAATGCGTATGCTTCAAGAAGCAGTTGACGCCCTCGTGGACAACTCGGCAGCTCGTGGTGGTCGTGCGGTAAACGCAACCGGTGGCCGTCGCCGTCTTAAGTCAATCTCTGACATGCTTAAGGGTAAGCAGGGACGTTTCCGCCAAAACCTTCTTGGTAAGCGTGTTGACTACTCTGGTCGTTCAGTAATCGTTGTTGGTCCTAAGTTGAAGATCAACGAGTGTGGTCTTCCAAAGCAAATGGCGCTCGAACTTTTCAAGCCATTCGTCATTAGCTGGTTGATCCGCGGCGAATACGCACACAATATCCGCTCAGCAACTCGTCTTATTGAAGCTGGTGAAGCGGTTGTGTGGGACGCTCTCGATGCAGTGATTGAAGGTAAGTACGTGCTCCTTAACCGTGCACCGTCACTTCACCGTCTTTCAATCCAGGCTTTCCAACCTCGCCTCGTTGAAGGAAAAGCTATCCAACTTCACCCACTTGTAGCAAACGGTTTCAACGCCGACTACGACGGTGACCAGATGGCGGTTCACCTTCCACTTTCACGCCAAGCGCAAGAAGAAGCACGCACTCTTATGAGCGCGACTGCCAACCTTCTTAAGCCAGCCGATGGTGCGCCGGTTCTTTCAATCGGTCAGGACGTTGTCCTTGGTAACTACTACCTTACCTACAACAAGCCAAGTGCACACAGTGATGTCGTAAAGCCGTTTAGCTCTGTATACGAAGCAGAAATGGCCTACGACAACGGGGTTATCCAGCTTCAAACGCCAATTCGCGTTTGGGCAAAGGGTGAAATCCGCAACACTACACTTGGTCGTGTATTCTTCAACGAAATCCTTCCAGCTGACTTCCCATACGATGACAATATCCAAAGCAAGAAGCAGCTCAAGAAGGTACTCAGCCAGATCTTCAACATCTATGGTGCTGAAATGACCGCTCAAACCGCTGACCGTATGAAGGGTCTTGCCTTCCGATTCGCAACTGTCTCCGCAGTATCAACCGGTAAGGACGACTACATTCAGTTCCCTGAAACTGACGAGTTCATCGCCGAAGGTGACGCAAAGGTTACCCTCATTAGTGAACAATACGATCAGGGTCTGATTACTGAAGAAGAGCGCTACACCCTCACTGTTGCAACATGGCGTGGTGTGGTTCGTCAGATTACTGACTTCCTTCAAGCGAAGCTTAAGGACATGGACACCAGCGTGTCAGTCATGGTTAACTCTGGTGCTCGTGGTGATATCTCTAACGTGCAGCTTGCAAGCGCTATGATTGGTATCATGGTGGACGCAACCAACCGTGAGATTGAGCTTCCTATTCGTTCAAGTTATAAGAAGGGTCTTTCAAGCCTTGAGCAATTCGTGGCTACTCGTGGTTCACGTAAGGGTCTTATCGACACCGCACTTAAGACTGCCGACTCTGGATACCTAACTCGTCGTCTCGTTGACGTGTCACAAGACGTATTCACCGTTGAAGATGAAGCTGGTGACGATGATGGATTCACTATTTACCGTGAAGAAACAGAACTCACTATGATCGACTTCGGCAACCGTCTGTATGGACGTTACGCCGCTGAAGACATTGCTGGTCACGTAAAGACTGGCGAGCTCATTACCCGTGAGATTGCAAACGCGATTGAAGCCGACGCTGACATCAAGGAAGCAAAGATCATGTCCGTTCTTTCAACCAAGAACCTTCGTGGTGTGCCTCGTAAGAGTTACGGTATCGACATGTCGACCAACCAACTCGTTGACGATGCGCAACCTGTTGGTGTTATCGCCGCACAATCAGTCGGTGAGCCTGGTACACAGCTTACCCTCCGTACGTTCCACGCCTCTGGTGTGGCAGAAAGCGACATCACCCAGGGTCTCCCTCGTGTTGAAGAGCTCTTCGAAGCGCGTTCTCCAAAGGGTCAAGCATACGTTACTGAAGTAACTGGTGTGGTTGAAGCTTGGGAAGACGGCAAGAAGTACGTAGTACAAGTAACTCCAGAAGCTGGTCACGTTGAAAAGATCGCACTTGAAGGTCGCACAGCGAACATCAAGAACGGTGCAAATGTAAAGGCTGGTGATGTTCTTGCAACAGGCGAAAGCGAAAGCAAGCCAATCGTTTCACCATTCGACGGTGTTGTTGAAGTAACCGACGATACGCTCGTACTTGCTGCAAACGCGGGCGCACCTGTTCGCTACGAAGTTCCTGGCAACATGCAACTTCTCGTGAAGAGCGGTGACGTTGTTGAAGCGGGTGACCGTCTTACTGGTGGTTCACTCAACCTTCACGACCTCATGCGCCTCAAGGGTGTTGAAGCGACACAACGCTACATCATTAACGAAGTGCTTCGTATCTACGCCGCACAGGGTCAAGACGTTGCCGACAAGCACCTCGAGATCATCGTTCGCCAAATGTTCAGCCGTGTTCAGGTTGAAGATCCAGGTGATGGTGAATTCGTAACTGGTGACATCGTTTCTCGTGCTGCTGTTGTTGAGGCAAATGCCGAGCTTGCTGCTGAAGGTAAGGAAGAAATTGCTTACACCCAACTGCTTCTCGGTATCACGAAGGTGTCAATCTGGTCTGATAGCTGGCTTTCAGCTGCGTCATTCCAAGACACGACTCGTGTGCTGATCAACGCCGCAGTGAGTGGCCGCCAAGACCAACTCCACGGTCTTAAGGAAAACGTGATCATTGGTCGCAAGATTCCTGTAGGTACCGGTGTAAACAGCGCAACCGCACTCGACACACTTGAAAGTGACGAAGAAGTTGTTGCTGAGATCGAAGAAGACGTAGAGCTCGCTGCTTAATCGTTCTGAATCGAACCAAAAACCCGCCAATCTCTGGCGGGTTTTTGTATCCCTTGAAAAAGGGGCCGGGAACTGCTATAATAACCCTTGAGTTTCCATTCATTCTCATCTGAAACGTGTACAAGACAGATGGGCGAGATG
>CAMLKA010000002.1 GCA_946480535.1 uncultured Candidatus Saccharibacteria bacterium | reverse complement strand
GTATCGACGAAAAGGGTCGTTTGAGCCTTTCGGTGAAGGAAGCGAACCGCTAAACTTTCGCATGAAGAAATACCCCGCCGATGAGCGGGGTATTTTTGTGCAAAAAATATGGGGTCGCAGCACGTGTGTGCTGCGACCCCGGTCCGACTTCTTATGCGTAGCGCTGGAGGATCTCGCGCGCGGGGGAGTCCCCCGGGAGGAGGGCGAGCGCTTCGCGGACGCTCTCCTTCATGATGCGCCAGGGCTGGTAGTATTCCATGACGGTGTGCTCGAAGTGGCGCACCAGTTGGCGCACTGCCTGGGCGACGAGCATGAACTCGCCGACTTCGCGCGGAATGGGGCGGCTGAGGTCGTTGATGGCCTGCGTGAGGGCTTCGCGGCCCGTCAGCCCTTCACGTGCGCTTTCGAAGAGCGACACGCCGATGAGGTGCCGCCCGTCCATCAACTCCTCGTTGTCATCGGGGCTGAGGAAGGCGAGTGTCGCGTCCAGCTTGTCGAGCAGCTCTTCGGGCGTCTCGCACTGAAAGAGCTCCAGCTCTTCTGAGGACAACAGGTCCGCCGGCTTGATCGAGTCGCTGAACACGAGGTTCATGACGACCATCATTCGGTCGGCTTCTCCTACGAGAATGGTCATGACGATCTCCTTAAAAGATGTCGGATTGTGGATGTACGCACCGAGAATACGCCGAGGCGCACCCCACAATGAACGTAATACTTTTATACAATAAAATTGCGTATAAATCAATATCTGCGAGGAGCAAGATAAAAAATAGCCCCGCACATTGCTGTGCGGGGGCGCCGGTATCTCCGACGACTTACTGACGCGTGTCAGTCATGTTGGTTATCCGAGAGCGACTCTCTCGAGGTGCGATGCGAGCTCGAGGAGTCGTTCGCCGCCGATGAGGCGCTTCACGATCTCGAGATCGTCTCCGCCTGCGAGGATGTGCGACTCCACCAGTGCTGTCGCCGTCAGGAGGGCTCCTGCCGTATGTTCCGCGGCGAAGGTGCCCGAAGGCGCCGACTGGGGCGGAATGAGCTGCGCGGGGCTCTCGAAGACCGAGGGCTCCACTTGTGGCGGGATCGAGACCGATGACGAAGTTATTTCCAGCGGCTCGAGAGCTGCCTCATGCAGACGCTCCTTCGTTGTGTCCCTGAACGAGCCGAGCAGCGTTGTGAGTCGCTCGGCCCGTGTGGATGGAAGTTCCGCGCCGCGCAGAAGCCTGTACAGGTCCTGCGTGTTCGCGTAGCCGAGCTCGCGCACAGCTTCTTCGACTTCGATGGCGCCGACTGCGATACTCAACCCCAGGTCGAAGGCCGGCTGCGGAAGAGACAGAAGCTCCTCCAAGTCGACACCCCTCAGCTGAAGGTAGTACATCATGCGAATCTGCGCCTCACCCTTGGGGGGTGCGCCATCCGTGACCCACCCGAGGACCGTTCCGGGCACCACGCGACTGAATGCCGCAGCTGCCTTGAGGTCCTCGAGAGAGGCCCGCGCCGAGAACAGCGCGAGCCCCTGCTCGAAGGGGATGTTCATGCCACACCACCGACCTCGAGGTCGGCACCATCGATGTCATCCATCAGATCGGCGCTGGCGCGACGCACGAGGCGCCGGGTCCGCTTGCCGTTGTTGATGTGTTCGATGATGAGCTCCTCGAGCACCTTGATCGCCATGCCGGAGCTGCTCGCGAGGTTGCGGACCGTGGGGTCGTTCACCTTGAACAGCTTGAGCTTGCGACGCAGGTCCGCCGGGATGACCAGGCGGTTTCCCTCCCAGAAGTCTTCGTGGTCGCTCAGCACCCCCGAGAGGGCGAGCAGGAACGTCGACTTCAGGTGGGTCGCCGAGTTGCGGTAGGCCACGTTCTGGATGTCGAAGCACTCATCGATCAGCCAGAAGAAGCTCAGCACGTTGTTCGCGAAGTTGCCCTTGCCGGTCCGCTCGACGATCTTGGCGATGCCGGTGCGAGCCAGGGCGCGCGGGTCACTCTTCCCGGGGCCGAGGTGGCTGTGGAGCCGTCCCGCGGTCTTGTAGAAGGTGATGCCGGTGATCAGGTCACCGCGACGCATGTTCTGCGTCCACGAGACCCGGTCGTTCAGCACGAACTTCGGCTGCTTCGTCGTCATCTCGAGCATCAGGGCCGCCGCCGGAACGGTCTCGGCCAGGTTGCGCAGGATGATGTTCGTGTTGAGCCCCGTCTGACCGACGTTGAGCGCCTCGAAGCGTGCACGCTCCCAGGCCTCGGTCGTGTTGAAGTGCACGACGACGCCGATGTGGGGCATGAAGCCTTCGCCGACCAGCTGTTCGCCAGCCGTCTTGCGCTGGAGCCCGTCGATGACGTAGACGTCGTCGTTGAGGATCCAGACGACCTTGCCGTCCTCGAGCTGTTCCTGCGTGGAATCTCCACGCATGCCGAGGTCGATGTCGGGAACGCGACTCGTCTTGAGCGCCTTCTTGAGGGTGTCGATCTTGCCGGACGACAGGACCTCACGCTGGTAGATGTCCGCGCGGAGCTCCTTGAGGTGGAGGGGATCGATGACACCCCTCAGCACGATCGATTCCTCCTCGCCGATGACGAGGACGTCGAGCGCAGCATTGATGATGCGAATCATGTGGGTAGTCTTTCTTTTCGGTGAGCAAGCCCCCATGGTTGGGGATGTCTCGGTGAATAAGAACGAAGCCGGGGACCCGACTTCAAAAACGACTATACAATATATAATCTACTAAGTCAACTTTTTACCTCTGTTATAATAGAACACTGTATGGTTATCACCGCAACAATCGAAGAGAAATCATTTGGCGACAAGCGCTTGCTTGAAAACGCCTCATTTTTTGTTGATGACGATGAAAAAGTAGGGGTAATCGGTCGCAACGGAGAAGGGAAGACGACACTCTTTCGTATTCTCAGCGGTGAAGACACCGATTATCAAGGCGATATCACCATCGGTAAGGGGGTTCACCTTATTACGACGCGCCAAGAGCACCACGGTTTTGAAGATATGCAGGTTGTTGAGTATATTCTGCAAGACCTTCCAAAGTACAGCAAACTCAAGCATATCCTCGAAACCTACCCAGAGACCATGGGCGATAAAATGCACCTTATTAACGAGTACTCTGAGGCGCTTGAGCAATTCGACGCGCTTGGTTTTTATAACGTCGAGAATGACGTAGAGAAAACCCTTGATTCGTTCCAACTGGGCGGCCGTGCGTACGATAAAATCGGCGACCTTTCTGGTGGTCAGAAGCGCCTCATTGAAGTAGCAAAGGTGATGATCTCAAAGGCGCAGCTTGCGCTGATCGACGAGCCAACAAACCACATGGACTACGTTGCGAAAGACAAGTTCCTTAACTGGATGAGCTCTGCAAAAGAAGCCATGTTGGTGATTACGCACGACCGCGATGTTCTTGATAAGGTAGATCGTATTCTTGAAATTAAAGACCAGAAGATCCTCAGTTATAAGGGTAATTACAGCGATTACCTTCGTCAAAATTCATCAACTACTGGTTCAATGATGAACGAGTACGAGCTGACACAGCGTCGTATTGTAAACTTGAAAGCAAAAATTATCGAGTACCAACGCTATAAGGAGAAGTCGCGCCACCCAAGCACCATCCAGCGTTTTAAGCGCCTTGAACAACAGTCGCGTGATGAACTTGCGAAGCTCGAAAAAACCGAGAAGCCAACTTTCTGGGTTGACCGCGAATCGGTACAAGACATGGGTCTTAAGACGGGTGAGCAGTACCAAAAGTACAAGGCTAAGAATATTAAGTTGCACGGTGTTACGGGCGAAGAAGGCTATAGCCGCTTGCTCGTGAGTGTCAACGCACTTTCACTCGGATATGACCAACCGCTCTTTAAAGATATATCGTTCCAAATACGTGAAGGCGAGATTGTTGAGCTGCGCGGACGTAACGGGGCAGGTAAGACAACCTTCGTGAAAACGCTTCTCGCAACCATTGCCGAGAACTCATTTAGTGCCAAGGTGTTCGATGGTCATATCGATGTCGATAAGAAAATTCGTGTCGGTGTGTACGAGCAAGAAACTTCAAGCGACCTCTTAAAAATGACGCTTGCTGGCGCGATTGAACACATATTTTTATCACGCGGATTGAAAGTAGGAGACACCAAAGTGCGTCAGCTCATGGCCGATTATTTGTTCACGGCGGGCGACGCAAATATTCCAGTTTCGCAGCTGAGCGGTGGCCAAAAAGCGCGCTTACAGTTGATTGATATGTTGGCCGATAATCCTTCAATTCTCGTGCTCGACGAGCCTACTAACCACCTCGATCTTCCAAGTATCGAAGAGCTCGAAAATGCCCTGAAAAGTTACAGCGGTGCTATTTTGTATATCTCGCACGATACCCATTTCCGAAAACAGCTTGGCGGGGAAGTGGTGCAACTCTAGCATTGCGCCTTGACCTTCTGTACACTGGAGTGAGTATGCGTGAGACTTTAGCAACCAAGAAATATCTGATTATTATTGCTGCCGTTGGGCTTGCTTTGATTGGCGCACTGCTGGTGTACGGTATTATGGTAACTCCGGCTCGCCAACCGTATCGCGACGCACTAACGCAGTATGAAAATACGAATAATGCCTTGTCTCGTACGAGTGTTTCGGTCAACTCAGGCACTGCAAGCGATGAAGAATTCGCAAAGAATATCGAGGCAGTCCAAAAAACGCTCGTATCACTTGAAACAGAAAACGATGCACTCGCGAAAGAGGCAGTACTTAAAGATGGTGAAGGTAAGCGTCTCTATGACGCCTACAACGAAGACATTAAGGCGTACGTAGCCTACAACCGTGACGTACTCACTTCGATGGCTAAGGTACGTCCGGTGCTTTACAAGTGTACCGCCGAGAGTAGTGAGACGGTAAGTGCTGAAGACGCAAAGACCATGCAAGACTGTGCTGATGCCATGAATGCGGCCAAGGACGTTCCTGATGCAGACTACAAAGAATACGCCGAAGCAGTCGCAAAAAACTACGCAGCCCGTGCGGCATTGTTTGCACAAATGGCGGCAGCCACCGATCGCCAAAGCGACGCGTACGGCGAGCTCGTTACCCAATATAGCCAGACAATCGAATCATTCTCTGAAGCAAGTACGGCATTTGCAAAAAACGTTCAGCAGACACGCAAGCAAATTCTCAACACGAGTAGCGCACGCGATTTGAAAGCATATCTCGAAGACGAATCTCGTATCTTTTAGTCGGGTTTGAACCGTTTGGAGACTCCTGTATACTAGAAAACAGTTTAAGTTTATTTTTTTTAGGGAGTATCTACATGGATCCAAACAATACTAATCCGTCAAACACGCCTCCGACAGAGGATACTGCACCAGTGCAGCCACCAGTACCTGAGGAGACGCCAGCGACACCAGTTGAAAACGAAGTGCCAGCAGCACCGGCCGAAACGACTGACACACCAGCTGACGCACCTGCTCCAGTTGATACTGCTACGTCGGTAAAACCAGCGGCCCCTGCAGCAGCGGAAACTCCTGCATTCGGTACGCAGCCTGCAGCCCCAGAAGCTGCGCCTGCATCAGTATTCTCAGCCACAACAGGCAGCGCGCCACAAGCGCCAAAGCAAAAAGACACAAAGAAGCTTATTCTTATCGCTGCAATTGCTGGTGGAGTTGTTCTTCTTGCGGTGATTGCTTTTGTACTGTACTCACTCTTTATGACCGTATCAAAAGAAGACTATCGCGACGCAGCGCGTCAATTCAACCAAGTAAGTTCAGCAAGCTCAGCGCTTACTTCTGACGCTCGTACTCTCGGATACTCTGCGAGTAGCGCTTCAGATGACAGCTTTGAGGAAAGTGTTGCTGAGGCCGAGGAGTCAGTTGCAACACTCAAAACTGAAAATGAAGAACTTTCAAAGCTGAAAGCAGTTCGCGTAGGTGAGGGTGGAAAGCTCTACAATGCCTTTAACGACAAGCTTGAGGCATACACCGCATATGCAAGCGAACTCGTTACTTCAGTAAAGAACCTGCGCCCAGCACTTGCGGTCTGTAACAACGTGAGCGATGCTGAAGACGCAACTGCACGTGTCGCAGCCCTTAAGGAATGTTCAACCGCACTTTCTGAGGTAAAGGATGTTCCAAACGCGCAATTTAAGACCTACGTTGACGCAATTTCGAAAGCGTACGGTGACTACGCGACAGTGTATGAGCAAATTGCGGCACTTTCAAACCCATACGGTTCTGACTACGAGCAGTACAAGACCCTTCGTGACCAAATGTACGAAGTACAAGACACCATTAGCGAAGCAAGCGACACTTTCTCTGAATCCCTCAAAGCACGTGATGACGAGTTGAGTGTAAAGGACTCAGCAGACGCACTTGCTGACTACCTTACCGATCAGCAAAAGTAGTACAATACTCCTATGAATAGTGACAAACAAGCCCGTCTCGACGCTCTTTATGACCGTATTGAGGCGGGCGTTTGTCCTTCTCTAGAGGCGACCACGCGCCAGCTCGTTCGTGGATACGGCGACCCTGACGCTGATATCGTTATTGTTGGTGAAGCGCCGGGCCAGGATGAAGACGTGCAGGGTAAGCCGTTTGTCGGACGCGCTGGCCAGCTTCTCGATAGTTTCCTTGATGATAATGGATTGAGCCGCCAAGATGGCGTATTCATCACAAATGTCGTGAAACGGAACCCTACAAAAGTTTCGCCCACTGGGCGTAAGAGTAACCGCCCGCCAACACCTGAAGAAGAGAGCGCCTATAGGCCGCACACTACCGAGGAGCTGCGAATCTTGGGTGCACGCGCAATTATTACTGTGGGAGCCGTTCCAACGAAGTTCTTCATTCCAGGGTTAAAGCGCATGGGGGATGTTCGCGGCGTGCCTCATCAGGTTGATGTCGGTGGGCAGGAGACCCTGCTTCTTCCGCTTTACCATCCGTCGTACGCGATTCGCGACCCAAATAAAGAGCCAATGCTTCGCGAAGACTTCAAGAAAGCAGTTGAATACATCCGCCAACAAAATAACCCGTAACAAACGGGTTATTTTATTTCTGAGCTTCAGTTAGTTTGCGCCAATAGCTTGGCGAACTTCAGCGAGCTTTGCGCGGGCAACTGCTTGGGCGCGTTCAGCGCCTTCCGCAAGAATGGCCTCGATTTGTTCAGGATTTTCCATAAGCTCGTTATAGCGGTCACGGTAGCGGCCAAAACGGGCTTCGAGCGCGTCAATAAGAAGCTGTTTTACTTCTCCCCAGCCAATGCCACCAGCCTCAAGGCGCGTGCGAAGGGTTGCGACTTGGTCGGGATGGGCAATATTCTGGTAGATCTGGAAAAGAATCGAATCGTCGGCGTTCTTTGGATCTTCAACGGCACTTGAGTCGGTTGGAATACGGTTCACGACCTTACGCCACTCATCAGGGGTGGCAAAGAGAGGGATAACGTTATCGTAACTCTTGCTCATCTTGCGGCCATCAACACCGGTGACTGATTCAACCTCTTCTTGAATAAAGGCTTCTGGAAGGGTGAGGATGTCGCTAGTAAAGGTGTGGTTGAAGCGCTGTGCGATGTCGCGAGCAATTTCAACGTGTTGTTGTTGGTCTTTACCCACCGGAATGATATCTGCGCTGTAGAGTAGAATGTCCGCCGCCATAAGGATAGGGTAGGTGTAGAGCCCCATGCTCACGCCGTCATCGCGGTCGCGATTTTCAGCCGTGTTTACGTCGACGGCAGCCTTGTAGGCGTGCGCCTTGTTCATCCAGCCCTTAGGGGTAATAGCGTTCAGGATAGTTTCAAGCTCAAAGACCTCGGGCACTGCAGATTGGCGATACAGGACAGTTTTTGACGGGTCGAGGCCACAAGCAAGCCAGGTTGCGGCAATCGAAAGCGTCAAATCATGAAGACGCGCACCGTCCTGCACGGTGTTGAGCGCGTGATAATCGGCGATAAAGAGGTATGAATGTTTGTGGTCGTGGACCATGTGGATAGCCGGCTGAATAGCTCCCAGGAAGTTACCAACGTGGGGGGTGCCGGTAGGCTTAATGCCGGTGAGAAGTGTCTTGTTCATAGGGGTAGTATAGCACGAGGAGGCGAGCGAAAAGAATGCTCGCATTCTTTTTCGAGGCGACGAAGTGCTATGTCGCCGAAGGCGAGATAGCAGAGCCCATCTTGCCAAAACACCCTAGGTTTGCTATACTAAGAACACTTTCAAGGGGAAATTCAGTCACATAGCACACGCTATAGTCTCAAACCCCACCCTTATAACGAAATTAATTAAATGTTAACAAAAGAAAGCTTCTCGGTTCCAATAACAGAAAGTACCCGAGAAGAACTCTTTTAACAAAAAGGAGAAAAACAACAATTATGGGAGGACGAAGACTCGCAACTCCACAAGCAGATGATTCTGCAAAAAATCCGCGCGGTCGTGGTGGCCAAAATGGTCAAAACGGACAGCGCCCAAAGCAAAACAACACTGTTCTTGCAAACACACAGACCCGTCGTGGTGAAGTGTTCCGTGCACAGCGCCGCACTAGTGACGACGTGAATGCACGCGCTAGCCAGCACGTTATTAACGTGCCGGTAAACAAGTCAATTTACAACGGCTACGGCGGCAAGCAATTTAGCATAGCCGACCAAAAGAAGCAGCCTCGCAACCCAGGCCCACGCCTTCGCGTGATTCCTATTGGTGGTCTTGGCGAAATGGGTATTGGTAAGAACATGATGGCAATCGAATACGATAACGACATCATTGTGATTGACATGGGATTCCTTTTCCCGGGTTCAGACTACCCAGGTATTAACTACATCGTGCCGGACATTACGTACCTTATCGAGAACAAGCACAAGATCCGTGCAGTTGTCTTTACCCACGGTCACCTTGACCACATCGGTGCATTCCGTCACCTTATTCACCAGATTCCAGCGCCGGTATACGGTTCAAAGTTCACCCTCGCTATGGTGCAAAAGACCATGGAAGAGGCAACCAGTGGCTACGAACCTGAATACCACGTTATGGACCCTGAAGCACACGAACAAGTATTCCTTGGTGACAACTTCAGTATTGAACTCGTTCGCGTGAACCACTCAATTCCTGACGCTACCGCCGTCGTTATCCGTACTCCGGAAGGCGTATTGGTTGACACGGGTGACTGGCGTTTTGAAGAAAACCCAGTTGACGGTGTAAAGTTCGACCTCGACCGTCTTACTGAAATCGCAACAAAAGAAGGCATTACCCTTCTTATGAACGAATCTACCAACTGTGAATCAGATGGTACGCACACTCACGGTGAATTCGAAATTCAAGAGAGCATGGGGCAGGTGATGGAGAAATATCCAAACAGCCGCCTTATCATTAGTGCCTTCTCAAGCCAGATTCACCGTATGCAAATCATTTTGAACGAAGCGAAGAAGCACGGCCGTAAGGTTGCCTTCGCTGGATACAGCATGATCCAAAACGTTGAAGTGGCCCTTCGCACCGGTACCATCACCGTTCCTAAGGACGTGATTGTAAAGATGGAAGATATCGTAAAGTTCCCTGACGGGAAAGTGACAATCATCTGTACTGGTTCACAAGGTGAATTTAGTGCCGTGCTTAACCGTATGGCAAATGGTTCACACAAGTTCATTAAGATTAAGAACTCAGACCAAATCGTCTTTAGCTCAAACCCAATTCCTGGTAACGAAAAATACGTCACCCGTACGGTAGACGGCCTCATGCGTGAAGGTAGTGGTGTTATCCAAAACGGTAAGACACACCTTACTGGCATTGGTCCACTTCACCTTTCAGGTCACGGGTACTACGACGACCACGTGAAGCTTATCAATGCCCTTAACCCTAAGTTCTACATGCCAATTCACGGTGAATTCCACATGCTTGTGCACAACGCTGAGCTTGCAGAAAAAGAAGCCGCGATTCCACGTAATAACATCTTTGTGTGTGACAGTGGTGACGTTGTTGAAATTAGCCAAGGTGCTGCCAAGAAGTCAGGACGCGTACCAGTTGGTGGCGTTATGTACGACGACTCTGGCGAAATCGTTTCAGAAGTAGTATTGAAAGACCGTATTCACATGGCCAGCGAAGGTATCTTCGTGGTGGTCCTTACGGTGCAAAAGGGAAGCGGACGCCTGCTTACCAGCCCTGACATCATTAGCCGCGGGTTCATTTACCTCCGCGACAGCGAAGAGCTCATGGGAATCATCCGTCAGTACCTCAAGCAAAAGGTTGCTCGTACCTTTAACGGACGCAAGGTCGACCTTGATGTTGTGAAGAAGGAAATTAAGGACGAACTGACCCACGTTCTGTACGACCAAACCCGCCGCACCCCAATTGTTATTCCAGTAGTGAATGAAATCGGAGGTGGTGGTAAGCCAAACAATGGCGAGGGTCAGCAAAACCGCGGTGAGGGTGGCCAGCAAGGTCGCCGTCCAAATGGTGGCCGCCCAAATGGCAACAACCGTGGCCCACGCCCGCAGCAGACGCAAGGTGACCAGCCGGTTGTCGAAGGTGAAGAAGCGCCATTTAAGCGCCCAGCACCAAAGAAGTTCCCAGCACCCCAGGTGCCTGATAGCGAAGCTACTGAGCCTCGCCAGCGTTCTGAGGCACGCGGCTACTAATACGAGCCCCTAAAAATGGAAGACTCCGCCCTTTACGAGCGGAGTCTTCCATTTTGAAGCCTGCGACGCTCTAGGGCGGAGTTGAGGTGGCGGGCGAGCCGCGCATGAACGTGAGCTGGGCCGGCGGGCCGGAGACGTATTCGCTCAGGATGATGTTCGTTGAGAGCTGTTGCCTCAGCAGCTCCATGTGGAATATCATCGCGAACTTTTCCGGATCGTCCATGATCAACATGGCGCTCTCCGCGTCCACTGTAATGACGAAGCGCTCGAGCGGAGCTACTTCCAGGGCGGTGGTCTCCACGACTGGTAGGAGCCGGTCGATGCACCGGATGTACTGCTTGTCATTGATGTTGATGCGGCGAACGGTGCCGTCATCGCTGACGACCTCTGCACTTGCGACACCGAGGTAGCGCAGTGGGCCACCCTGAAGGAGTCCTTTGAAAAAGTCTTGCCACATGACCGTCACCGGCCTCTCTTGTAGAAGTTCGAACCGCTCACTTTTGGGCGATACCCCCACTATAATCCGCCTCTAACGAAACACAACCATAAGCCTCTTGCAAAATGTGGTAAATTTTGCTATAATATGCCTATAGCTTAAGGGGCATAACCCCGTATAATGAAACACAGCATGGCGAAAAAGAAAAAACGATCAGCAAGCAAAAAGAGGGTAACGAACAACGCTCCACAGCATGTTCTCCCTGAGGGCTTCTGGGCACAAGTTGGTGCCGTTCTTCTGATTGTCTTCTCGCTGCTTATTATTCTTGGCTGGTTTGGTCTAGGGGGCGAAGTCCTTAACTGGCTCAATGACGCTACTATGGCGACTATTGGGTATGGTGTCTATGTGGTGCCAGTTGTCTTTATCTACATTGCCGTAGAAATTTTCCGCGCGGAAAATAACCGCATTCCATTTGTTATGAAACTCGCAACCGTCCTTGAATTGGTATGGGTAGCGGGTCTTTTTGGTCTTTTGAAGAACTCGGAAGGCGAGACGACGGGTGGCTTTGTTGGCGATACCGTCAACAGCGGAATGCTCATGCTGGTTGAGCCAGGTGTGGCTGCCTTTATTTATATCGTCCTTATTCTTCTTACTGCACTCTTCATTACTCGCACTTCACCATTCACGATTATTAAGAAGCTTTGGGAAGTATCTCGTCGCGACAATAGCGAACAAGAAGAGAATGTGAAGGTAATGCGTAACGCTGCAACCCTCGACGCACCAAAGGGTAAGAGCGCAATGGCCGAGTTTACGGTGAACGCCGGGGTTTCAACACTCGACCCTGCCGAAGAGAAGGGTAAGAAGAGCGCGCACCTTGGTTCGCTTAAAAATAGTGTTCAAAAAGACAAAGCCGCTGAAGACCAAGCAGCACTGGTTGCGGTCAGTGACCCTAACTGGAAAGCACCTGGCCTTGATCTCCTCGAGAAGAAGCAATCTCCAGCCGACGCTGGTGACGTACAGCAGAACGCGCAAATCATTAAAGATACTTTGGCGGAATTTAACATTTCCGTTGAAATGGAAGGCGCCAACATTGGCCCTAAGGTCACGCAGTATACGCTTCGTCCACCAAGTGGCGTCAAGCTTACCAAGATTACCCAGCTTGAAACGAACATCGCCCTTAACTTGGCCGCACAGAGCCTTCGTATGGAAGCACCAATCCCTGGCCAAAAGGCAGTGGGTATTGAAGTGCCAAACCGTAAGGCGGCCGATGTACGTATGCACTCGATTCTTACCAGCAAGCAGTGGACGAGTAGCTCAGAGCCGCTCGGCTTTGCCATCGGTAAGGACATTGCTGGTGACGCCGTTGTAGGTGAGCTCAACAAGATGCCGCACCTTCTTATCGCTGGTCAGACTGGTTCTGGTAAGTCGGTGATGATTAACACCTTGCTTTCAAGCCTTCTGTATCGCAATGCGCCAAGTGAGATGAAGCTGATTCTGGTTGACCCTAAGCAAGTGGAAATGGCGCCATACGAGGATATTCCTCACCTTATTACGCCTGTTATTAACGAGCCAGAGAAGACCATTAGTGCCCTTAAGTGGGCAGTAAACGAGATGGAGCGCCGCTACAAGCTGCTTGCTGAACACAAGGTGCGAGACATTAAGACGTACAACTCAATGGTGCAAAATGGCAAAACCAAAATTGTTGTTCAGGACGAAGAGGGCCACGAACAGCAGCACGAAAATGGTGCCATGCCATACATCGTGATTGTGATCGACGAGCTTGCCGACCTTATGATGGTGGCGGCCCGTGATGTTGAAGCCCTCATTGTGCGTCTCGCGCAGAAGGCTCGTGCCGTTGGTATTCACTTGGTACTTGCAACGCAGCGTCCATCTGTGGACGTTATTACCGGTCTTATTAAGGCCAACGTGCCAGCGCGTATTGCCTTTACCGTTGCCTCACAGGTAGACTCGCGAACCATTCTTGACCAGATTGGTGCGGAGAAGTTGCTTGGCCAGGGTGACATGCTTATGAGCACCGCTGCAATGCCAAAGCCAAAGCGTATCCAGGGTGCTTGGGTAACTGACGAAGAAGTGATGAAGATTACTGATCACCTTCGTCTTCAATCGCCTCCACAATACAACGATGAAGTTGTCAGCCAGCCTGTTCAGTTGAACGGCAAGGGTGGAGTGGTGATGGACTTCGACACGAATGCCGATGGCCACGACGACATGTTTACCGACGCAGTGCGGGTTGTCGTTGATAGCGGCAAGGCGAGTGCCAGCCTCTTGCAACGTCGCCTCCGCGTTGGCTATGCCCGTGCAGCACGACTTATTGAAGAAATGGAAGAGCAGGGAATTATTGGTCCTGCAGACGGTGCGCGACCACGTGACGTGCTTGTCTCAAGCCTCGACGAGGTATTTGGTACTGGCGGCAATAGCGACGACGAAGACCTCAGCTAGCCAATTCTTAGAAAAACTAGACAGAATGAACTGCGCAAGGTATATTCAAGCGTAAGCAGTAGTGTAAAACGGTCCACCACAGATAGAGGCCGATGAAAATCAAAACGAGAATAGGGGTTCAGAAACGAAGCGTCGCGCGTTCCTATAAGCGACGAGCTTTTATTGGGCTTGCAACGTTTGGCATGTTGGCGGGGTTTGTTGGACAAACCTTTACCAGCGTGCTTTTTCAATATAACGATTCATACGCACTCGGTGGCTGGAATTGGGTTGCGCAGCACCCAGGGCAAATGAATGAAGTCACCGATACCGGTAATGATGGACAGCAGGCGGTGTCAAAAGATGGGCAAACAATTGCCTACGCCTCACCATCCGAGGTGAAAATCTCACATGACGGTGGTGCAACGTGGACTATTTCAAACCCAAGCACGACAAAGCATTTCGAGTTCTTTACAGGTATTGCCGTCAGCGCGAACGGACAGCGTATTTGGGTTGAAGCTGGGTATGCCGACCCAGAGCCACAAACGTTTGTCTCGAGTGATGGCGGTCAAACATGGGCACAGCGCGGTAACGACACGAATTACACGATGCAATGTGATTACATGAGTGCTATTTCAAACGATGGTCAAATTATTGTGTGCTCCGATACGGTTTCGCGCGATGGGGGAATGACGTACGAATACCTTGATTGGACGCCTACCTGGGTGAGTAGCAATGGTCAGCGTATGATTTCAGATGATTATGTTTCAACCGACGCGGGCGTGACCTGGAATCAGCTGACAACTCCTGTAGTTCCAAACATCGATTGGAGTACTTCGCAGATGTCAGAGGATGGCCAGACCATTATCATGGGATCGTACGACACCTATGACTGGATGACCGAAACAGTTACGAATTATCAGGTGATGATTTCGAAAGATGGTGGAACAACCTGGAATGTACGACCTGTCGCTGCCGGGCTTGGGTATCCGAATATTCGTATGAGCCAGGACGGCACTAAAATGTACCTGTTTGATCATAACGATATTCATGGTGGTCAGAGCATGTGGTCATCGGTTGACGACGGCGTGTCGTGGCAGCAGAGAGCAACGCCAATTCCGTTCAACTTTGAACTCTACAATAGCCTTCAAATTTCGAATAATGGTTCTATTCTGACGTCGTTCTATTACTCGGGTGTCTATTTCCGCTCAACCGATAGTGGGGCAACGTGGAGCCTTCATGCCGAGAAGACGGGTGTGACGCCTGTAACGCTTTCGCAGGACGGCTCAACGATATACGGTATCATTTCGAACGGTGGCGAAACGTCGGATGCAGGGGGGATTTATCCGGTTCGATCAACTGATAATGGTACGAGTTGGCAGTATGTTCTTGGAAACAATATTGCCAGCATGTCGGCCACGTTCCAAGTATGTTCACCAGACAAGCTGTACGGTGAGCCATCGACGAACCTTTCGGTATCTGCGGATGGACAGACCTTTATTATGCCAGGCCGCACGTCAACGAATACCGATTGTTACTTGCGCTCACAAGATGGGGGAGCAACCTGGGCGACCATTACAGGTCCTGCGTCGAAGAACGTACTGCGTAAGATTCTTGTGAGCAGTAATGGGCAATTTATGGCGACCATCAATACAAGCGGAAAGCCGACGTTAAGCGCGAACAGCGGTACTACCTGGACACTTCCGGCAACGGCGTATGTCCTCAATGAAATTCAGAGCATCTCAGACGATGGCCAGAAGATGACCGCAACAACGACGAGTGACGTTCTTCTGTATACGGCGAACGCTGGAGCGAGCTGGACGAACATCAGCACTATTATTTCTACTGCATACACCGGTGTATGGGGGAGCGATTGGCGTGCGAGCGTTTCACCGGATGGCACGCGCCTCATCGCCTCTGACTCGGGCTCAAGTTACGCGTACGTTTCAACCAATAACGGCGCGAACTGGACACGCAGTACTTCTGCGGTTTCCGTAGGGGGTAATTATAACTACTTCTATGGAAGCTGGTATGTTGGACAGTTCTCGATGTCCGAAGACGGTATGCGAATAGGGGTAAGTGGAGGTGATGGTACTGTCCTGACCTCAATTGACGGTGGAGCGACATTCGTAAAACAAGATAACATTGAGGGCATTAATTACTTCTGGGACATAAACACCCTTATGTCGGCAGATGGAAGCACCTTCCTGGCGGCACGCGAGGATGCATACTTGGCAATTGCAAAGTATGGCTTTAACCCTCAGGCGATTCAAGGCGTCTCTGCTACGGCGGGCATTAATTCGGCAACAGTGTCATGGACGCTTCCGGCGCTCATCGACCCATCGGACACGATTGTTACTCAAGAAGTTTCGTACCGCCAGGCAGGCGCGAGTACGTGGACATCTGCTTCGCAGGCAATTGCACCGACTGCAACGAGCTACACTGTCAATGGTTTGACGGGCGGCGTGCAGTACGAATTTAGGGTGCGCGCGCAAAATGCTGACGGTGGCTGGACGCCATGGGGAAGGACCTTCGCGCCTAAGACGGTGATTGATATTTCGAGTGTTGTTGCCGACGGGGTGGTGGATAGCACCGATTACGCGCTTGATGCTAATGACGACGGGACGATTTGGTTTGCCCACGATTACTATCCTTGTGGTGACCCTGGTTCTTGTGCGGTCAGTGGCTGGGCGGTAGAGTCGAGCACCGATGATGGTGCGACGTGGCAAAGTAATCCAATGACAGGTCTGGCGACCATTCCACAATCAACCGCAACGCCACATGAACTGAAAATTTCAGAGGATGGTCAGACGATTCTGCTCAGTGGCGCGACGCTCTATATCTCGCGCGACGGTGGCGCAACCTGGAGCACGCTCAGCTCGATTGGCGGCGGTCGCTGGTACACGGTAGACATGTCAGACAACGGACAGTATATGATTGCTTCAGAATGGGGCGGCGCGCGACGCGTTGCGATTTCGGACGATAACGGACAGACGTGGACGAACGTTACCTTACCTGATGGTCAAGACGCAGGTGACATGGCGCACGTGTTGATTCTGAACGATGGTACTTCGTATATTTCAACGTATGCCTATACATCAGGTCCAATCTATAAGTCGACAGACTTAGGTGCGACGTGGACCTCCGCGATGGCGGCTATGCCGAAGTCATTGCCGATGGCGGACATGTACGACAATTCAACAATCGATGGATTTGGTGGCCTTATGCTTGTTGATGCCTCGAACGACGAGCAGCATATGTCATTCATTGCTCGTTACGGATTCTCTGCGAACTCAAATACCGTACGCTACTACACTGAAGACGGTGGGGCGACTTGGGCGAGCCTCGCGATCTCTACGGATGGCGATGCGTTTGAAGACGAGTTACTGGTTTCAGACGACGAAGCGTATGACTTATCGGTAGCATTTACGCCTTCAGGGCGCGCGGTGTACATCACGGGCATTGCCTCGCTGAGCAACTACGAAATTGTCTTTAGCAATTACGCACGGGCATTCGCAACACCACTGAGTGCTCCAGGCGGCGCTGGTGATGGTGGCGAATCATCTTCGGGAGGCTCTGGCGGTGCTACAGCGCCAAATACGGGCGTTCTTGGCGCGACTGCAGCCCAGGGTGATGGAGCGATTTCTTTCTACGCTGGCCAGGTGATTCTTGCGCTTGTAGTGTTGGGGCTCATCGGGTTTGGCGTGCGCTACGCATATCGCCGCCGTATTGAAGCGGACGACGCAGCGTAAGCCTTGTTTTGGCGGTTTGCGCGTCAATTAAAGAACTAATGAATCTTCGGTACCTATACTAAGGGGTAGCCTCCTTGCAAAAGAAGGCAATCTACGGTATAATTACCACTGTTATCAACTCAAGCTTACCGTCATTTCTCAACGCGAGGTGACAAATGGAATAAGGGTAAGCATCTGTTACTGCGGCCGCACTAGGCTTGCGTACAGATTCCAAAAGGAGACACTAGTGAAGGAATACGAACTTACCGTTCTTATCCACCCAGATCTCGAAGCAGATTTGGAAACACCACTCGCTAAGGTTCGTGACATCGTTACAACCGCAGGTGGTACCATCGTCCGTGAGGACAACTGGGGTAAAAAGAAGCTCCAATACGCAATCAAGCGTGAAGAGTTTGCAGTGTACGTATACATGGATGTCGAACTTCCAGCAGACGCACCACTCAAAATCAGCAACACACTTAATATTACCGACGAAGTTATCCGTTACCTCTTGGTAAAGGTTGACCCGAAGGGTCGCGCTGCACTTGCAGAGCAAGCTAAGAAAGCTGAAGCTTCAGACGACAACGAAACTAAAGAAGAAGCCTAAGGCTTTTCAACGAGAGATAGAGGGGAGTATACAACATGGCACGAAGCATTAACCAAGTAATTCTGATGGGACGCCTTACTCGCGATCCAGAACAGCGCACTACTACCACGGGTAAGACAATTGCAAGCTTTAGTATTGCAGTTGACCGCGGTGGCCAAGAAGACGCTGCAGATTTCTTTAACGTAACCGCGTGGGAAAAGCTTGGCGAGCTCGTCATGCAGTACCTTGCGAAGGGTCGCCGTGTACTCGTACAGGGTCGTCTTCGTCAAGATACTTGGGACGACAAGGAAACCGGTAAGAAGCAATCTCGTATTGAAGTTGTTGCTACCGACGTAACCTTCCTCGATGGCCCTAATGGTGGCGAAGGTGCTTCAAGCGCACCAGCTGCGAGCTCAAACTCTCGTAACACCTCAAAAGATGTCGTAATTGAAGACATCGATGACAAACCAATTGATTTAAGCGAAATTCCTTTCTAGGTCGCCCGAGCGCTAGAAAGAACAGGAGAAGAATATAATGGCAAAACGCATGAAGAAAGATACGCCTGCATACTTTGACTACAAAGATGTAAAGACTTTGCAGCGTTACGTAAACATCTACGGTCAAATCGAACCAGTAGGAAAGACAGGCCTTAGCGCGAAGCAACAACGTCAACTCGCCGTTGCTATCAAGCGTGCTCGTCACCTTGCATTACTACCATTCGTAGCACAAGGGTAATCGATTATGGCTCAGTTGCAACCAACTGACCTCAAGAAAGGCGTTGTCGTCCAAATAGACGGCAAGCCTTTTAAGGTTATAGACTACAACCAAAAGGTGATGGGACGCGGTGGAAGCATCGTGAACGTTCGCCTAAAAAACCTCATCGACGGTGCGGTGATTCCAAAGACCTACAAGGGTCAGGAAAAAGTTGATTCAGCAGAGGTGAGCTACCAAACAGTACAATACCTCTATAAAGACGCTGATAACTTCTACTTTATGGAGCCAAACACCTTCGAGCAGTTCCAACTGCCTGCTGATGTATGTGCCGACGCGGCACCATACCTTAAGGAAGGCGACAACCTTTCACTGCAATTCTTTGAAGGGACGGTTATTAACGTAGAGCTTCCAAAGAACCTCTACCTTGAAGTAACCTACACTGAAGACGTCGTAAAGGGTGATACAACCAGTAGCGTTCTTAAGGACGCAACCCTTGAAACGGGCCTTGTTATCAAGGTTCCAGCATTCATCAAGGTTGGGGACGTTCTTTCTGTTGATACAGAAACCGGCGCATACCGCGAACGGAAGAAGGACTAGCCTCGTATGGCTGAGCAAGAAACGCAGGGTGGAAAGTTCCTCCCGGCGTTTTTTGTTGAGCCAATTGCATTGGGTGAGACATTTCATAAGGCGGATTGGCCATTACATATGACATATTTCCCACCGGTAAGCGCCCAATTTAAGCCGGAATATGCTGAAAAGATGCGCCAATACATTAACCCGATGGAGCCGTTTATGGCAACAGTAGGGGAGACAGATTATTTTGGTGAAAACCGCGATATACCCGTAAAACGACTTGTCCATAACGAGCGGCTTTTGGCGGTCCATCGAAAGCTCGTGGCGGTGCTACACCATTTGCCACACTCGAAAACATTTCGCACTCCGTACAATCCGCACTTCTCAATCAAAGAAGGCGATTCACGGCTTGAAACGGGTGACAGTATTGAGATTGGCGGCTTTTCTGTCGCCGAGAAGCTTGGACAAACCGACACGTGGCGGATTATTGCTAAAATAGGGTTAAAGGGTGCCGAAATGAGCACGGACGCACGTATTATTAAGGCGTCACAGGAATAGAAATTATGACAAAGCGACGACTCGACGCAGAACTTACCAGTAGGGGACTTGTCCCAACGCGCTCTCAGGCGGAGAGTTGGATTAAGCTTGGGAAAGTGACGGTTGACGGCCGCGAAATCACAAAGCCTGGCCATTTTGTGACCGAGCAGTCGGATATTAAGCTTCATACAAACGAGCAATACGTCAGCAGGGCGGGGCTAAAGCTCGCCAGTGTTGCGAAGCTGCTTGGCCTCAGCTTCAAGGATATGGTAGTGCTTGATGTCGGCAGCAGTACGGGTGGATTTACTGATTATTCACTTCAAAACGGAGCTGCGAAAGTGTACGCAGTTGATGTTGGAACCGACCAACTTCACCCAAGTCTTCACGACAACGAAAAAATCGAGCTCCATGAAAAAACTGACATTCGAGACTTTATGCTTGCCGCAGCGGATCGTCCAAACATTGTCGTTATCGACGTGTCATTTATTAGCCTTCGTGAAATTCTCCCTCATATTGCCCGTGAGCTTTCAACCAAAGATACGCAAATTGTTGCAATGGTGAAGCCGCAATTTGAGGCAGGGAAGTACCAAACCAATAAGGGGATTATTAAAAATGACGGGGTTCGCCGTCAGATCTTGAAAGATTTTGAGCTTTGGGCAAAAGACTTTTTTGTTATTCAAGACAAGCGGGATAGCGAAGTGGCTGGATCAAAGGGGAACCGCGAACGGTTCTATCTGTTACGAGTGCTCTAAATCTTTACTTTTTAAGGTTTTTATGATATAATCCACCCTAGTGTTACGGGAGGGGGCGTCTTGCATAAAGACACTCTATCGTGACCGTTCGTTCCCAACGGCCTTCCTCCCGTAGGAAGCCTTCATCCAAGAGAGAAAGAGGTGTGGGATGTCCCGCATTCGTTCCCTGCTCATCGGAGCAGCCGCCGCAACCGCGGCGGTCGTCCTCGCTTCCGCCCCGGCCTACGCCGATCCGGGCGGAGGTAGCGAGGGTGGCATCGAGGCGATCTCGATCAACATCGCCGCCGCGTGTGACGGTGAGACGCAGGGTGTCCAGGTGGACGCCCAGTTCGCGCTCACCGGCACGTCCGTCGCCGGCGTCCTGATCGACGGCTCGTCGCAGTACGAGGAGCCGCTCGATTCCGGCCAGTCCGGTCAGGACGGCATCTCGACCTTCATCGCCCTGGAGGACGGCACCTACTCGGTCGCCGTCTACGCGGCTTCGGTCGAGAACGTCTACCAGACGGTCAACGTGACCCTTCCCGACGGGGAGGGCTGCGAGGCACCCGAGGTGGTCCCGCCGTCGATCGAGTCGATCACGGCTTCGTCGCTCGGCTGCATCAAGGGTGCGCCCAACGCGGTCGTCAACGTCAACGTCGTCCTCCCCGAGGGCAACGCGCCGGCGTCGCTCGACGTCACCTACGGCGAGGACGTGAAGCTGTCGGGCACGCAGACCGTGCACGCCAGCGGCCAGTTCTCGTTCACCGGCCCCGTGCCGGTGGGTGAGGTCGAGTTCGCGATCGTGCTCAACGGCCTGTACGCCGGCTCGGCACTGGTGGTCACCGAGGAGTGCACCACCGACGGGGGAACCAACCCGCCGGTGACGCCTCCGACGACCAACCCGCCGGCCAACAACCCGCCCGCTTCGAACCCGCCCGCGGCCCAGCCGCAGCAGCCGGCCGCGCCGTCCGTCCCCGGGACGAACAACGTGCGTCCGGGTGCGACCGGTGACATCGTGAAGGGTCTGAAGGGCGCCACGGTCGAGACGACCGAGGCGGCCAGTGTCAGCTCCCAGATCCAGTCGTCCGCGTCGCGCGCGCTGACCGTCGTGCTCTTCGGAGCGCTCGGGGCCGCGGTGGCCCTGGGGATCGCGGCAGTCGTCGTCCGCCGTCGGCTGGCTTCGAACCGCTGATGCTCGAGACTCGGGCATCACATCGCGCTCGGCGTCAGCCGTGGCGGTGGGTTGACCGAGTTCTCGGTGCAATCGCTGTGCTCGCCCTCGCGGTCGTGGGAGTCATCCTGCTTCCGTCCTGGGTATCGGTACAGGGGAGTGAGGGGTCGCCGTCCGTAGCGACGCCGACCCCCACTCCTACCGCTACGGCAACACCTACGCCGACACCTACTCCAACGCCAACACCAACCCCGACGGCCCCCTCGTGGGCCGACTGGACGTTCGCCGGGGCAACCCTGACGATTCCCAAGCAAGAGGTGGGGATCACGCAGGCAGCTATTACGGAGCTGCAGCCCGACGAACTTGTCCAGAAGACGTATAAGGATGCTGGGGGAAATGTCGCCTCGTATGAGGCGCTCGAGCCTTCGGATCCGTATAAGATCGTCTGGGATACACAGGTCGTTGACGGTATGCGCTATCCTGTCGGAAGCGCGCTCACGGCTTCGGCCGCGAACACCGTGTACCTGTACTGTCATGACCATGCCGATGGCACCGCCATTTGCTCGGTCGTCTATGACATGTTGGTTCGTGGAGACACGATGGTCATCGAAACACCGACGGAGGTCCTGACCTACGTCCTGGAAGAGAGCTTTAACCTCCGTAAGGGTGAGCTTCCGAAAAACGAGACCATCACGGCGGTCGTTCCTGGCCGCATTGTGCTCATTACCTGCAACAGTGGTGGTGAGCGCAACGCCGCCGGAGAAACAATGGAGAACAGCGCGCTGGTCTTCCAGCTGTCTTCGGCCGTGCAGAAGTAACTCTCAACCCATTTCACCCGCGGGTCGCCCCCTAGCTTATAGCGAAGGAGCGGCCCGCGGGAAGAAAGGGCTTGGATTGAACGAAAAAGGACCTGGCTTTGCCGGGTCCTCTTCAATTTCTGGATATATTTATTTGCTCACGTTGAAGCGGAACTCAACAATGTCGCCAGGACGCATAATATAGTCGCGCCCTTCAGTGCGTACCTTGCCGGCCGCTTTGGCCGCAGCTTCACTTCCGTTCACGATAAGGTCATCGTAATCAACAATTTGTGCAGCAATGAAGCCCTTTTCAAAGTCAGTGTGAATGACGCCGGCTGCCTGTGGGGCAGTCGAGCCTTGTTTGATTGTCCAGGCGCGCACTTCTTTTGGACCAGCAGTAAGGTAGCTTTGGAGCCCGAGTGTGTGGTAGGCGACACGAGCAAGTTGCGACAAGCCTGATTCACTCACGTCGTATGACTCAAGGAGTTCGGCGGCATCCTCGTCGGTAAGGCCGCGCAGTTCTTCCTCGAGCTTTGCACAGATAAACACGCTATCGGCAGGGGCAACGAGTTCTGCAAGCTCTTGCTTTCGCGCATCGTTTCCAAGGGTGAACTCATCAACGTTGAACACATAAATTACTGGTTTTGCACTGAGAAGCTGAAGGCCTTGAAGGGTCTCGGTGCTAATGCCCTCAACTTCAACGGCAAGCCTGCCTGATTCAAGTTCGGTTTGCAGCTTCTTGAGCTCTTCAATTTGACCACGCGCGCTTGGATTGGCCTTTGCTTCACGTTCGAGCTTTGGGATGTGACGCTCAATAGATTGAAGGTCGGCAAGAATCAGCTCGGTTTTAATGATTTCCATGTCAGCTAGGGGGTCAACACGGTCGTTGACGTGGGTGACATCAGGGTCTTCGAAGGCGCGCACCACGTGAGCAATGGCGTCGCACTCGCGGATATTCGCAAGGAACTTATTGCCAAGCCCTTCACCCTTGCTCGCACCAGCAACAAGGCCGGCGATATCTACGAAGGTGACGGTTGCAGGAATCAGCTTGTCGGCTGAATACATTTTTTGAAGCACAGAAAGTCGTGCGTCGGGCACGGCAATAATACCAGTATTTGGTTCAATAGTTGCAAAAGGATAGTTAGCCGCCAAAATACTGTTGTCGGTTAACGCGTTAAAAAGTGTCGACTTGCCAACATTTGGCAGGCCAACGATACCAATAGAAAGACTCATGCCTTCATTATAACAGATAGAGAGGGGAGGATTACTCTGATATAACTTACTTGCAATCGCGCTTACGGTTTCCTATACTAACTGGTAATGGATACTTCGGAACAATTCCCGCAGCCGAGCGCAGCACCCGCGCCTCAGAAGCAAAAGGGGAATAAAAAGGGATCGGTGGTGGCAATTATTATTCTTAGCGTGTTGCTTGCGGGTGCCGTTGGAGCGTTGGCCTGGCTCTATACGACCAACAAGATTACGTTTGCCGTTGCAACGCAAGAAGCAAAGGACGGCAAAAGCGTTTGCCAGAGCTTCATCGGGCAGTATAACGAAAGCTTTAAGAAAACCTCACTTGAAGAATATACGCAGTCATTGAAGCAAGCTTCAGACAAAGCAAAGGCGGCTGACTCGAATAACGCCGACCCAACATGCGTGTATATGCAATTTAGTTACGCTTCATTTACAAAAGACATTGACGAAACGAAGCGACTGGCGGCAATTTTGACAACTCTTGCGAATCAGGGCGCATACCTGACTGGTCAGCTTGCAAACCCTCAGGGAATTGAAGCGATTCAAAGTACCGCGAAGCAGCTTGAAGCTGCCGACGCACCACTTCCGAGTAACGAGACGGTGCAGGGTAATGGCTAAGACTTGGGTGAAAAATCCTAAGTCTCTTTTGGCGATTGGCCTTTTTTTCTTTAGTGTTTTTGCTGCGAATATAGCATTTAATTCACATTCCGCACTTGCCGTGGTGTGTACGACGACGCGATATGCATGTAACAGTGACGAGGCGCGTGCCTATAACGACTGTTTCGACGCCTCAAACCCGTCACGTGTCGTGCAGGGTGCCATTTGGTTTAATAACACCAGCGCTGCCGATACGAGCGATGGCTACTACGCACTTGGTGTGTATGTGGGAGCTACCCAAACATCCGTTAGCGTTAATATTCGCGGTTCATTCTTTTCCTGTGGAAATGGAGGGGGAGTCTATGGTGGTATTTGGGCGGTAAACACCGCTCCAAATAGTGATGGCGGTAACTATCCTGAATCATGGCGACTCCAGATTCACGGCTCTGTCTTGTATCGAGGCTCTTATGTTGGCCAAACTTATCGATGGTCAACTCAGGGAAGTTCGTTGCCAGGCACCCTTAACGTATCTGGGCTGGCGACAAATAACACAACCTCCGATGGTGTTCAGACGGTCATCGTAGGGGTGTATCGCTGCTTCTCAAGCAACGGAAGTAGTGTTACAGGTACCTGTATGACCGCAGCGGTGCCTATTACGATTATTCGTGAGCAAATGCCCCCCTATACATTAACTCCTGCAGTATCGGTGAACCCTTCGGGTTCTGTTGAATCGAGCCAGGCTATGACTGTGTCATCATCGGTGTCGTCGAGTGGTGGTGGTTCTGCCTCGGGTGTGACGTGGCAACTGTCACGCTTTACTGCCGGTCCATCAGCAACGTTCCCAACAACCCAGCAAGACAATGGAACCGATCCGAATGCTCATTATGGTAACGGAGCCTCGTCGGTTGCGGGCACCTCGCGGAATTTCGGAAGTAGTATTACCAACCTGCCAGATTTCGACGATACGGCTCAAGACTTGGCGGTGGGTACTCGCCAGTGTTACGCGCTCTCGGTGCGGCCGTTCACAAATACGAATACCAACAATCACTGGCGCCATAGCGCACCGGTGTGTGTGGTGATTGCGAAAAAGCCAAAAGTGCAGGTGCTTGGAGGTGACCTAATTGTTGGCCGCGGTTCTGCCTCAAATCCAACGAGAACTTCGAATGTCGACACCTCAGTCTCTCGACCAACCTCAAGTACGTACTATGGTTCTTGGGCTGAGTACGGCATTATCGCCAATGGAAGCGTCGTGAATATGGCGTCGGGTTCGGCGTATGTCGGCGGTGCACCAACCGGTGTGTTGTGTAGTCTGAGCCTTTTGACGCTCACGAACGGCGGTAATCCAACCTGTAGCGCAAGTAATGTGGGGAACTATGCCCATACAACCACAAGTCCAAATATTGCGGCTCGCTTCCCAATTTCTCCAACAACACCGCGCATTACGACGGGTGGAGTCAGCTTGATAGGGGACAATATGGCAGGGCTGTACACGGTTACGCCAAATACGCTTTCAGTTGTGGGCGGTGGTGACATTGGCGTCGGACGATCAATCATTATTAATGCACCAAATACCGATGTTACAATCAGCGACAATATTCGCTACACAAGCGACGATCTCCACAGTATTGCAGAGGTGCCACAGGTCGTGATTATTGCGCGTAATATCATCATTGCTGATAACGTTGAGAACGTAGATGCCTGGCTTATCGCCACCGGTTCCGGAGCGAACGGGCGAGTCAATACGTGTGGCGCTGGCGGTGTGAATGAGGCTACTTTACCACATGCTGGTCAGTGTGGATTAAAATTGACAATCAATGGTCCCGTTTCGGCGAATCACCTTATTTTGCGACGAACTGCAGGAGCGGATACTGGTACTGCATCGGGTAACCCAGCAGAGGTCATCAACCTTCGCGCCGACGCCTATGTTTGGGCGAGTGGGTACAGTCCCGGCACTGGTCGTCTCCCGACGGCAGCAGTGACGGAATTACCGCCACGTTTCTAGATAAAAACTCCTTGCTATTCCGCCTATGCTTTCGGTATAATGAGGGACAATATGGCAGTACACGGCGTGGGCGACTTCTTTGCACTAGACATTGGCACAAATGCTGTTCGAGTAGTTCAGTTATCTTCAAGTGGGCCTGACAACTATACGTTGACTCATTTTGGGTACGCGCCACTCGACGACAAACTTACCAGCTCTTCATCTCCTGAGGCGCTTCGAAAACTTGGCGAAGTCATTATGACCGCAGTAGGGCAGAGCGGTATCAAGACGAAGAACGTTGTCATTGGCCTGCCTTCAAGCAAGACCTTCACTACCGTTATCGAAGTGCCAGTTATGCCAGAGAACGAGCTTCGCAACACTATTAAGTACCAGGTTGACCAATACATTCCGATGGCGGTGAACGAAGCAAAGGTAGACTGGGCACTCCTCGGTACTTCACTGCACGACCCTAAGATGCAAGAAGTATTGATTGCAAGCACCGCAAACGCCTATGCCGAAGAGCGTCTTGAGTTTATCGAAAACCTTGGCTTGAATGTTATTGCTGCCGAGCCAGACCCACTTGCGATGATCCGCTCACTCCTTCCATCTGGCGTGCCGGACGCACGGCTTATCATTAACGTCGGTGAACTCTCAACCGACCTTGCGATTACCTTTGGTGACGCACCGCGCCTCGTTCGTACCATTCCAACCGGTGTGCGCTCTCTGGTGAAGGCTGCGGTACAGAACCTTAACGTACAAGAAGATCAAGCGCGTCAATTTATTCTGAAGTTTGGTCTTGCGCCAGACCGCCTTGAAGGGCAGGTCTACCGTGCTATTGAGGGAACCCTTGATAGTTTCGCAGTGGAACTGACGAAATCGATCAAGTTCTTCCAGACGCGTTACCCAAACACCCCAGTGGGCGGCATTCTGCTTTCTGGCTACGGTGCAGTGGTGCCTGGATTTGGTGAATATGTCAGTGCGAAAACAGGCGTTCAATCTTCAATTGCCAACCCATGGCAGAAGGTGCGCGTGTCTCAAGCTGACCAACAGCAGCTTATGCCTGTTGCGTCTGAGTTCTCAATTGCCATCGGCCTTGCGCAGCGGAGGAATAAGATATGATTGAAATCAATCTGATTCCTGACGTAAAGCGTGAGCTCCTTCGGGCGCAGCGCACTCGTGCAACCGTGATTTCAGTCTCAATCCTTACAAGTATTATTGCAGCCGGGCTCGTTGTAGCCTTGGTGCTCTATGTCTTCGGTGTACAAACCGTACGAAGTGCAATTCTTGATGGGCAAATTAAAGAAGGCAGCGAAACACTCGCGAAAGAAGAAGACCTTTCAAAGATTCTTACGATTCAAAACCAGCTCACCAAAATTTCCGAGCTAAATAGCCAGAAGAAGATGGACTCTCGTATGTTTGATGTGCTTGCCGCGGTTATTCCACCGGCACCAAACGATGTGCAGGTTTCACAAATTGCAATCGATGCCGAGGAATCAAGTATTCGTATTGAAGGTCAGACCCGCGGCTACGACTCGATGGAAGTCTTTAAGAAGACCATCGATAGCGCTGTGATTGTCTACAACAACGAAGGTGAAGAGCAGACGGTAAAGCTTGCAAATGACATTAGTGTGACCGACACAAGCTACGGCTCAAACGCTGAAAACCAAAAGGTACTCAGGTTTACTCTTACCTTCAACTATGCCGATGAATTGTTCTCGCCGGATATTGCCGCGCCAACCTTCCGCCTAAGTATTGACGGTAACGTTACCGACTCATACCTTGGTATTCCAAAGAGCGTGTTTACGGAAAGGGCGACGGATTTGTAAGATGAAACCAGGAAATGAAGTAGCAATTCGCAAGCGAACACAAATCGCGAACGCCAACAAGACAATGTTCATCTGGATCGCTGTCGCTTCGGCACTCGTTGGCTCAGCACTTGTTGTGGGAATCTTTATGACACAGAAGCTTTTGTACAACGAAAAGGTACTGGGCGAGAAGCAATCAACGGTGACGACACTCGCGCACAACAACTCAGTTGTTGATGAGCTCGAACAGGAGATTCGAGTGCTTGATACGAACGCCGCACTTTCAACTGTCAAAGCAAACGAAAGCGACCAAGCGGTACAGGTAATCCTTGACGCTTTACCATCAGAGGCAAACTCATTTGCACTCGGGGCCTCGCTTCAGAACAAGCTTTTGACCGGTATTAATGGCCTTTCAATTGAATCACTTCAAGTTGACCCAGTAATTGGCATTGAAACAATCACGGGTGACGATTCGTCGGTCGACGCCTCAACCGGCTCGGGTGCGGCAAGTGGTGAAATTACCTTCCAGTTCGTCGTGAAGGGGAGCCAAGACGCCTTGAAGGCGGTACTGACAAACCTCGAACGCTCAATCCGTACCATTGAGATAACCAACCTTCGTGTTGAAATTCAGGGAACGGGTCCACAAATGACCGTTCAGGGCAAGGCGTTCTTTGAGCCAGCGAAGACGATTCAGCTTGAAGATAAGGTGGTAAAGCGATGAAAAAGACAGATATAGCAATGATTCTGCTGATTGCAACGGTGAGCGTTGTTATCGCTTTCTTTATCACGAAGTCAATCTTCGGTGATTCACAGACAGAAACGGTAAAAGTGAAAACGATCGAGCGTATTGAAGCTGCGGTAACGCCTCCAGACGAAGCGCTCTTTAATAGCGATGCAATTAACCCTACCGTTGAGGCGCAAATTACGTCGGGAACGCAATAGGGAGGTGAGCTAGGTGGCACTCCTTACTGACGATATCCAAGAAAAGTTGATTACCCTTCTTATCGATGAAGGGTTGGTTGCTGCTGACGTTATTTCGCTCGCCAAAGAGCAATCGGCAAAAACCAGTAAGCCACTTTTTACTCTCCTGACCGATCAGGATATTATTGACGACGAACTTTTGACCCACGCCATTGCCCAAGTATCGGGCGTGCCATACGTCAACTTGGCAAATACCCTCATCGACCAGAACATCCTTTCATTGCTTCCAGAAGACATCGCAGAGCGTTTCATGGCAGTGCCACTCGCTGAAGTGCAGAACCGCCTTGCGGTCGCTATGCTCGACGGTAACAACGTCCAGGCGGTCGACTACCTTGCAAACCGTATTCAACGCCCGCTGAAGGTCTTCATGGCCTCAGAAGCGGGGGTTCGTCACGTCCTCGACCAGTACAAGACCGACCTTTCCAGTGTCGACCAAGCCGCAAAGGCTTCTCAAGATGAACTAAAGGCCGAAGAGGCGAGTGATGTTAAGACGATTGTTCAAGACTCGCCAATTAGCCAGGCGCTCAGTAAGATTCTTGAATACGCAGTGAAGTCTCGCGCTAGCGACATCCACATCGAACCACTTGAAACGGCGCTAAAAATTCGTTGTCGCGTTGACGGCGTGCTTCGCGAGGTGATGCAGCTTCCAAAGAGTATCGAGCCGGCCCTCGTCAGTCGTGTGAAGATCCTTTCAAACCTTAAGATTGACGAACACCGCATTCCGCAAGACGGTCAATTTGCAGTGAAGGTTGCGAACAAAGAAGTCGACCTTCGTATCGCGATTAGCCCAGTAGTATGGGGTGAGCAAATTGTGATTCGTCTGCTCGATAAGTCGGGCAACTCATTCGACCTTGAAGAGATGGGCTACGCCGGTCGTTCACTTCGTGTGATTCGTCGCGGTGTGAAGCGTCCAAACGGAATGGTGCTGACATCAGGGCCAACCGGTTCGGGTAAGTCGACCAGTCTTTACGCACTAATTAAAGAAATTAAAGATGATTCAGTGAACATTGTTACCCTTGAGGATCCTGTCGAGTACAAGATGCAAGGCGTGAACCAAATCCAGGTGAATGCCGAGGTAGGGTTGTCATTTGCAAACGGTCTTCGTTCGATTCTGCGTCAGGACCCAGACGTTGTGATGGTGGGTGAGATCCGTGACGCCGAAACTGCCAACCTGGCGGTCCAGGCGGCTCTTACTGGACACCTTGTGTTCAGTACGCTGCACACCAACAGTGCTGCCGGCGTGCTTCCGCGTCTTCTCGACATGCAAATTGAGCCGTTCCTTATCGCCAGTACGGTGAATACAATTATTGGTCAGCGTCTGGTGCGCCGGGTCGCTACAAAGCGCGAAACCTATCAGTCGACGCCAATTGAAACGCAAAACATTATGGCAACCGTCGGACACCTCCTTCCAAAGACAAAAGAAGAGGTGGCGAAGGTTTCAGCCGATTTAGGATATAAAGACCTACCATTAGCGGGGCAAAGCGCTTATACTTTAGTCAGAGGAATTGATACCCCTCAGACGCCGCATGGCTACAGTGGTCGTGCCGGTATCTACGAAGTGATGGACGTAAACACAGACATCCAGAAGCTTATTGTCGACCGCGCGACGAGTTCTGAAATTCAGCGACTCGCCGTATCACAAGGTATGATTACCATGCGACAAGACGGATACCTGAAGGCGCTGACGGGCATTACGACATTAGAAGAGGTTAACCGCGTTACATCAGATACAGCATAGGAGTGGGCAAGCAGTATGAATAATCAAAACTTACGAATCGAAGTACTACTAGAAGAAGTAGTGAAGCGTCGGGCATCCGACCTTCACCTTCAGGTTGGCTTGCCGCCAATGCTCCGTATTGATGGTCAGCTTGTTCCGGTTGCTGGGTTTAACCCACTCGATGAAGCGGGTGTGGAAACACTTGTCTTTGCTATTCTCGACCAAGACCAGCGCCAAATCCTTCTTAAGGACAAAGAATTCGACTTCTCATTCGCCTTCGGTACACTTGGGCGCTTCCGTGTGAACGCCTTCCACGAACGTGGAAACCTTGCTGCTGCGCTTCGCCTTATTCCAAATGAAATTAAGTCAGTGACCGAACTTGGTATGCCTCCGGTAGTACTAAGCTTTGCCGACTACCCACGCGGGCTTGTGCTTGTGACGGGTCCAACCGGTTCAGGTAAGTCAACCACGCTTGCGGCACTGGTGGATAAGATCAATACCGAAAAATCAGCACACATTATTACCATTGAAGACCCAATCGAGTTTACGCACAAATCAAAGAAGTCGGTCATTGTACAACGTGAAGTACACTACGACACCTATAGCTTCTCGGCAGCGCTTCGTTCGAGCCTTCGCCAGGACCCTGATGTCGTGCTGATTGGTGAGATGCGTGACCTTGAAACTATCTCTGCAGCGATTACGATTGCAGAAACCGGACACCTTGTGTTCGCAACACTCCACACCAACTCGGCGGCACAGTCTATCGACCGTATGATCGACGTGTTCCCGCCACACCAACAGCCACAGATCCGCGCGCAGCTTTCAAACATCTTGATGGCAATTTGTTCACAGCGCCTCGTACCGGCAATTGGCGGTGGTCGTGTTGTAGCGGCTGAAGTGCTGGTTGCAAACCCGGCAGTGCGTAACATTATTCGCGAAGGTAAATCTCACCAGCTCGACGCAATTATTCAAACTGGTGCAGAGCAGGGGATGCAAACGATGGACCGCACACTGGCTGCTTTGGTACAGGCGGGTACGGTTACCTACGACAACGCGCGTGAATTCGCTGTTGACCTTGTTGAATTTGAAAGGCTGATGAGGGGATAGTACTCCGTGAAAAAGTTTACCTATGAAGCTCGCGACCAGGCGACAAACAAAGTAGTAAAGTCGACGATTCAAGCCGATTCTGAAACTGCTGCTGCGCGCCTTTTGATTCAGCAGGGCTTTGTGCCGCTCAATGTTAAAGAGCAAATTGGCGATGGCAGCTTTTTGTCACGCGTTACGGGCCGTATTACCACCAAAGACAGGGTAGTGTTTACCCGTCAGCTTGCAACCTTGATTGGTGCGGGCTTGCCGCTCAGCCAGAGCCTCCACACGGTGATGGAACAAACGCAAAATAAGCAGCTTCAGTCGATCGTTCAAGATGTATCAGCTTCAGTTGAGGGTGGTAAGTCACTTTCGGATTCATTTGCACAGCACCCAAAGGTGTTTGGTGAAGTCTTCATCTCACTCATGAAGGCCGGTGAAATTTCCGGTACCCTCGACGAATCACTCCAGCGCGTTGCTGCTCAACAAGAAAAAGACGCGGCGGTTGCCGGCAAGATTAAGGGTGCCCTGATGTACCCAATTATCGTCTTGGTGGTGATCTTCGGTGTGATGGCCTTCATGCTGTTCACGGTTGTTCCACAGGTGGAAAAGCTCTATGAAGACCTTGGTAAGCCGTTGCCACTTCTTACGGACATTATGGTGAAGAGCGCGAACTTCGTGACTGGTTTCTGGTGGGTTGTGTTGATTGTACTGGGTGCGGGTATTTTCTTCCTCGTTCAATACATGAAAACAGAGAATGGTATTAAGTTTAAAGACAACTTCAAGCTGAGTGTTCCGCTCTTTGGAAAAATGTTCCAGAAGCTCTATATGGCACGTCTTGCGCGAACTGCGCAGACACTCCTGAGTACTGGTGTGAGTATGCTCGACACACTCAAGATTACCGGACACGCCGTCAATAATGTCCACATCGAGAAAGCCGTTGAGCGCGCCGCAGAAAAAGTCCAAGGTGGTAAGGCGCTATCGGTCGCCCTTGAGCCAGAGGAAGTGATTGCGTCACTCGTTCCGCAGATGATCAAAATTGGTGAACAGTCTGGTAAGATCGACGACATGCTCGGTAAGGTAGCACAGGTGTACGAGGATGAGCTCGACGAGGAAATCCACACTATTTCAACAGCCATTGAACCAATCCTGATGGTCGTACTCGCGGTAGTTGCCGGTGGTATGGTGGGGGCAATTCTGTTCCCAATCTACAGCTTGGTAAATGGAATTAATATCTAGACAACTTAAAAAGAGTGGTTTAGTATAAGCGTAAGCTTAATAGCGAATTAATCTATGTTCATGAAAGGTGGGAAAACCAATGAACACAAAGCAAACAGTAAAAGGGTTCACGATCATCGAGGTCGTTTTGGTGCTCGCCATTGCCGGACTTATCTTCTTGATGGTCTTTGTGGCACTGCCTGCACTTCAAAGTGGTCAGCGCGACACTGCACGCAAGCAAGATGTTGGTAACGTCGGTACCGCTATTAATAACTACTCAAGTGCAAACCGCGGTAAGATTCCAACCACTGCACAACTCGCGGGTAACGCAGCTGGTACCCCAGGTGGAGGCTTCCTCTCATCAGTATCAGACAACGTAAGCTCTGTAGAGATTATCGGTACTCAGGCATCGTCTGCTTCAACGGGCAATAAGCAAGCTGAAGACGGCGTAGTCCATGTGTACATTGGTACTCGCTGTGGCGACGTTAACTCAAGCGACAAGACACAAGTTGCGGTAACAGAAGGTTCTGCTCGTCAGTACACCATGATTACCTTGCTTGAAACCGGTGGTGGCCAAGCGTACTGCCAAAACTCATAATCTTGATTCAAGAAAACAAAGAGAGTCCCAGTACGGGACTCTCTTTTGATAGGGGAGGGGGCGTGGTATCATGGTGCTTATGGATCAATTCATTATCTATCTTGCCCTCGTGTTATTTGGGGCATGTTTCGGGAGTTTTGCCGGTGCGACGGTCTGGCGCCTTCGTGCACAACAGCTTAAGGCCGACAAAGAAGCCAAAGAGCCCTACGATCATAAAGAGTATTCACGCTTAAAGAAGCTTCTTGGTAAAAAGACCCTCCAGGACCGCTCACGCTGCCTTGAGTGCGGCTATGAGCTGAAATGGTACGACCTTATCCCAATCGTCAGCTGGCTGTCGTTAAAAGGCCGCTGTCGCTCATGCAAGCACCCAATTGGATGGTTTGAGCTTGCCATGGAGCTTGGCGTTGCGGCGTTCTTTGTACTCTCGTATGTATTTTGGCCGGGCGGCATTACAACAGGGCTCGAAATTGCCCACTTCATATTATGGCTTGCGGCAGGCGTCATTATGGCAGTGTTATTTGCCTATGACATGAAGTGGTTCTTGCTTCCCGATAGATACACTATTGCCCTTGCAGTGGTAGGTCTTGCAATCGTGGGTGTATCTGCTGCTGAGACGCAGGACATCGGTGGTACGATTTTGACGGCGATTGGCGCTGTCGGTGTGCTGGGCGGCCTTTATGCAGTGCTCTACGCGGTTTCACAGGGTCGTTGGGTTGGCTTTGGTGACGTAAAGCTGGGCGTAGGGCTGGGGCTTATTCTTGTTGACTGGCAGCTTGCTGGCGTGGCACTCTTCCTTGCAAACTTCATCGGCTGTTTAATCGTTATTCCACTGCTTGCAACAAAGAAGTTGCAGCGAAACTCGCACATACCCTTTGGGCCACTGCTTATCGCAGGCGCCGTACTGGCGTGGTTTATAGGGTGGAAAATTCTCGATTTATATCTCGGCACCATTGGCATCTAAAGATAGTGCTTATGCTATAATGAGGCCCATATATGGGCACGCGTACTTCTCAGGGTTTCACCATTATCGAGACGATGCTTTTCCTCGCAATTACCGGGGTCTTAATTATTGGGATGATCGTGGGAGCGGGTGCTTCACTCAACATTCAGCGCTATCGTGATGCGTCCGAGACCTTCAAGTCGGTGTTGCAGGCGCAATATGCTGAAATTGCGAACGTACAAAATAGTCGTGACGACTCGTGGTCATGCGATACAGACGCCACGACTGTTGAGGACGGCAATGTTTTTAGAGGCCAGAGCAACTGTTATCTCGTTGGGAAGTACATGCGTATTGATGGGGGAGATATTTCCATTTACACCGTGCTTGGAAGCGAGGTGAGTACGATTAAGCGCGCTAACGACCTTGATACGCTCAAACTGAACTACGCACTCAATGCCTCTCAGGCCGACGTCGACGAACGATCAATGGAGTGGGGCACGGAAATTGGTTGGCCAAAATCTGGTGTCGACTCTGCCGGAACAGGCACACCAAGAACGATCGGTATTTTGTTTATTCGTTCACCAGCAACTGGGCTCACGTACACCTTTACGAGTGATAGCATTCCGGCGAAGGACGCCATTTCTCAAAGCACCTTCACGAATCTGCTCGTCGGGGGCGATACTATTCCTGGACAAGGCGCCAGGACGCTGTGTATCGCGTCTGGCGGGCTTCTGCTGACTGCCGATAGGGGTGTGTATCTATCATCGTATGCGTCGTCGGCAAGCAGTGTCGAGGTTCGCACAAACGAACTGGAAGGGACGCCGTCAGAATGTTAGGGAAAAAGCGACAGCTTCAACGCGGCGACACCCTTATTGAGGTGCTCTTCGCGATTACGGTGTTCGCACTTATTGTGGTGACGACTTTAACGCTTATCAATCAGGGTATTTCCGCCGCGCAGCGTTCACTTGAAATCACCCTAGCAAGGCAACAGGTCGATGGACAGGCTGAAACGCTTCGCTTCCTTCATGATTCATATGTCCATGCGTACTATTCGGGGATTGCGTTTGATACATCCGACGCAACTTCAACTCCTGCTGAAGAGTTTTACCGTATTCTCGACCGTGTAGCCACGACGGACGCTGATTCTGCGTCGGCGCTTGGTTCGACTCCGTGTGGAACGCCTCCGGAGGGAAGTTTTGTCCTTAATACCCACCGTGCCGTGGCGATGACCAACTCAACGCTTTTTCGTGCCCCAGAAACATTCCCTGAGGTGCAGTATGACGGTAGCGCCGTGCTGACGAGCAGTAATGGTATTTGGATTGAAGGTATTCGATCGAATCAAAGCACGGACGTACGCCAGCAAAACACTGGATATGTCGATTTCCATATTCGTGCCTGCTGGGCGGCGCCAGGTATGGACGAGCCGATGAATATTGGAACGATTGTGAGGCTCTATGAACCACGTGGATAAAAGAGGATTTACGATTATCGAGTTGATGCTCGCCATGAGCTTTATTAGCGTCTTGCTTTTGGGCATTGCGATGACCGTGATTCAAATTGGTACCGTCTATAACAGGGGAATGGCATTGAAGGAAGTTAACCAAGCGGCCCGAGAGATAGGGGCCGACGTAAACCGCAGTCTTTCTGCTGCGCAAATTAACCGAGATCTTGACTACGTTCCAACAACGAGCGGGGGGCGTTTGTGTCTTGGGACGGTGAGCTACATCTGGAATACCGGTAAGGCCTTTGAGGATGATGACCCAACCATCACCTGGTATGGAAATGACCCTTCACATGTCAAGCCTGTTCACTTCGTAAAAGTACCCGATAATTCGAAGATTTACTGTAGTAAAGATGGCACCGGTGCGTTGAATTACGCAACTATTACGACCGATGATGCCGCTAAAGCAAACGAACTCCTCCCTCAAGGTGATCATTCGCTTAATATTCACAAATTCGTATTAAATACGCCTCGGCCTACGGCTGGTGACCCAGATACCAAGCAGCAGCTTTACGTGCTTGATTACACCATTGGATCGGGTTCGATTTCTGCAATGAACGATGACCAATCGGCGTGCAAGAGTCCGGGCGAAGCTGGTGCAGACTTGGCATATTGTAATGTTCAGCCATTTAGTATTGTCATTAGGGCGGGGAATAAGGTTTAATGAAAAACATGAGCAGTAACCGGCAGGCAGGAGCAGTATCACTTTTCGTAGTCATTTTCGCGATGCTTATTATTACGGTCATTACTGTGAGCTTCCTGCGCCTTATGATTGCCGATCAGCAGCAGGCAAGTAATGCCGACCTTTCTCAAAGTGCCTACGACTCAGCAAACGCCGGTGTTGAGGATGCAAAGCGTGCTCTGCTTCGTTACCAACAGGTATGTTTAAACTCGCCAGCAGAATGTAGTACGCTTGGGCCGCAGCTTTCAACGGACGTCTGTAATGCTGCGCTTTTTGTGGGCACCGGTGTGGTGCCATGGTCATCTGGTATGAAGGGTGATGAAGACAACCCCGGAGAAGTGCCGGTGCAGCAATCGGTTGACGAGAGTGATACCATGCTCGACCAAGCATATACCTGTGTCACCATGAAGCTCAAGACCGATGATTATATTGGTAACGTCCCCGCTAATGAAACACAACTCGTTCCGCTTATTGGTGAGGAGGGGTATTCTTTCGATACGGTAAATATTAACTGGTTCAGGAGCGACGATGTTGGAAACGAGAGCGGAGAAGTTGACCTGTTGAACGTTGTGACGGGCCAGCCGCTCACACTGAAGAGCGCATGGCCAGCAAATCGTCCGCCAGTGCTTCGCACGCAGTTAATTCAGTTTGGCGATACGTTTAAGGCAACCGATTTCGATATTGTGAATGGGTCGGGCCAGGCAAACGCCGCGACACTTTTCTTATACCCAAGCCGCGCCGGTGGTGCGACAAACAGCGAAGCCTTTGTCGGTAATGACATTCGTAAGAATGACGCCGCTGACGACCCAGACCCTGATGAACCAGGTGATTCGCCAATGGCGGTGCGTTGCGAACAGGTTGTTAGCGCTGGTGGGTATTCGTGCTCAATGGCACTCCGCCTTCCAGAACCGATTAACGGTCGTCCAGCGAGCGGAGATAATCCAATGGCCTATCTTCGCCTGACGCCACTCTATAACTCAGCACGATTCCAGGTAATCTTGAGCCAAGGTGTCCTTGATAGTAGCTCATCAAACCTTGTAAAGTTTCAGGACGTGCAGCCAATTATCGACTCAACGGGGCGCGCGAACGACCTCTTTAGGCGCGTCGAAGCTCGCGTAAACCTTTTTGATACAAGCTTCCCGTATCCAGATGCAACAATTGATGTCACGGGCAATTTCTGTAAAGATTTTAGTGTTACTGACACGACGTATATTCCAGGAAACTGTACGCCGTAAAGCCCACAGCGAATCAAAATAATTCTTAGCAATTTCTTCGGACGGCTTCGCGCCGGGTTTTGATGGGGCCTCTGCGCCCATCAAAGCCTCGGGCTGCAGGGGTCGCTCAGAAACAGCTAAGAATTATTTTGATTCGCTGTGGAACTTTTCGTACACATCCTTGAGGTGTGCGTCGGTGACGTGGGTGTAAATCTGCGTGGTAGAGATGTTGCTATGGCCAAGCATGCTTTGCACGCTTCGAAGATCGGCACCATTCATTAAAAGGTCGGTGGCGAAGCTGTGGCGCATTGTGTGGGGGCTGACATGCTTGGTGATGCCTGCGAGGCGGGCATATTTGCTGACCATTCGTTGAATGCTACGGGCGGTAAGGCGGCGGTAGTCACCACTGGTGTTGGCTTCAACGTTTTTACTGTAACTAATAAAGAGGGGGGCGAGCGTGTCTTGGCGCGTGGCAAGATACTGTTCCACCCAATCGGCTGCTGCTTGGCTAATAAAGACAGGGCGGTCTTTTTGGCCCTTACCACGCACCATAAACTCGCGGCGCTTGGTGTTGATATGGTCGCGGTTGAGGTTTACAAGCTCAGATACACGAAGCCCGCTTGAAAAGAGAAGCTCCATAATGGCGCGGTCGCGAAGGCCTGACTCTTCGTTGGTGTCGATCTGTTCAAGGAGGCGCACTACTTCGTCGTAGTGAAGGAATGTGACTTGTTTGCGGTGTGTTTTAGGCAGCTCGATTTTATCTGGGGCAAGAGAGGGGATATCGCGGCGTGAGAAGTACTTTAAGAAGCCACGGAGGGCAATGAGGTGGTACGACTGTGTAATCATGGCGAGTTCGTTGCCATCGAGGCTTTTGTAGCGGTTCAGCCACAGGCGATATTTACGAAGGAGTTCGCTGGTGATTTGATCTGGAGTAATGTCACCCGCAAATTCAACGAAGCGGTTCAAATAGAACTCGTAGTTCTCGGCGGTGCGGGGCATACGGCCACCCTCCACTTCGAGGTGCTCAATGAAATCCAGGATATAGTCGGATACGTATTTTTGTTCAGAACTGCTTACGCTCATAGTATAAGCATAGCCTAAAACGCGCTGACAGGGTAGAATAGAGAGAATGTATCAGTGGTTAGAGGCAGTTATCCTTGGGCTCATTCAGGGTCTTACCGAGTTTATTCCGATTAGTAGTTCGGGCCACCTTGTTATTGCGCAGACCTTCCTTTCTGGGGCGGGGGAGCACCTTTTCCTCGAGTTTATCAACATCGGCACGATGCTTGCGCTGCTCGTATTCTTCCGTAAGAAAATCTGGAAGATTATTCTTGATGTATTCCAAAATAAAAATTACCGCCTGGCGCGAAATATTGTTATTACAGCACTTCCAGCGGGACTGATTGGCTTTATGCTGTCAGACTTTATCGGGAGTAGTTGGTTCTTTGCCAGTGCTGTCGTTGTGGTCTTCACGCTCGCAATTGTCGGTGTGGTGATGGTGGTGCTCGAGAAGCTCCCAAAGCTTTCTCCGGTAAAAGATGGCGAAAAGCTCCCGTGGCAACGCGCTCTTATTATTGGTATTGCTCAGGTACTGGCGCTTATTCCGGGTACGTCGCGTTCTGGTTCGACTATTATTGCCGGTCGTCTTATGGGATTGAGTGCGGCAGAGGCGGCTGAGTATAGCTTCCTTGCATCACTGCCAATCATGCTTGGCGTGACCGTGAAGGTGCTTCTTACCGATACCGAATACCTTATTGCACACCTCGACATCTTGCTTATTTCAAACCTCGCCGCGTTCCTCAGTGGCTTGTGGGCAGTTGGGTTCCTGCTGCGCTACCTCTCGAAGCATTCGCTTGCCGTGTTTGGCTGGTACCGTATTGTGCTTGCCCTCGTACTGGCAACCATTCTTTTGGTACAATAAGGGTAATAAGTTAATTCCAAAGGGGAATATTCATGGCAGATGTTGAAAAAACATTGGTACTATTTAAGCCGGACGCGGTGCAGCGCGGTGTTGTAGGAGAGATCCTTACTCGTTTTGAGCGCGTTGGACTTAAGATTATTGGTACAAAGATGATTGCACCGGACCGCGACCACTACTACAAGCACTACGAAGATATCGGTAAGATGGTAACCCGTCGTGGTGAAGAAACCTTCAACATTACCCTTGACCTTATGCTGCAAGGCCCAGTTATCGCTATGGTTTTTGAAGGTGTTGAAGCGGTTGCATTGGTGCGTAAACTTGTCGGTACTACTGAACCTAAGTCGGCTGCGCCGGGAACTATCCGTGGCGACTTCTCACATATGAGCTTCGGCTTTGCTGACAGTGCGAAGAAGGGGATTCCAAACCTTATTCACGCTTCAGGTGACCCTGAGGAAGCTGAACAAGAAATTGGCCACTGGTTCTCAGACGATGAGCTTTACGACTATAACGCTTTGAACGAAAAGTTTACTCGTTAAATAGCGGGCTCTAGAAAGTCACAAGGCCCCGGCGCAGTGCCGGGGCCTTGTTCGTACATCAGGTGCGGACGAGTGTCCGCTCGGGGAGGTCGTAGCCGATCTCGAAGAGCGGGTCGAAGCCCTGCTCGAGGGCGACGGACGTGTAGACGTCGATTGGACCGGGACGGCCCATGAGGCGCGTCCAGTGCGGCGCGAGGCTCTCGAGCTCCGCGTCGGTGACGTCGTGGATCGTCTCGAAGAGTTCATCGAGACGGGCGATCGAGTAGACGAGTTCTCCCGTCTCGGGGTCGATGCCGTTCACGATCTGGTTGCGGCGCTTCGTCTCTGCCGCCAGCGTCGCTTCTGCGATGCCGTCGGCGACGTCCTGCTCGTGTTCCTGGATGGCTGCGCCGAGCAGCTCCTTGCCGTTACGGCGGTTGCTGCGGCGCTGGCTGCGCTTGCGTCCCTTGGTGGACGTGTTGCCAAGACCCATCTGAACTCCTTCGTCGGTGGATGTATGAACGTGTGATATTATATCAAAAAATAATGAATTTGTCAACGAGCTTATGAGTATTTTATAGAGGTGGAGGAAGTTTTGCGGACGCCTATTTTTGGACGACATCTGCAGCCCGAGTTAAGCCAGGCGCAGAGTCCCTAGCGAAACGCGGCGCGAAGCCGTCTCCAAAAGTAGGTGACCGCAAAACTTTCGGGTTTCATCTGTTAAAATATATCAGTAAGCCCCGCTAGCTCAACTGGAAGAGCAGATCCGTCCTAAGGATAAGGTTGTAGGTTCGACTCCTGCGCGGGGTACCAAACAATAAGGAGTGGGCATGCCAAAAAAGACAACGAAACTGGCCAAGCGGTCAAAAGTGTCGCAGGAAAAATTGAATCGTGAGATGCGCGTCACCATTTATTTTGGGTACGGGCTCTTTTTATTAACATTTATTTCATTAATCCTCTCGATTGTTCCCTGGTTCCGGTTCTACACAATTGGGACGGTGAACATGTTCAATATCACGATGCTTCTTGTATCGTTTGCGTTCACGGCACTCGCACCCCCGCTTATCGGGTATTTAGTAGGGGATGGGGCGACTCGTTCAAAGTCAAAGCTGGTGCACCATTACAACGGAGTACTTTTTGGAGTACTTGGCGTTTGGCTGTGGTTATCGGCAACCATGCTGGTTACCTACGGTCAGCAGTGGTTTCCAGTTGCCAATGCGTTTGAGAACACACTCTTAAACCTTACGCCTGGAATTATCGCGGCATTGATTACTATCAGCCTCGGTGTGGATTACGCACGAAAAACTCGGCACCAAGCGCCGCTTATCGACTATGTCCCATATCGCGTTGCGATTATTGTTTCTGCAGTGGCGCTCATTCTGTCTGTAGGCATTTCGGCGCTCGCTTCTGATTACCCAGTCGACACCTTTATGACCTTCCTCATCACCCTTATTGGCCCTGCGGTATTCATGCTTGCCGCGACACTGATTGGGTACTGGATTATTGGGCGCGCTGGAGGCACGGCGGGCGAGCGAGTGGTGCGAAGCCTCGTAGCCGCAGGGTTTGCTGTTGTTGCCTTGATGGTCTTCGGACAGTTCTCGAGCTATATCTTTCCAACCTATGAACAAACCATGATTCTCTACGGACTTGGATTTATCACGATTGTTTGGTTGTCGTACCTCATTTTCCTCCGCCTCGCACTCGTGAAGAAGTAGGTGAAAACCCCTCATGCTTATGCTAAGATATACGCATGGCTACCTTAAAGAAAACCCAAACCGCAAAGAAAACAACCACTAAGAAAGCACCTGCGAAGAAAACTTCAGCAAAGAAGGGGCAGGCGCGTCCATTAACGTGGCGTTTCTATGTGGTAACGGTAGGTATCTTCTTTATTGCAGTGGCAACGGTTGTTGTGATTGCACTCTTTACGGCAAACGTCGTCGAGAGGAACACTAACAAGGCACGGCTCGATCGTATTAACGCTATTTATACCAGCCTTCAGATCCCTGGTGACTATCGTCCAACGGGTGGTGAAATCTTTGGTGACAAGCGCGTCTATGAATGGGACAAGGGCCGTACGTATTCATCACACGCAGAATATCTTAACGGAGACACAGTCAACAACACCGTTGCCGAGCTCGACGAGAAAATTAAGGCTGCTGGCTTTACCTTTGTTGACGAACCATACCCTGGCAGTACGAGCGTTCAGTACCACTACAAGTCTGCAAAGGGTGAATACATTCGTCTTTCAGTTAGCAGTAAGCAATATAACGACGCCTGGCAAAACGCCATTCTCATGGGTAAAGATGACGTTCCACAGTCTGTGTATGACATGGATAAGAACGCCGGTCCTGCAGAGGTGATTATCAAGGTTAACCTCGACGACAATAACGAATAGTCTGGTAGTTTGCTATACTGGCTGAAAAGGAAGCCGTATGTCTAAAAACAAAGAAGCACAACTCGATTTTGAAGGGCAGCGACCTGGTGAAGAGGTGCTCTTCATCTTCCGCCGTCATATTATTGCGATGCGCAAGGGGTTCTATCTTCTTCTGATTCCATTCGCTTTAAGCGCTTTGCCAGTACTTATATGGCAAGATAATATAGCGCTCCTGATTAGTCCGCTTATCGGGTTCTCACTTGGGCTCATCCTGTTCTTTTATCACTGGATGATGTGGTATTTCACGGTGTATATCGTGACAAATCAGCGCCTTCGACAGGTGACACAACGGGGATTCTTCGGGAAGGATGTCGTCGAGCTGCGCCTATCGAAAATTCAGAACATAAGCTATAATATACCAGGATTCACTGGCGAGATTTTTGGGTTTGGCACCATGGTGATTCAAACATTTGTCGGTGATCTTGTCATTCGGTATGTCGAACATCCCGACAAGACCTATAACAAACTGCAAGACGCGGTAAGCGACGCAGTTGAAACACAAGGGGATAATGAAGAAACTAGTATCTAAATTGCGTAAGAAGCAGCCTCAAGAGCCCGCTGGACGCATTACCACTGACACACTCGCCGAACACCGCGAACAGGTGCTTGCTGGCGGTCGAAAATTTAAGTACCCGGTACAATACCAGCGTCACAAGCTGGTAATCAACGCTGTCATTATTGGTGCAGTTGCACTGGTTCTTTTGATTGTGCTCGGTTGGTACTTGCTGTATGTCGCAAAGAACACGAGCGAATTCATGTACCGTGTGACGAAAGTCGTACCGGCTCCGGTTGCTGTTGTTGACGGCGAACAGGTGCAGTATAGCGATTATCTTATGAAATACCGCAGCGCAGCGCACTACTTAGTTGAAAAAGAGCAAATCGACGCCAATAGCGCCGATGGTAAAAGCCAGCTCGAATTTGTAAAGACACAAGCTATGGACGATGCAATCGCCGATGCCTACGCAAGCAAGCTTGCCCGCGAACTCGATGTCACTGTTACCGACGCCGAACTCGAGGCGTACCTAAAGCAACAGCGCCAATCTGGTGGAGAAGAGGTATCTGAGGTCACTTACAACGCCGTTATCCTTGATTACTACGGCTGGTCTCCACAAGAGTACCGTGAAGCTATGAAGAGCAAGCTTCTTCGTCAAAAAGTAGCCTACGCTGTCGACGCACGTGCCGAAGATATTACGAAGACCGTTGAAGCAAAGGTGAAGAGTGGAAGTACCGACCTGAAGGCGATTGCCGCTGAACTGAACAAGGATACGGTTGATACCGTCGTATTTGGTCCGGCTGAATGGGTTCCAAAGAACAACCAGGATGGCGGTCTCGCCGAAGCTGCTGCAAAGCTTTCGAAAGGACAGGTTTCAACCAAGATTAAGACTACTTCGGGTAACGGCTATTATTACGTGAAGCTTGTCGACAGCAGTGATACAAGCGTGCAATACGAATACATTCACGTTCCATTGAAAGAACTGAACGCCAAGCTTGCCACAATCGAGAAGGACAATAAGCTGACTCGCTTGATTAAGCTCGAAGACCTCGACGAAACGACTGAACAACAAAATTAACCACCTAAATAACAGGGGAGGCAACCATGTTTAGCGTACCAGCACTGCACTACGACTACGACGCACTTGAAGGGGTAATTAGTGCGGAAATTATGGAGTTACACCATGATAAGCACCATCAGGCGTATGTTGATAAGCTCAACGCAGCGATTGAAAAATACCCAGAACTTCAAAGCAAGAGCGTTGAAGCGTTGCTTCGTGAGTTGAACGATGTGCCAGAAGATATTCGCACGGCAGTTCGTAATAACGGTGGTGGCCACTACAACCACTGTCTGTTCTGGCTTTGGATGTCACCAGATGGTGGCGGCGAACCAACAGGAGCTTTGAAGGACGCGATTGTAGGCCGGTATGGCTCAGTCGATGCATTTATTGAGGAATTTACCGAGAAGGCACTGGGACTTTTTGGCAGTGGCTGGGTATGGCTGCAGCCAAATATGGATATTGTCACCACGCCAAATCAAGATTCATTACTGAGTAGTGGGGGAGACGAGCCGGTGCTTGGGCTCGATGTCTGGGAGCATGCGTACTATCTCGATTACAAGAACCATCGAGACGAGTACATTAAGTCTTGGTGGAAGATTGTAAACTGGCCTGTTGCTGAAGAACGCTACGAGAAACTGAGCTCCTAAGGGGGCTCTTTTTATGCTAGAAATAAAAAGCAGCCCTCCGCGGGGCGCCTCAATCTCGGATGAGAGAGGCGCCCCAGGGAGGGCTAGTTGGGTGCCAGCCTGGTATAGGCGGCGAGCCCGTCGATGCCGACGCCGAAGTGGGTCTGGCAGAACAGGAGGATGTCGTACAGGGGAATCTTCGTGTGGTTCCACCCGTACTTTTGTTTGAGCTCACGCCACTCGTTCTCGACCTCTGGGCGGTTGAGCCGTTGCACGTAGAACTCGACGCGCGCCACGATGAGCGTGAGCTCTTCGGCGGCGTCTTCGAGCGCTTGCTCCTCACGGGTTGTGCTCATGCCGTCGCCTCCTTGTTGCGCATTGCAACGCCAACGCTCAGTACACGGCGGTAGGGGTTGAGTTCGAACAGAATTTCATAGCCCGAACCCGCTGACTCGTCGGTGTGGAAGCGCCGAAGGTACCGGACGAAGTACAGTGCACCCCGTAGTCCATTCCCAGCGGCGACCACGTCAGCGTCGACGACTCGCAGGCCATGAACACTCTTGTCGCCGTTGCTGGCGTACTCTTCGAGCTTCGCCAGGAACGGGTCACGGATGCGCTCGAACGCTTCGAGCGAGAACTTCGTGGTCAGGCTGACCGTATCGGTCTGGCCCGGCGCGCGGCCGAACACGACAGGCTGGCACTCTCGAAGAAGGTCCTCGAGGGTCTCAGTGTCAGAAGTGGAGAGACTCATCGCCCTTCCTTTCAAGGTTCGTCAGGCACTGCCCGAATTGCTCCACCCTGAAGCAACGGACTTACTATAAAGAAATATAAGCGGGAGAGCAATCATAAGCTGTGCAAGGAGCCCTAGAAATAAAGCAGCCCCGGCGGACACTCCCAGCTCTTTCGAGGGGAGGTCCGCCGAGGCGGGTGCGAGCGCCAGGGCTCACAGGGAGCGCATCTGGAGAAAGCGGGGCTAGTCCTTGCTGTGGACGTAGTCCTTGATCTTGCTGATCAGGCGGTCGATCCGGTCCGGCTCGATGTCGATTGCCGTCAGCAGGAGGCTGAGGTTGACCGAGCGGAGCAGGCCCATGAGCACCATCGGCATCATGGACTTGAGCCCTTCGACGTCAACGGACGCCATCATGAGCTCTCCCGCCTGCTCGTTGAGCCTGGTGTTGAGCGGGGCGATCACGGTCGAGGTGTAGGCCTCGACGGAGTCGATGTTGGACTGGGTCGGGTTGAGCAGCATGGCTGCTCGCAGCCGGTTGAGCTTGACCTTCGCCTCGAGGAGCTCGTTGCGATCGGTCAAGAGCGCGGCCACCTTGGTGCGGGTCTCCTCGTCCAGCTCGGACAGGGGAGGCAGGAAATCCTGAATCATCGATATCACTTCCTTGATCGGTGTTGCTGGGTCGGAACGGGGTGAAGGTGCGGCTTGCCCGAAGGCTAGGTCTGCTTGGGGGCGCGCGTCTGTGCCAGCTCGCGGTTCACCGCGATGATAGCCCACGCGACCATCCCGGTAAGCGCGATGATGAACAGACTGACGAGCTGCGCGGGCAGCACGACGCCACCGATGTGGGTGGGGCCATGGTAAAGGCCGCTGCTCTCGAGTTCGTACATCGTCCACGGTGTGAACGCGACGGGGTGTCCGCTCGTGGTTGCAGTAACCCAGACGATACCCGGTGCGAGAATGAGCTGCCAAATCGCGAGGATGGCTCCAACCATGAAAACGCGATTGCGTACACGGTGTGAGGGTTGGCGCTGTCTCTCGCTTGTCTCGTTGAGACGCGAGTTAGTCATGACGACTCCTTTAATCAGAATCTACGGAGGCTGCCGTAGCACGTCACGTCACAAAATAACGAGATACAATAACCATACAATAAAAATATTATAAAGTCAATTGAGTTCAAATCTGAACCAAGAAAAAAGTCCACCACAAGGTGAACTACTTTCTTGGCGGGCCCGACCGGATTCGAACCGGCGATCTCCTCCGTGACAGGGAGGCGTGATAGGCCAGCTTCACTACGAGCCCACGTAGATGAGTGCAACTTTCGCTGCGGCTTACGGCCTATAAGCTCAAATGATAATAGCATTTTTAAAGGGGATAGGCAATACCCCTTAGGGCGTATATCCTGCCAAGAAATCGCTGAGTGCTTATGCTATACTGTGCTTATGAAAAGGTGGGTGCAAAAACAAACAGGCTTTACTATTGTTGAGCTCCTTATAGTGGTAGTGGTGATCGCAATTCTTGCTGCCATCACGATTGTTGCCTATAATGGTATTCAGAATCGCGCAAAGGCGAGTGCCCTTCAATCGGCGGTGAGTCAGGCGGCGAAAAAGGTGGCTCAAGAGAAGACCTTAAATGCCGATACGCTCCCTGCATCGCTTGGTGCTATCGGTATAACAGATACGCCATCAACGCAGTACACTTATTTCGGGGTGACAAACGGAAGCTCTAAAGAATACTGCGTGTCAGCGCAAACTCCAAACGCACCGGCTACTGCGGTTGCGTTTACCAGTAGTACGGGGAGTACGGCGAGCGGAACGTGTATTACAAATCGTGTCGCAAACCCAAGCGTAGAAGCAGTTGCAACGGGGTGGGGGCTCTCTATTAATAGCTCTACCTCTTCACGGTCAGCGACTGCAGCGCTCGTGGGGTCACAGGGTATTACCAGTACTACTTCAAGTGCTTCAGACTCGGGGGTCCAGATTCCCGTATCCGGTACACTAACGGCAGGCACGGCGTACACCGCAAGCTTTAGGATTAAAGCCGTTACTGCAGGTAGTTACTCTTTGTCAGTTCAGAACACCGCCGGTTCATCTTCAAGGTATACGCAGGTTCTATCAGCGGGTGAAGAGGCGACGTTCCGCTATACATGGACGCCAACGACGAGTGGAGCGGTGGCTTTTTACGCGCTCCGTCAGGGTGGACAGAGCGGTACGGCAACATTTTATATTGACGGCGCAGTGCTTGTAGAGGGGACAACGGGGTATACGTACGGTGCCCAAGGTGAGACTGGATGGGTGTGGATGGGGACCGAGAACGCTTCGTCGTCGGTTGGTCCGGCAACAACACTGTAAACGGGTCTACTCTTCGCTCATCTCCTCGTGGTATAATACCTTAGGTATAAACAAGGGTGTACACGCCGTTATAGCTCAGCTGGTAGAGCAACAC
>CAMLKA010000001.1 GCA_946480535.1 uncultured Candidatus Saccharibacteria bacterium | reverse complement strand
GGGACGAGGCGAAGGCTCACGCCACTATTCTTTAATTTACTTTTGAGGATGAGACCGGACTTCTGCAGTTCACGGGCAGAAAGAGAGAAGTCGTATGCACTAAGGCCGAGGGTGACCTTGCCTGGTGCGGTTGACCATGCTTTCGTGTAATGTTTTACGAGTGCACCGGAAACGTGGCGCCATTCGGTTGAATCGACTTCAAGGATAACGCGGCCGATCTTTTGGGAACCGCCAAGCTTTTGGATGTCAATGTCAGCCTTGGTATTTATGAGGGCTGTTTGAGGAGAAAACCAGGTAACGTCGGTATAGACTCGCTCGAGTTCGGCGATCGAAAGTTCTGGTTGGCGACCTAAAAGGGCAATATACATGCCTTTATTATAACAATTAAACGGAGCTTAGAATATAATAGAGAAGATGAAGCTTTCTTTTCGCGGCTGGTTGACTATTATTACGCTGATTCTTCTGGCGATTGTTATTATCGTGGCGTGGCCGCAAATCGTAAAGGCATGGGGGCTTTTAGGCGAGGTTGATCTTTGGATTCTCTTGCTTTTAATACCAGTGCAGTTTGCGAGCTACTATGCCACGGGCGGTATGATCTTCTCATACCTTCGGGCAAAGGGTAATCTTGAGGATATGTCGCGCTGGTCGATGACTCGTTTGGCGCTTGAACTTAATTTTGTGAATCATATTCTTCCTAGTGGGGGTGCGGCGGGTTTCTCGTATTTAGCATGGATTTTGAAGAAGCACCACGTATCAATTTCACGCTCGACTATGGCGCAGGTGATCCGCTTTGCGCTCACGTTCCTTAGTTTTGTGTTCTTACTAATCATCGCAATGGTTATTCTCATCTTCCGCCACGAAATCAACTGGACGATTAGTGGGATAGGATTCTTGCTTGCAGTTGTTGCTATTGGGGGCACGTGGTTGGGTATTTGGCTCATTAAGAGTAATGACCGATTGCGTCGTTTCTCTGCTTGGCTTACAAAAACGGCTAATCGATTTGTTCGCTGGATTACGAGAGGCAAAAAACGAAACGTCGTCAATGGCGACGTGGTGCTCGAGTTCTTTGATGAACTTCATGGTGATTATTTAGCGATTCGTCGTGAGCGAAAGATTCTCGTGCGTCCGTTTATTTGGGCAACCATTGCGAATATCCTTGATGTTGCACTCCTTTGGATTGCCTTTTGGTCATTGGGATACCCCCTCGACGCAGCACTTCTCTTTATCGCTTTTGGTATCGCATCGATTGCCGGAGCCGTATCAATCACACCGGGTGGCGCGGGTGTGTACGAAGCAGTGATGGTAACATTCCTTGCTGCTGCTGGAGTTCCAGCTGAAGTAGCGATTGCCGGTACACTCCTGGCTCGCGTCACACTTCTTGCGGGTACGATCCTGTTTGGCTACGTGTTCTATCAATTAACGATTGTGAAGTATGGAAAACCTCCAGCTAACAGTAAGTGATTTTGTTGCGCTGGTTAACCAGACGCTTGAGTATGCATATCCTACGGTCACGGTGGTTGGAGAGGTTGCTGAGTTTCGTGTCAGCCAAGGTAAGTGGGTAAGCTTCAAGCTTAAAGATGACGAATCGGTCATTGACTGCTTTATGGCCGCCTTCAATCTTCGTATTCCAATAGAAAATGGCATGAAAATTATGGTTGTTGCAGCGCCGCGTCTTAATGGAAAATGGGGAAAGTTTAGCCTCAATATACGTGCCGTTAAGCCGGTGGGCGAAGGCTCTATTAAGAAAGGCTTCGAACTTCTTAAAGCAAAGCTTGAGGCAGAAGGTCTGTTTGCGCCAGAGCGAAAGCGTACATTACCACGTGTTCCGTCACACGTGGCGGTCATCACGAGTACCGAATCCGCAGCGTACGCTGATTTTTGTAAAATCATCAATGAGCGATGGGGTGGTATGAATGTTGAAGTGGCGCATACGCAGGTGCAGGGTGACCCAGCTTCCGACCAAATCATTCGAGCAATTAAGTATTTCAACAGCCTTGAAACGCTCCCGCAAGTGCTCGTACTTATTCGCGGTGGTGGAAGTGCTGAAGACCTCATGACGTTTAATGACGAATTATTGGCGCGTGAAATTGCCGGGAGTCGCATTCCTACGCTTGTTGGAGTAGGGCATGAAGTAGATCATACACTTGCCGACATGGTTTCCGATCGGCGTGCGGCTACGCCGACCAACGCTGCTGAAATTCTTGTACCAGACAGAGGAGAGATTATTCGCTCAGTTCACCAGCAGGCGGCGTCACTTGGCCATCAGTTAGTGCTTGCAATTGATCAGCACAAGATTCGTGTGAATGACCAGCTTGACGGAGCCTATCGGCGTATTCGCGAGCAGCTCGACAATGCTTTCGAGCGGCTTGGAACGCTCCGCGTGGCGGTGGCCCAACTGAATCCCGAGAATGTTTTGATGAGAGGGTACGCACTGATACGCGGCGACATAAAGCCCGGTTCGGAAATTGAAATTGAAACACAGCAAGCATATGTAACAGCGGAGGTGAAAGATGTCAGAAGTAAATAAAACAGTCCAAGAGAAGATGAGCGAACTCTCAGAGCACGTCGCATGGTTCCAGAGCCCTGCATTTAAGCTTGAAGAAGCGGTCACGAAATTTAAGCAGGCAGAGGCGCTTGCGGAAGAGATTGAGAAAGATCTTACTAAATTGAAGAACGACATCAAAGTCGTAAAGAAAAAATTCGACGAGGAGGCGTAGGTGCTTTGGATCTATATCCTTGGTGCTATTGTCGTGTTCGTTGGGTTAAGCGTCTTTTTTGGCGCGCCGTATGTTCCATCGCATCGTCGAGATATCCGTCGCTTGTTTGATGAACTTACACCGATTGGAGCTGGCGATACGGTCCTCGACATAGGAAGTGGTGATGGGATTGTCCTACGGGAGATTAGTCGGCGCGGTGCAAAAGCGGTAGGGTACGAGATTCATCCATTGTTTGTGGGGATTTCGAAGGCTTTGTCGTGGGGTGATCGAAACGTCACGGTACGCTGGGCAAATGCCTGGACAGCACCATTCCCGGAGGCGGTGACGCTTGTGTATGCATTTGCTGTTGGGCGTGATGGTATACGACTTGCTAAAAAGGTGCAACATGAGGCCGATACGCTCGGTCGACCACTGACGCTGGTATGTTATGGCAATCCATTGCCGGGCCGGGAACCACAGCAGTCTTTTGAAGCGTACCACTTGTATCGTTTCGAACCTTTACACCTCAGCTAAGCGTAAGTATAATAAAGCCCATATGAATCCCGAGTATCCGTTTCAGCCGCAGCAACAACCCCCTCAGGTTCCGCCGCAGCAGCCACTGCCTGGCCAGTATGTCATGCCTGGTGCGCCTGTTCAGCCTGCACCACAACAAGGATACACTCCGGTGCCACCGACGAATCTTCCTCCGGTAAAGCGAACTTCAAATCCAGCGAAGAAGTGGATTATTATGACCTTCGTCTTTATTTTCACGACGCTCGCAGCCGGCGGCGTAGCCGTATGGGCGTACATGAACTACATTGACCAAAAAGAGAATGTTGATAGCAAGATTGCGCTTGCTGTTGCCGAAGAGGTGAAGGCAACTGAGGACAAAGCCGCCGCTGACTTCCTTGAAAAGGAAAAGCAGCCAAACCGTCAGTTTGTTGGTCCTGATGATTACGGTCGTCTTTCGTTTGATTATCCAAAGACCTGGAGTGTATTTGAAGCAAAGTCTGCGACAACAGGTGGTACATACGAAGCCTACTTCAACCCTGGCGTCGTGCCCGAAATCGACCAAAAGCAACAATATGCGCTTCACGTAACAATTGAAGAAAAAGACTATGACAAGGTGCTCGATGGCTATAAGACACAGGTGAGTAATGGTGAGCTTAGCTCGAGTTCATTTAAGGTAGATGAGCAGACCGGAACCCGTCTTGACGGAAGCTTCACGAAGGATATTCGGGGTTCTGCAGTTATTTTGAAAATCCGTGACAAAACAGTCACGATCCGTACCGACGCCGAAACCTTCAAGGGTGATTTCGACGCACTCATTAAAACGATTACTTTCAATAAATAATCATCACGCTTGTCTTTGCCCTGAGCTTATTTCAAGTGCTACACTAGGTACATGACAGGAGGGGACGGTAGGTACGAAGTGACACCGCTTATTGCGGCTGCTCACGAATTAAAAGCGCCACTTGCTTTGGTGCGACAGCTTGCACTGCGTCTTGAAGACGAACAGCTTTCTGATGCTGAGCGCCAGCGCCTGCTCCGCCAGACCATCCTCACGAGCGAACGAGCGCTTAGGCTTACAAGCGACCTAACCCGATCCGCGCGTCTTGATTCGGCATTATTTAACCTTGAACCTATTAATCCAGAGCAACTGTGTCGCGATATTGCCTCTGAGCTTGCGCCGCTTTTTGAGGCATACGGTAAGCGAGTGGATGTAAAGACACGCAAACACCCGCTCTTATTGGTGGCCAACCGTGACTTGCTGCGACGTATCTTGCTTGGCTTTAGCGATAACGCACTGCATTACAGTACACCCGGTTCCGCGGTGAGTATGCAGATCCAGGCTTTTAAAAAGGCCGGGGTGATTCGTATTGGTGTGCGCGATTATGGCCCTGCACTTTCCAGTGACATGTGGCAGAAACTGCAAAAGAAACTTCGTACAGCGCCGCAGTCAATTCATGCGAGGCCAGAAAGCAGTGGCCTGGGCTTGTATATTGCGAGTCAATTTGCCGAGGCAATGAATGGTACGATTGGTGCGGTCCGACATAAAGACGGGGCGACGTTCTACGTTGAGCTACAGGCTTCGTCGCAGCTGAGTTTGCTATGACGAAAGTCTTACTTGTAGAGGATGACGCCTGGCTCGCCGAGATGGAGGCGGGTGTGCTTCAGAAAGAAGGCTTCGAGGTACTTATCGCTCCGCATGCTTTGGCGGCGATTGAGCTCGTTGATTCGTTTGTGCCCGACGTTATTATTCTGGATGTTCTTTTGGCTGGCTCGACGGCGTTCGCTTTTTTAAATGAGCTCCAATCTCATGGGGATACAAAGGAAATACCTGTTGTTCTTTGTACAAACTTAGCTGAACAACTAAATGATACACAACTCAAAGCATATGGGGTGAAGCGCGTTGTAGACAAGTCAACAATGCACCCAGATGATCTTACGGTTGCGGTAAGGGCGGTTCTGCTATGAAGACAACACGCACAAAGGCAATCGTGCTCCGGAGGACGAATTACGGAGAAGCCGATAGGGTGGTGCAGCTTCTCACTCCTGATGGACGCCGCAGTGTTATGGCGCGCGGAGTACGGAAAGAGAAGAGTAAGCTGGCGGGGGGTATTGAACTCTTTGCGGTAAGCGATGTAGTGGTGGGGGAAGGTAAGGGTGATCTCGGGGTACTAACTTCCGCGAAGCTCGATCATTTTTATCGCCATATTTTGGAAGATTACGACCGATTGCAGTTTGGATACCAGGCGGTTAAATTGGTTGCTCGTGCCAGTGAAACGGTAGACGAGCCGGAGTGGTTTGATTTATTGCAAGAAACGCTTGCGGGGTTGGATGTTTTGACCATTCAATTGGCGCTGGTTGAGACATGGTTTTATTCACGGTATTCTGCGCTTTTGGGGCACGAGCTGAACCTCGAACTTGATGTTGAGGGGCGGCCGCTCTTACCGGATACATTTTACCGCTACGACATGGCAGAGCAGGGGCTTCGGGCACTGGCAAACGGCGAGCTTTCGAGTGAACACATAAAGTTGTTACGGCTCATTGCAACACGGCCTTTGAAGGTACTGGTGCAAATTGGCGGTGTTGGTGTGCTGCTTCCGGAAGTGCTTCGCGTTGTGCGCGAGCATGCTGCCGTCGATATTACGTAGTTTTCTCCAATTGTTCTAAGGGGTGGAGACAGGAGTGGGTGTGCTATAATGAGCCTAATTATGAGTACAGAGAAAAACATGGAAGATATTGTTAGCTTGGCAAAACGCCGAGGCTTTATTTACCCTGGGTCTGACGTTTATGGCGGACTGAGCGGTACCTGGGACTACGGTCCATTGGGCGTGCAACTAAAACGAAACATTATGAACCTTTGGTGGAAGATGTTTGTTGATGAACGCGAAGATATGTTCGGCGTTGACGCGGCGATTCTTATGAACCAAAAGGTATGGCAGGCGAGTGGGCACGTTGATACATTTACCGACCCACTTGTTGAAGACCTTGAGACAAAGCAGCGCTTCCGTGCTGACCACCTCATTAAGGACGCCGGGTATTCTGCGGATGGTTTGAATCTCGAGCAGATGACGCAACTTATTCGTGATAATGGTATTAAGAGTCCGAACGGTAATGAGCTTTCTGAAGTCCGCACATTTAACATGATGTTTACGACGACGGTTGGCCCTGTTGCTGACGATAAATCTATTAGCTACCTTCGCCCAGAAACCGCCCAAGGTATCTTTACCAACTACAAAAACGTTGTTGATTCATTCTATCCAGACCTTCCATTTGGTCTTGCTCAGCAGGGTAAGGCGTTTCGTAATGAAATTAGCCCGCGCGACTTCATTTTCCGTTCACGCGAATTCGAACAAATGGAAATCGAGTACTTCGTAAACCCGAACGCTTGGGAAGAATCATTTGAACACTGGCGCCAGCAGGTGTGGAAGTGGACACAAGCACTTGGTCTTGCAGACGAACACGTGCACGAGCTTGAGGTGCCCGAAGAAGATCGCGCGCACTATAGCAAGCGCACCATCGATTTTGAATTTGATTTTCCAATTGGCCGTGAAGAACTTTTGGGCCTTGCTTACCGTACCGACTTTGACCTTGGTAATATTGCCCGCGAAAGTGGAAAGAATATGGACTACAACGTGAAGGGCACGAACGAAAAGTTTGTACCACACGTGATTGAACCATCATTTGGAGTAGAGCGTGCGCTTATGGCTGTTATGACTGCTGCGTACACCGAGGACGAAGTGAATGGCGAAAAGCGTATCGTTATGAAATTCCCAGAGCACCTTGCTCCAGTGAAGTTTGCTGTTTCGCCACTTGTCCGTAACAAGCCAGAGCTTGTTGCAAAGGCGCGCGAAGTCTATGAAATCCTCAAGAAGAAGTATGGTGCAGTGATGTGGGACGATAACGGAAACATCGGAAAGCGCTACCGTCGCCAAGATGAAATTGGTACGCCGTACTGTGTCGTTGTCGACTTTGACACGCTCGAGACAGATGGACTCGTTTCGGTTCGCGATCGCGACACTACCGAGCAGCGCCGTGTAAAGCCAGAAGAACTCTAAGAACTTTATTCGCAAGTGAAATGGCCGCCCTCCCGAAGGAGAGCGGCTTTTTTGTCATTTCACCCGTTCAGATAAGAACGGAAGGCGCGACGATTCAGTCGGCCTGCGGGTCGATCGGGTCGCCGTGGTGGTCCATCATGGCATTCGGATCTTCGCCGTATTCCAGGCCGCGCTGAATTCTTGTGACCTCGAGTGCGCCGTAGGCGACGAAGTCGTCAGAGAGGTCAGGGCCGCTGTCCATGACAGGAGGCGTGTTCTTGAACGCCATGGCGACATACTTCTTGTCGCCGGGTCCGAGAGGCTGCTTCCTGTCGAGCTGGCCGCCGACGCGCTCATGGAGGGGGACGTGCGCCGTTGTTCCGAAGCGTCGATGGGTGATGGTGTGGGTGGGTTCCGGGGGTGACTTCTTGTCATTCACGGTAACCACCTCCGTTCTTATCGAGGGTGAGAGGTGAGAGACCTTCTTGGTCAGCGAGAGTAAATCAAAATTATTATGACACTTTTAACGACATATTGTCAAATATTCCCGCCTGAATAAAAAGGGTGTAGACTAAAACTATATTCAAAGGAGAAAAGCTATGCTCAGGTTCCTCGCAATTACTATCCTTACATTACTCGGTAACGCGCTCGGTCTTCTATTGGCCTCGTGGATACTCGACGGGTTTAACCTTAGTGCTACGGGCTTCCTCTGGAGCGTCATCTTCTTCACGATTGCGCAGTTTATTTTAACGCCGTTTGTCTTGTCGATGTCGCTTCGCTATATGCCCGTGCTCCGTGGGGGGATTGCACTAGTCACGACTCTTGTTGTGCTATGGCTCACCACACTCTTTACGAGTGGCGTAGAAATTAAAGATCTTACGGCGTGGTTCCTTGCACCGCTTATTATTTGGCTTGTGACGGTACTTGCTGGTGTGGTGTTACCGCTCTTTATCTTCAAGAAAACGCTCAGTAACGCAAAAGAGAAGTGTTCGGGCGATGAAATTGTTAGCTAGGGCGTCGCCACTGCTACAATAGAGTTTATGATTGTTTACTATACCGATGGCTCTGCGAGCCCTAATCCTGGCCCTGGTGGCTTTGCAGTTATTAAAAATGGCGCACCGCACATTCTTGGAAGCGAGGATGGTGAGACGACAAACATCCGCATGGAGGGGAAGGCGATTGTTGCTGCCTTGAAAGACGCCAACGGCGAGCACGCTGAAATCTTCACCGATAGTGAATTTTGGATTAATGTAATTACTAAATGGGCACCTGGCTGGGAAGCAAAGGGCTGGAAAAAGAGCGGCGGTCCAATTAAGAATCTTGATATTGTTCAGGAAGTATATCCTCTTTACCAAGATTCAAACGCGACCCTTACTTGGGTGCGCGGACACGAAGGTGATGAAGGAAACGAGATGGCTGACGAGTGGGCAAATAAGGCCCGCGAAGGCGTACGCTTGTAGTACAATTAAGACTGTTGTTTATAAATAGGGAATACACACATGGAAGATGCTGAAAAAGCTCCGGAGTCACCGGAAATTACTGACACGACTGAAGAAATTGTTGAAAAGACTGATATGTCCGATGTGGTTGATGCCGATGAAGAAGTGACGGTTGAAACGAGTGCTGCGAATGCGCCGGTAGAGACGGTTGAAAAGTCGGATGATCTTCGCGCCGAGCTGAAGAATACTGACAACGCACAGGGCGTCGATATTTTCCAATGGGCAAATCAAACCGACGCGATTAAGAATGAGCTTCGCGTAGAATTCTTCCTATTTAATAAAAACTACACACCGTATTCGACGACAATTGCCGATGAACTTGATTCACAAATTAAGTCACTCTTTTTGTTTGACGTCATTAACGATGTAAACCTTGGCGCGGGCACAGGCCTGAGCGTGCGTGACTACGAGCTGACCGAGAAAGAAGAGAACACCCTACTTCGTACCGACCTCCCGAAGGTTGGACGTGCGGAAACATTGATTCACTTGATTGAGCATGAACGTCACGACATTGTTGAATTTAGTGAGACCGAGCACGAATTCAAGCGAATTAAGGGTATTGTGGCACGTTTTAGCCGCCGTGATGGAACGGGTGTCTTCTATGTTGTAAAGCAGGTGAGCGCGGGCCAAGCACTCCAAGGCGCAACGGCATGGGAGTTTAACGAAGGGGCGTTTAAGCCATTCAAGCCAGAGTTTGGCTGGAAGGTGCCAGGTGACAACCAGGTGCTTATTGTCGACAAAGACATTTTCATTTTTAACCAAGGTAAGTTTGAAAAGCTCTTCAACTACGAATTTAAGAAGCAGCTTCTTGCCGACCAGAAGGTTGCCGAAATTGAAAAGATGTACAAGCTCAGCTTCCCAGACGGAATGGACCTCCAGGCATTGGTGATGGAGAAGAAAAAAATCGTCAATAAACTCCAGAAGCTCGAAGTCGGTGCTGTGACACAGGAGCAGGCGGTTGAGTACGCTGATACCATGCAGCTCGAGCTTATGACCGACGATGAAGGTAAAATTATCATCATGGACGGAAATGATCTTGATATGTTTGTAAACCTTATTAACGAGGATTACATCACCAGTGAGATTACAGGGCGCCGTTATGAAATTAAGAGCAAGAAACTTCTTGATGAGCCTGAAGGCGAGCCACCGCGCGGATAGTGCGCGTGTTTAGCGATAATTAACGTTTGTCAATTATAATAAAGAGTAATGAACCAATCATTGGCGTTAGAAATAATGCTCTCGGGGGAGAGTGTGCTGCTCACCGGTCCGGCCGGTGCTGGTAAGACGTATGTGCTGAACCAGTTTATTAAGCTTGCTAAACACGATGGCAAGCATGTTTCAGTGACGGCAACGACAGGGTTGGCGGCAACACACCTGGGTGGCACGACAATTCATAGTTGGGCCGGTATTGGGGTCAGCGACTATCTTCCAACTGGATTCGCCGAGCATATTGCGAAGGGTCGGCGCGAAATTATTGAAAAGACCGACGTGCTTGTGATCGATGAGATTAGTATGCTGCACGATTTCCGTCTCGATATGGTCGATGAAGCGTGTCGTCTGGTGCGTAAAGAGCCCGACCTGCCCTTTGGTGGTATTCAGATTATTATGTCGGGAGACTTCTTCCAGCTTCCACCAATTAACAGGGGTGACTCACGCGCAGGAAGCTTTGTTGTGAATTCAAACGTATGGCAAGAGCTCGACCCCGTTATTTGTTACCTTGAAGAGCAGCACCGTCAAGACGATGAAGCGCTTATCGGCATCCTTAACGCTATTCGTGCTGGCGATGTTCGTCGACACCACGCTGAGACGCTTCTTGCTCGCACCGAAGTCTACCCCGATGACCTCGAGCAGCTTACCGAGCTTCATACGGTAAATATTGATGTCGACAGCATGAACGAAGCAAAGCTTAAAGAGCTCGATGCTGATGAGGTGAGTTATGAACAGAGTAGTACGGGCTCGGAGAATTATGTCGAAAACCTACAGCGATCAGTATTGGCACCGAAGATTCTAAAGCTCAAGCAAGGCGCCCTCGTGATGGCCGTAAAAAACAGCCCCGAGCGTAAATACGTGAACGGGAGTATTGGTGTGGTAGTAGATTTCGAGCCACACACAGACTATCCAATTATTGAATTCCAAAACGGCAAAGAAGTGACGATGTCGCCGGATACATGGGAGCTTCGCGATGGTGACAAAAAGCGGGCAAGTATTACACAGATTCCGCTCCGTTTAGCGTGGGCAATTACGGTTCATAAGTCGCAGGGTATGACCCTCGATGCGGCACGTATTGATCTTCGCAAGGCATTTGTCGAAGGGATGGGCTACGTTGCGTTGAGCCGTGTAAAGAATGTCAATAACCTTTACCTTACCGGTATTAACCAGATGGCACTTCGCGTGAGTCCAGAGGCGCAGCTTATTGATGTACACCTCCGCGATAAGGCGGGACAAGCAGCGAAACAGTATGCCCATTTAGCGGGGAACGCCGAAAAGCGCGCGAAAGAGCCGGCGAAAAAAAGCAAAGCAGCAACCGGCTGGGCTGAGAAAATTGAGAAGATGCGCGAAACCTATCCAAACGCGTATCGTCCATGGCTCGACGAGCAAGACGCTGAGCTGAAGCAGCATTTCCAGCAAGGTGAATCGCTTCAAAAGTTAAGCAAGCGCCTCGGTCGCCACGAGGGATCTATCAAGATGCGCCTTCAAAAACACTTCGGTGAAGATATCATTTCTTAGCAAGTGTATAATAAGGCGAGATGAAAGATCCTTTTGCCAAGAATGAAGTGAAAATCGCCGTTATCGGCGGTGGTACCGGCAGCTTTACCATGCTGTCGGCTTTGAAAAGGTATACAAGCCAGATTGCTGCAATCGTCAGCATGGCAGATGATGGGGGGAGCACGGGGGTGCTTCGCGATGAATTGGGTGCGTTGCCACCTGGGGACGTACGGCAGTGTCTTGTTGCGCTCAGTGACTCGCCAAAGGTTCGGGATCTATTTCAGTACCGTTTCGATACGGGTACTTTTGGGGGTCACTCATTCGGAAACGTCCTTTTGTCCGCGCTCGAGCAAATTACGGGCGACTTTAGCCAAGCTGTCGAGACGGCCTCGGAAATTCTTCGTATCCGAGGAACGGTTATTCCGGCAACGCTCGATAACATTCGTTTGAAGATGGAGTGGCCCGACAAGAGCCTTGTTCTTCACGGTGAGCGAGTTATTGATGCCGAGTATTTCCAGCATGATCCGCGTCGAGCGCGGCTTTCGTTAACACCATCAGCTACGTCAAACCCAATGGCGCTCGCAGCAATTGAACAGGCGGACATTATTGTCGTCGCGCCAGGTGACCTCTACACATCATTGGGCCCGCTGCTCGTTATTGACGGGATGGGCGAGGCGCTTCGTAAGACTGAGGCGAAAGTCTTTTATGTATCAAACCTTGTCAGTAAACAGGGGCAGACCGATAACTTTACGGTGAGTGATCACGCGTCTGAAATTGAACGCTTTGCGGGAGGGGACTTCCTTGATTACGTTTTGTATAACCAGGAGGCGCCAACTGAATACGTCGCCAAGCGCTATGAAGAAGAGGGCGGCTACATTACATTAGCTGATGTCGAGAACTTATCGAATCAACACTATGAAGCGGTAGGAGGGGACTTTCTTGGTGAGATGGCAAGTGAGAACCAAGGCGATACGCTTATCGGGCACCGTTCGTTGATTCGCCATGATGCCAAGGCGGTTGCGAAATTAATTCTGGAGTTATACTATGCCGACGAATCCTAATATCTTTCAACTCATCGATCTCGATCGAACACTTTTCGATACGACAAAGTTTGCCACTGTCCTCACTGAAGAAATTAACGAACAATATCCGGGGCTTGGCTCAGACTTGAATGCACGCGTTCAAGAAGCATATCAAAAAGAAGAAACATTCTTTCTGCTTCGCTACCTTCGGGAAGAGTGGGGTGATGAATGGTTCGAGGGTCTGGTTGATTCTGTCGTGGCTAAATATGGCGCCGACGCGTTTAAGCTTCCGGCCGCACAGGAGCGACTAACAGAAGCAGACACGCTAACAAGCTATGCGCCGGCATGGGGAATCCTTTCGTATGGTGACGAGGCCGACCAGCGTATGAAGGCGCGAATCATCGGCCTCGAACATGCGCCGCTGTATTTAACGCAAACCCCAGAAAAAGGTGATATTATCCAAGGTTGGCAAACCCCAAGTGGTAGTTTCCAACTTCCTGCTGAGTTTGGTGGCGGGGAAGTAGAGGAGCTTACCTTCGAAGATGACAAGCTCCGTGCCTTTAAAAACCTTCCCGAAGGGGTGACTGGGTACTGGATTACGCGTGATCCGTCTGCGGAGCACCGTATCGCCAGCGAAGGACTCGCTGATGTGGTAGCGGTGAGCGGGCTCGCGACCTCTCTTGCGCGCATCAAAGAAAAGTACTCGTAGTACTCACCGAGTGTCATGAAAAATACCACGCTTTACACGGGGTATTTTTTATTTCCGACCCCCGGTAGGGAGGACAACTTATCCCCAAATATGTGGATAAACTAACACCTTTAGGAAAAATGTCAAAAATGGGGGTTGTAGTGGGTAAATGTGGGTAGTATGATAAGTCCAAGTGGAAAACAAGACCACAAGACAAAAACTATTACATTAAAAAACAACTCTAGCACTCCTTAAGGAAGGGCACAGTGGCGCAAGTAGATTATTTTGAACGAAGGTTAGATGACAAGCGTCGATTGACGATACCGTCAGAGCTTCGTGAAGAATTTATCACAGGCGTTGTCCTTACAAGAGGGTTTGGCAACTATCTGCATCTCTACCCAAAATCGGTATGGGATAAGGAAGTTGAGGCAGCACTGAACGCTACTGGCAGTATTCTTGATGAAAAGATTGCTGACATGAACGTAAAGTTCCGTCGCGGCAAGACAGAAGCCGAGCTTGACCAAAAACAAGGTCGTGTGACAATTGAGCAGCACTTGCTTGATTATAGTCATATCGAAAAAGACATTGTTGCGGTACGAGCAGGGCAGTATTGGCGCCTTATGGCTGGAGATTCCGAATAATCTGATCCTCACGCGAAAACGTTAGGAATGTAGTAGGTCGGTCCTTTAAAAAATCAACACAACGAAAAGAAATACTCTCGAGGTCAACTATCTGGTAGTGAGGCGTGGCATGCGGCACACAATAAACAGCCGTCGTACCTTCCTCAAAAACACACCTCCCAAAACTCCACCTCACATAAGTCTCTCAACTCGTTTTTGCTAGGGTATGAGTGCCTTTACGGCGCCCCCATTAATAGCAAAAACACGACTTTAGAATGAAGTACGCTTGCGTACTTTTACAAACAATACGCTTCGCGTATTCTACAAAAACAAACACACCTTGCGAAAACAAACAGCTTCACTATCGGTTAGGTGATCTCGAGCTCTTTCATTACACCTTTGAGGTATAATGGGGGAGATGAGTAAAGAACATCCACCACATCATGTTCCCGTTCTATTCGACGCTACACTTCGTGAACTAGCTCCCCAGAAAGGTGAGTCTTATTTAGACTTAACTGCAGGGTATGCTGGACACGCGAAGGGTGTGCTCGATATAACACAAAATGATAAGGAGAGTGTTCTGGTCGACAGGGATGATTATGCGATTGCGCATCTTCAGCCACTAGCAGACCGGGGCGTTCGTCTTATGCATACCGATTTCGCATCTGCCGCACGGCAGCTCTACGAAGAGGGGAAAGCATTTGACCTTATCCTGATTGATTTGGGGGTGTCGTCACCACAGCTCGATCAGGGCGAACGAGGGTTTTCATTCAAGCAAAATGGTCCATTGGACATGCGGATGGATCGATCTTCGGGGCGTACAGCTTCGGAATTGATCAATCAAGCAACGGTCCAGGAACTGGCAGCCATTATCAACGAGTACGGCGAAGAACCGTACATGCAAGCAAAAAATCTTGCGGAAGTGATAATTGCCAACAGGCCATACCGCGACACTGAAACGCTCGCAGCACTCATTAAGCAAAACTATCGTGGCCGGCAGGGTAAAATCCATCCAGCTACGCGTACTTTTCAAGCGCTCCGCATTGCCGTCAACGACGAGCTCGGACAGGTGAAGGCGACCTTACCGCTGCTTCCAAAACTTCTGACGAAGGGCGGAAGGGTAGGGGTCATCAGCTTCCACAGTCTCGAAGATCGTCTCGTAAAACGCTTCTTTAAAGAACAAGAAGAAGCAGGCTTTGAAGCAGAACTTCAAACGCTTACCAAAAAACCGATTTCAGGAGCCACCGACGATGTTCACAATCCGCGATCACGAAGCGCAAAGCTTCGGGTTGCTGTGAAAAAATAAAAAAACAAGGAAAGGGCACAAACATTATGCCAGTTCACATTACAGTACAATACGCAGACCAACCACAAGTAGTTGCAGTTCGCGTAAAGTAATCCACCAATTCGCTCTTGGCCCGCTATCTCATAGCAGCGGGCCCGGGGCCTATGACTCACCCGGGGCCTAAAGCCTCGAAGAGCCACAAAATAAAACAAAAACAAAACCACCACCACAATGTCACAAAATAACAATTATTACGTATCACGCCGTCAGCAGAACTGGTCTCGCAACCAAAACACGACTCGTTTTCAATCGGCAATCAAGCTTGGGCCAGTTGCTCATACAGTGCTGGTTGCGCTGATGATTATTGTCCTCGGTTTGATTTATGTCACCCAGGCAACACGTACTACCGGGTACGATTACGAAGCGCAAAAGATTGATAGTCAAATTGCCGAGTACAACGAGCAAAAGAGTGAACTCGAAGTCGAGAACGCTCGCCTCACTGCACTTGAAACCATCAAGAACAGTAGTGTGGCAAAAGAAATGACCACCCCAGCTGATACTCAGTACGTTCAAGAATAATATATTGGTTATATGAAACCCGAATTACTTCAAGGTAGTCGATCCCGTATCTTGGCGAGCGTTGTGCTGGCCATTGCGGCTATCTTTGTGATTCGGTTATTTTATCTTCAGGTGATTCAACATGGCCACTATGTGGCGCTTGCTCAAGAAGAACAGGTGAAGAAGGAGCGTCTTCCGGCAACTCGCGGGGAGATTTACGCACTTAATGGCGATTCGCCGGTGAAGCTCGTCATGAATGAAACGGTGTATACGGTATTTGTTGACCCCGCCCTGATTATTGAAGCGGATGAGGCTGATGAGGTAGAGAAGGTGATGAAAGAGATTGCCGGTGGTAACCTTCGTGACAAGTTCGAAGATATGTTGGTGAAAAAAGACAGCCGCTACCAGATTATTGCTACGAGGGTAACGCGTACCCAGGCTGAGAAAATTAAAGAAAAAGACCTAAGCGGTATTGGCTTTCAGGCCGTATCGCAGCGTGTCTATCCTGAAGGTAAATTAGCTTCTCAGGTACTGGGCTTTGTAAATGCCGAAGGGGTAGGGAACTACGGGGTTGAAGGCTATTTGAATGACGATCTTAACGGTGTTGATGGGCGCCTTGAGACTGTGACAGATGTGAGTGACGTGCCCTTGACGGTGGGTGGTCGAAATGTGCGCGACCCAGCAGTGAATGGTGACAACCTTGTCCTCACTATCGACCGTAATGTTCAATCAAAAGTTGAAGAAATTATTAAGTCTCGTGCTGAAAAGCTTGGGGCTGGGCTCGTGAGCGCTGTTGTGATGGACCCTAAGACGGGCAAGGTGATGGCGATGGCGAATACGCCAGATTATATGCCGTCTGAGTACTACAAGGTGACTGATGCCGCCAACTTTAATAATGCAGTGATTTCGAAAGTATACGAGCCTGGCTCAACAATCAAGACGTTCACGATGTCTGCGGCAATTAACACTAATGCCGCTAAGGCGACAGACACGTACGTCAATACCGACAGGATTCAGATTGACGATTACACAATTAGTAACGCCACCAAGGGGCGTACCGGCACGATTACCTTCCAAACAGCTATGGACTGGTCGCTTAATACTGGGTTTGTGACGCTCGGTATGCGTATGGGTAACGGAACGAGTATTAATGCAACCGCCCGTGCGACAATTTATGACTACTTCTATAATCGTTTCCACCTTGGTCAGACAACGGGTATTGAGCTTGCCAACGAAGCGGCTGGTCATATTGTGCCACCAGAAGAAGCCGATGGTAATGCCGTACGCTATTCAAACATGACATTCGGCCAGGGTATGGACTCAACGATGATGCAGGTGGCGACAGGATTCTCTGCACTTGTAAATGGTGGCTCATATTATAAGCCAACGGTTGTTGCTGGGAAGATGGTAGACGGTGTATATAAACCAAATGCTCAGCCAGTTCCGGTTCAGACCGGGCTCATTACCGAGTCAACGTCGCAGCAGCTTCGTGATATGATTCACACGGCACGCTCATCGTCATCAATTAGCCGTCTCGACAAACCAGGCTATGAAATTGGTGGCAAGACGGGAACTGCACAGATTCCGGCGGCCGGCGGCTATAGTGACTCAGAGACAATTGCTAGTTACGTCGGCTATGGTGGTGCTGATACCCCAGAGTATGTCATAATGGTGTCTGTATACGGTAAAGATAAGGTCTTCCAGGGTGCACAGCACGCCGCACCAATCTTTACGGATATTTCTAACTGGATGATCGATTACCTAAAGATCCAACCGAAAGGCTAAACAAATATGGAATTTGTAAACCAAGCACTCAATGATGCAATGATGCGAACCTTTATCCTCAGTGTACTGGCGTTTGTGCTTGCGATGGTGCTGACCCCTGTGTACACGTTTGTGGCGTACCGCTATAAGTTTTGGAAGCGACAACGTACCGCGAGCACAACCGGTGAAGCGCTGACTGTTTTCACGAAGCTTCACGCCAATAAATTTAAGCGAAACATTCCGACAATGGCGGGGATGGTATTTGTGCTGGCCATTGTTATCGTGACGTTTTTCTTTAACCTTGATCGACGCGAGACTTGGTTGCCGCTTGCAGCGCTTGCAGGTGGTGCACTAGTAGGGCTTATTGATGACATTATTAATATCCGCGGGGGTGGGAAGGGTGTCGCAGGGCTTCGCTCGAGCTTTAAGTTCCTTATGATTACCGCGATTGGTATTGTGCTGGGATGGTTCTTCTTTGACCGCCTGGATGTTACTGCGGTCACCGTACCGTTCATAGGGGAGTGGCACCTTGGCTGGTTTATTATTCCGCTCTTTGCCTTCGTGGTAGTTGCTGCTGGTAATGCGGTGAACATTAGTGACGGCCTTGACGGGCTGGCTGGTGGCCTTGCGGCAATATCATTCGGTAGCTTCGGAGTGATTTCATTGATGCAGGGGAATGCACTGCTGGCTGGATTCTGTTTTACTGTCGTTGGTGCGCTGTTAAGCTACCTTTGGTTTAATATCCACCCGGCTCGCTTCTTTATGGGCGACGTGGGAAGTTTCGCGCTCGGAACCTCCCTTGGTGTGGTTGCGATGCTTACGGATACGCTGTTTATCCTGCCAATTATCGGATTCGTTTTCGTTCTTGAGGCGGGTTCAAGCTTGATTCAAATCTTTAGCAAGAAAGTCTTTAAGCGTAAGGTGTTCATCTCTGCGCCAATTCATCACCATCTTGAAGCTATTGGTTGGCCTGAAACAAAAGTGACGATGCGTTTCTGGGTGATTGCTGCGGTCACGTCGTTTATTGGTGTGATGATCGCGCTCGCCGGGGGTAATATCTAGCGATGGCTTCTGGGTGGCGTGATCGTCGCGCTGCGACGCCCGAAGGGGTAGTACGCAAGCACCATGGTGATCGCCTCATCGTTGTGTTTACCATTCTTCTGATGTTCGTTGGGCTCTTGGTGATTTACGCCATTGGACCGCAACGTGCAAACCTTATGAACTCGGTGTTCGGGTTTGAATATTCTGACGGGTATTTCTTCTGGAAGCAACTCCTGAGTATTGGACTAGCAATCGGTGGATTCTGGGCCGCTTCGTTTATACCGTATAACTTTATTTTAAAGCATGGTTCAAAGGTGTTATGGGCTGGGTTTATCGCCTGTGCGCTGCTCGCGGTAGGATATTGGGCGGGTATTGTAGAAGCGACGAATGGTGCGGCTCGATGGATTGAGCTCGGGCCCCTAGGAAGCGTCCAGCCAGCGGAAATATTGAAGTTTGGTATTTTGCTGTATCTTGCCGTGTTCTTGGCGGTACGCATGAAAGAGGGAAAGATTAACGACCTCAAGGAAACGCTCATGCCGGTCGGCGCTATTACCGCGTTTGCACTGTTGTTTGTCATCGTGATTCAAAAAGACCTTGGAACAGGTATCTCACTCACGGCAATTGTTGCAACGATGCTGTTTGTTGCCGGAATCAATAAGAAGATTGTTTTTGGACTGTTCGGAGTGCTGTTGGTAGCGGGGCTTTTCCTGATTCTCACCTCACCGCACCGTATGGAGCGCGTCATGACCTATCTGCAAGGTGACAACACCTCTACGAGCGATGCGGATGCCTACCATATTCAGCACGCTAAGATTGCGATTGGTTCTGGCGGTTTCTTTGGGGTGGGTATTGGCGATAGTGTCCAGGCGTCAGGATATTTGCCAGAAGCGATTAACGACTCGATTTTTGCGATTATTGGCGAGACCTTTGGTTTTGTTGGCACCGTTGCACTTCTGGCGCTGTTTGTGGCGCTTCTTATGCGTCTTTTGGGAGTTATGGATGGAATGGTTGATTTACGGCTTAAGCTGCTTGCAGCGGGCGTCTTTGGGTGGCTCGCAGCCCATGTTATCCTAAATATAGCCGCTATGATTGGTATTTTCCCGCTGACTGGTATTACATTGCCACTTCTCAGCTACGGTGGAACCAGTATGATATTCATGGCTGCGGCGCTTGGTTTGGTGTTCCAATTATCGAAATACACTGTACATCCATCACGTATAAAGGAGACAACCGATGAGAATTCTCGCAGTAGGCGGGGGGTCGGGCGGACACGTTACGCCAGTCGTCGCGGTGCTTAAAGAGCTTCGTGCTACACACCCTAAAGTTGAATTGAAATTCTGGTGCGACGTCCACTTCGGACCTCAGGCGAAATCAATCGTCGGTGCTTTTGATGAGACGATTCCTGTTGAAATTATTGCGTCGGGTAAGCTCCGTCGCTATCATCACCTGACACTTTGGCAGCACGTTATGTGGCCGTCACTTATGTGGCATAACATTGTCGATTCATTTAAAGTTGCCGGCGGCTTTTTCCAAAGTTTTTGGAAGCTTCTTTGGTGGCGCCCTGACGTTGTATTTACGAAGGGTGGTTTTGTGTGTCTGCCGGTTGGTATGGCGGCGAAAGTGCTCGGTATTCCACTCGTGATTCATGATTCTGATGCACACCCAGGCCTTACAAACCGTATTCTTTCTCGTTGGGCAACAAAAATTGCTACGGGTGCACCACTTGAGTACTATAACTATCCGGCGGCACGTACCTCATACGTTGGGATTCCGGTGAATGAGAAGTTTCAGCCATATACGGCAGCAGAGCAAGCGGTCGCAAAGAAAGCCTGGGGGGTTGACCCTAAGAAGCCATTGCTTGTGGTAACAGGTGGGGGGCTTGGCGCAAAACGTCTCAACAATCTAACGCTTGAAGTGTTGGACAAGTTACAACAGTTCGCCTCTGTTATTTTGGTGAGTGGGGCAGGACACTACGATGAACTCCGCGAGCGATACCCTGAAGATACAAAAGACTTTAAGCTTCATAAGTTTGTGAGTACTATGCACGACCTGCTTGGTGCGTCTGATGTTGTGGTGACTCGAGCGGGGGCAACAACAATCCTCGAGCTCGCTGCGCTTGAGAAGCCAACAATCTTAGTGCCAAACGCAGCACTGACGGGTGGTCACCAACTGAAAAATGCAGCCGTGTATGGCGAGGCGCAAGTAGCAATTGTGCTTGATGAAGATGAGATGATTGCAAAGCCTGAGCTCTTGGTGAAATCTGTCGCTGCTTATTTGAATGATCCAAAGACAACGAAGACCATGGCAAAGCGTTTTGGGAAGTTTGCAAAACCGCATGCCGCTCGTGACATGGCGGAACTGATTGTTTCTGCGATACCTCGGTCGTAATCTGTTGCTCTAATGCTATAATAAGCGTAATCATGTTCTCTAAGAAATCTTCTCGTGCGAATGAATCGGTTCCGCGCCGTCGGCGTATTGCTGATGATGAGTTCGACGCGGGGGCTGCTCGTAAGGCACCAGAGGCTCCGGCGCAGGCGCCGACCCAATTCCGGCGGAACCAAACACTGAGTAGCTATCGGCATAATACTCCCGAGGAATCTTCACGGCAAAAGGCACACACACTTACCATGCAGCGTCGTCGACTGGGCGGCATCTTTTTGATTGTTGCTGTAGCGGTCGTTGCGTTGGCACTTCTGTTATGGCAACTCATTGCACAAGTGCATGTGACCACTTCAACAAAGCAGCTTTCAAACCGCTTTGAAGCTACAGTATATGAAAAAGCGGTCAACGAATATTTAAACCTCAACCCCGCTCAACGCCTTCGTGTTTCGCTTGATGAGACTTCGCTTGCGGCGTACGTTACAGGTACCCACCCAGAGGTTGAGGCGCTACAACTCAGCGGTACTCCAGGCCTTGCGCAGAGCAACGTGAGCGTAACCTTCCGTACCCCTGTTGCGGGCTGGCAAATTAACGGGAAGCAGTACTACGTCGACTCGCACGGTGTCGTGTTTGAAAAGAATTATTACGAAACTCCAACCGTACAGATTGTCGATGAAAGTGGGGTGAGTCCAGAGCAGGGAAGTGCAGTAGTAGGAACTCGCCTGCTCGGCTTCCTTGGTAAGGTGGTTTCACAGGCGCAGGGGAGGGGATATACCACTGTGAAGGCTGTCCTTCCAGAGGGAACTACCCGTCAGGTAGACCTTTATTTTGATGGCATTGCAACGCGCGCAAAATTTTCAATCGACAGGGGAGCAGGGGAGCAGATGGAAGATGCTGACCGATCACTTAAATATTTGCAGTCGAAGGGGATTGGGGCAGAGTACATCGATGTCCGTGTTGCAGGGCGTGCTGCATATCGATAGCTTGGACGGGTGTTAGCACTGAGGCAGTCGGGGCGCTAATTGGTACACTCTTCCCCTCCTTTTCGTATAATTGATGTTCTATTTTTGTTCCATATGTTCGAAATGCAAAAAAAGTATATTTTAATATCAAAATAATGAAAAGTCAAAAAGCAGGGTAGAGGGGTAGAAGGAGAGTAGTATAATCATTTCACGGAAAAAGCAAATAAAGCTGGCGATTCTGTGGAAAACTAATGAATGATGTACAAATATACAACATGAAGCCAGGGTGCAAGCCCTTTGGGCTGAGCACCTAAGAGTACGTGTTGAAAAGATATAAAGTGCGCAATAAAAGCGAGTGCAACTATACATAGTATGACAAGTTTACCGGCTACTTCTCTTTTAGGGGGTATATATGGATGGGTGTACACTCATCTTATTTTATATATAATTGCTTCGTAAAAGATATATTGTGCGACGTTAAGTCTATATCCAAATCACGATTCATAATGCCACTCTTCCAGCTTTGTTTTTCAAATTATTTTTATAATTCTCTACTATTTCGTTTCGTTTTTTGTTGTCGCCTATTTACCCGGCTTCATTTGCCCATATTGCCTATATATGGATTTTCTGTGCGTATGTTTATATTTTGAGCCTTCGTGCGAGCCTATGGCTAGTGTTCTAATTATGTTCGTATTTATTTTCAGGGGCGATAAAGAGTATTCCCTGCCGTGTTGAGAGGGAGTGTCCTGACCCCTGTTCTAACAGGGGTAGTATATCATCGGTATTTGTTCTCCTGGCGGCCGAGCTGAATAAGGGGTCGGACGGATCATCGGCGCGGAGCGTGAGAAAGCCTTTGCGCATCGTATCAACGGGACGCTGGCTGTTTGGGTGATAGACGTGGATAGGCCTTTCGGTGTCCATGACATACCAGCTGCCTAAACTATCAATTTCGGCGCCGTGACGGCTTGTGACGCGTAACATGTCATCGAGCAGCAAGAGATTGAAAGCTGCACGTGCAAATGGCGTGTACGGCTGGCCAATGGCTTCAATGCTGGCTTCACAGCGAAGTGCTAGGCCGGCCATATCAAAAAAGCGTGAGGTAAGGTGGGCGGTGTAAATCTCACCTGGCTGTAGTTCGTGCGCCTGCACGGCCGCGCGGGAATGGGTGTCGAATTCTTCCCGGCTTATAGAATACAGGCGGCTGCCATGTTCGCTGAGGAAATAATCACGTGAGGTCTCTCCATTACTCATTACCTGTAGTCTACCATAAAAGTCGAAGAGCCCCGCTAAAGGGGTGGGAGAGCACGAGGCTCCTCGACCACCCGCCTTTCTTGCGGGGCTCGTGTGGAGTATGGGTTTAAGCGCGAAGCCAGCCGCTGCCGTAGACGATGCAGAGGAGAGTGAGGGCCATCCCCGCCCCTGTTCCCATGAGGAACGTGCGCCAGCTGGCGGCGTTCATCATCAGGGGCGCGTCGGGGGCGTTTGCGGTGGGCGTGAGAAGGAGTGTCATCTCGAGTTCAGCGACCTCGCGGTCGCGCATCTTCTGCTTGAGTTCCTCTACCCTCTCGGGGTAGCTGCGAACGGTGGTCAGGCGCGTCCAGGCGCCTTTGAGTTGATCGAGCATGCCTTTCACTTCCCTACTGTCCGTTGACGAACCACATGAAGCCACTCCACACCACAGGAATCATGCAGACTCCTCCGATGAAAAGAAGTGCATAGCCCATCGAATTGAGCCACGACTTGATGAATTCTGGGTTCCGCGTGACCACAAGGGGCCAGTAGACCCCCATCATGGGTACGTGAAGTGAGAGTGGCATCTGTCGACGCGTCACTTCCCTTCCTTCAGCCTCGACGGCTTCGGCGGTGGCTGAAAAATACTCCTTTTCCAGCCAGGCGAGGTACTGCTCTGCTCCCTCTTCAGATTCCAATGGAACACCTCCTTGTGAGCGGGATAAAGCTGACGATTATTATACAACTATCTCTAGAAATGTCCATACTGCGCACGAGCTTCGAAGCCTGGTGAGCGAAGGTTGAGTTTTTTGATAATCCCCTCTGGAGTGAGGTCGTACCCTTTTATCTGTTTTTGCACTCCATCAATAACCACCGTTGCCTCGACGGGTTCTGGGTAGCCGATGGCATAGGCAAGATAGACGAAGACTTCATGGGCGCGGTGTTTCTTGAGGTATTCAACGGCAATCTGGCGGGCAATGTAGGCTGCTGAGCGGTCTACTTTTGTGCCGTCTTTTCCACTAAACGCTCCACCGCCAAGGGGTACGCGAGGGCCGTAGTTATCAACGGCCAGTTTTCGTCCGGTGAGGCCTGAATCCGCGTCAAAGCCACCGACATTCCAATCTCCTGCGGGATTGACGTGGAGATTGAGGGTATGTTCGTTGGCGTGTGCCAGAGGGTCGCTCGACAGCCACTCGAGGACTTTGGCGGTGAGTGCTTCTTTTGGTGCATGCTGGAAGCTGGCGACAATGGCAGTCACTTCCCCGTTCAGTGTTGTGATTTGGGTTTTTCCGTCGTACGGCCACTGTTTGTAGAGGAATTTATTCAGGTTTCGCGCGAGAACATATTCGAGAGGCAGGAATTCTGGCGTTTCATTCACGGCATAGCCGACCATGATCCCTTGGTCTCCTGCCCCACCGGTGTTTACTCCCTGGGCAATTTCTGGGCTTTGCGCTTCGATACTTTCGATAATGTCGAGGTGCGATCCGTTGTGCTGCGGACCTGCGATACGGTGAACGATTGCCTCGATATCAACAGAGGTGGCATTAGAGGTCACCTCCCCTGCTATAAAAAGCTTGCCATGTGCGCCGGCCACGTCAACGGCTACCCGGGCATACGGGTCTTCGCGTAGATGGGCGTCCAAGATGGCATCCGAGATTTGGTCGCAGATTTTGTCGGGGTGTTTTGGGGAAACACTTTCGGCGGTGCGATATACTTTTGACATAAAAAATACTCCTTTCGCGTATCTTTCCGCCCAGGACGCGTCGGGAAGATACCAAGGAGCATAGTTTGCTTTGATTCGGGATATCTCCCCTGTTAATCAGGGCTAGAAGGGGCACCGTTTCCACTGCTATAGAAGGAAGTGGCTGGTTGCCGGCAGGTCGTAGAGCTAGGTCTCTCGCTGCACTCTGGATACGTGTGAATTGTTAATACTTGGTTAGTATAGCAGTAAATGAACTGCAGTCAAACTACTCCGTAGGAGCAGTGGCTGGCTTTTTGCGGCGACGGGTGCGCTTGCGCTTCTTTTTTGCAGGCTCACCATCGGTGGTGGGCTCGCTGCCAAAGGCTCCGGTGGCGTCTTCTGGGCCGGTTGGGCGTGTTTGAGTTGTTGGAGCGATTGGAGGTTCGATAAGGCTTTCGACGGCCTTAGCGCCTGCGTCGAGTGGCCAGAGCTTAGCCTGCGCGGGGGTTTTAGGGAGGTTTGCATCTTGATCTTTACTTGCCTGAGGATTTACCTGCGGCTGTAGGCTTGCTGGCATGTTAATAAGCGAGTTAATCTCAGCTTCAATATCGGCGCGCGGACGGCTGTAGAGGCGGCGCGAGTTTTCGATAATTTGTGGTGAGTTGTCGATTTGTTCCGGTGGAAGCTTGAGGGTAGTTGCACTGAAGGCTGGTGCTTTCTCACCGTTAATCACCATGTTAATGATGAAGTGGCGGTTGTGCATTTGGAGGAGATCCCCTGCTTCGAACTGAGGTTCGAATTGCTTGGCTAGCAGTGGTGCATCGTCGGCTGAAACGCGGAATGAAATCATTGAACCAACGTTACCGAAGACGGCATCACGAACGGTGTCGGTCATCTGGCCAATATACTGGTTAGCAACCGTTAGGTTCAAGGCATACTTACGGGCCTCAGAAAGAATCGTAGCGAATGAATCGGTGGCGAAGTTCTGGAACTCGTCTACGTACAGGTAGAACGGACGACGGTCGGCAATGTTTGGAATGTCAGAGCGGCTCATAGCGGCGAGCTGAATCTTCGTCACGAGGAATGATCCAAGGATTGCGGCGTTGTCTTCACCAATGAGACCCTTTGAAAGGTTTACAATAAGAATCTTTCCTTCGTCCATAATTTGGCGAATGTTGAAGGTCGACTTTGGCTGGCCAATAATATTACGGATGGTCGGGTTGGCGGTGAAAGCACCTACCTTGTTAAGGACTGGCGCGATTGCTTCGGACGCAAACTTATCGTTCCAGCTGGCAAACTCGACGTTCCAGAACTGAAGCACCACGCTGTCGGTACAGTAGCTCAGGGTTTCTTTACGGAACTTCTTGTCGGTCAGCATGCGTGAAATATCGAGCATGGTGGTTGATGGGCGATCCAGGAGCGCCAGGATGGTATAGCGAAGAATGTATTCAAGACGAGGACCCCATGAGTCACCGAACATACGCTTAAGTACGCCAATCACTTCGGAGCTAATGTTGCTCTTTTGTTCGGGGTTGGTCACCTCGAGCGGGTTAAACCCTACTGGGTGGGCGGTGTCGGCTGGGTTGAAGTACACGACGTCTTTAAGGCGACTGCCAGGGATAAAGCGCATATTATTCACTGCAAGGTCGCCGTGTGGGTCAATGACTGCATAACCCTGGCCGTGGAAGATGTCACTGAGGGCGAAGAGCTCCAAAAGACCCGACTTACCTGCTCCGGTTTGTCCAATAATGTAAACGTGACGAGAGCGGTCGAAGCGCGTCATGCCGAATTGGTGGTTGATGCCACGGAAGTTGGTAAGGCCAAAGGCACTGATGTTTTCGTCAATTGCTGGGTTGCCGGTAATAATTGGAAGTTTTGCTGGCGGTTCGGCTGTCTTGCTGCTTGCCCAGACGATGTTTGGGGTCTCCACGTTGGTGTGTGGGAGGTGGAAGACACTGGCGAGCTCTTCGATGTTCAGAATGAAACCGCCATTACCAAATTGGCGCTGACGATACGGAATGAGGCTTTCTTTGCTGAAGCTTGCGCCGCTAGCTTTAAAACCGTTGAGGTTGGTCGAGTTGAACTGCTTAAAGGTACCGACAATTGCTTGGAGTTGCTGGCGAGCAGCTGTTTGATTACTTCCAAGGTACGCAACGCGCATTTTCACCTGGTAGCCAAGCTTGGTTGCCTTGCTTTCAGCCTCAGAGATACGCGTTTTGTCGCGGTCGCTGAGTTCTTTTGCGATAGTAACCTTCTCGCCTGCTTCTGGTGGTCGCCAGAGGGCTTCAACGACCTGAGGAAGCCAACCGAGGTATTTCACAGTAGCGCTGCTTTTGCCAGCACGCACGCCACTCACCCACTTCTCGGTGGTTTTGTGCCAATCATCAGCAACAGGGCGTACTAAAATTTGCACCCACATTTCGTCGCCGGTGGTTTCGAGCTTTGCAAGTGTACCAGTAACACCAGCGAGCGGGTCTACCTCGAAGCTTTGGAAGGTTTTGATTGGAAGTACTTCGTTATCCGTAAGGGTAATGTCGGTGGTGTAGACGACTTCGTGGTCGCGTTCGTGGGCGACGTAATCTTCTTCGGCTTCGCGGATTTGGACGGTTGGATACTGTGAGTAAATTTGGCCTTCAACGAAGCTGCGAAGCTGGCGTGGGACCCAGACGTAAAAGCGGATTTGGCCGTTTACGGAAGCAAACTCGAAGCTGAGGTGCTCTTGGAATCCCCCATTTGCTTTGAGCTCTTCTTTGTCTCGAAGGATACCGTGAAGACTGGCGAACATCTGCTCGGCGGCAAGTTCTTTTTTGTCGTTGGTTTTTGGAATCTCAAGAATCAAGAGGTCAGACTCTTGTTGTTGCATGATTTCAACCTTTTTATAGTTGCGTAGCGTGAGATACGCGAGTATCAAAACGATTGGCAGCCAGATGTACCATTGCAGGAAAAAGTTCAGTAGTGCGCCAATAAATTCCATAACTAGTGTTTCTATTCTCTCACCTCTGTGAAGATAGTGCAACATGAGCGGTTTGTGATAGGTATATTATAGCATTTTTTGTAATAAAAATCAATATCACCTCTCAAGAAAACACTCCGCGACTAGGCGGAGTGTTTTGAGTGAGATAGTTGGTTGTTACGCTTCTTCAGCAAGCACGTAGGTTGCCTTCGCAACACGCTTGAACTGTGATTTGCTTTGGAGGTTAAGAAGGATGGTCGTTTCCTTTACCTGGCGGCTCTTGAGCACGCGCTTGACGATTTCATCGCGGTGAAGTGGTTCTTTTGCGTCTTTAAGCACGTCGGCGATGATATCGCTAACAGTACCCTTGCTGTATCCCCAGTTATCGAGAGCGTAGATACCGCGACCGATAAGCACGAAACGCTTGTCTTTAATGAGTTCGTTGTGGATTGCTTGGGTGGTAACATCCTTGCGCTTGAACGAACTGTCTTTGATAGACTTTGCAATGTCTGAGAAGTGCATTGGCTTCTTGTTATCAGCAAGAATGACGTAGATCTTGTCGCGAATGTTCTTTGGGTTGACGGTTGGCCACTTGGTAAGACCCCAAACGTCACGAAGATGTGCGAGGTGCTTGCTAATGCTTGCAAGAGCGGCAACTTGCGCTGGGTGTTCGTAGCTAAGCTTGTCAAAGAGTTGGTCGACGGTTTGTGGTTCCTTCGCCTCTTTAATGAGCTTAACGATGTCATCAACGCGGTTCTTGAGCTTCTTTTCGTCGCCGTATTCAGCAACGGCGGTCGCTTGGTGGTAGTTGTCGTTTTCGTCGATAACGGTCAGGTTAGGTGCGAGGGTTGCAATGAAAGCAACGTGCGCGCGTTCTTGTTGGTTGGTCGTCTTGCCGTAGAGTTTGTCGGCAAGGTCGGAAACACGGGCAGCGCGTCCCATTTCGCTGAGTTGGCGGATGAACACCTTCTCGAGTTGGGCAACAGTGTCGGTCTTTCCTTCTTCTGCTGCGATTTTAAGACGAATAAGAATAGCTTTTTCGAGCTGACGAACACGCTCACGAGTGATTCCAAGGAGTTCTCCGATTTGTTCAAGGGTTTCGCGGCGGTCGTAAAGGCCGAAGCGGCGGGTAATGATTTCTCGTTCGCGCTCCTGATCGATCAGAGAGATTACGCTAGCGACCCCATCTTTGAGGTCGACTGTCGGCTTGGTTTCTGGAGTGTCGGTCATCTAGTTGTCTTTCTTTCCGTTCACGTCCCACTCTATCGTCTCGGAATTAACTTCTATTCATATTCTTTAATATCATTTTACAATATTATGTAAATTATGTCAAAGAATTTGTTTAGTTAATTTATTGTAGCATGAAATAGACAGGTTGTGTATATAGTGGTTTGAGACTTTAGTTATCCACAAGATGTGGTATGACAAGTACTTATAGCCATAAAAAGAACAAGCCGCCACTGGTAGGTGGCGGCTTGAACTTTTAACACATTTTTGACTTGAGACGCGGCCGGGACGGGTTGAGACCCTACTTGCCGCGCAGCTCCTTCAGCCAACCGAGAAGCGGCTCGACGCGCTCTTCCTCGAAGGTGCCGTTGTTGAGGAGCTCGATGGTGGTCACGCTGAGGATGTCGGAGGCATCGGTGATGATCCACCCATCGTAACCATGGGCGTCCGCCTCGGTCTTGAAGCCGACGACCAGGGTGTGCAGCTCGGGGACGAGCGCGAGGCCACCGTTGAGGTGAGCGCCGAAGCGAGACGAGCTGAGCTCCAGAAGGCCTCGGGGCGTTCCTTCGGTGTCGAAGACGACGAGCGACTCGTAGGCCGTGTCGAGCACGGAGATGAGCTCGGCGCCGGCGGTGGAGTTCTGCTCCTCCAGGTAAGCGCTGGTCTTCTCGACGGCTCGCGAGACTTTGCCCGTGAGCTTGTCGAAGATTTTCTCGGCCGACTTGCGGGCGTGCTTCTCGTCCTTGGTTTCGAGGACGGTGTCGTCCACCTCTGCTGAGTGAGTGAAGAGGGTGCCCTGCTCCATCCGCTCGCCCAGCAGCAGCTGCTCGGTGATGCCGATTTCCGGCTTCTTCTTTCCCATGGATACTCCCTCGGTAGTGTGTTAAAAGTTCTTTGCTAGGAACTCTCAACGATGGATCGGAATGTTCGACGCAATGGGGGTAACTATACCATGTAATTATACGAGTAGCAATTACTAAGACCGCTCTAAAAAAGAAAAAGGCGGCACATGGCCGCCTCTCTCTTTAAAGCTCCTTTCGTTATCTTGTCGACTGCTTCGTCCGAGTTACGAGCCCGGGTTGGGCGTCGGCGTCGGCGGGTAGTTGCCCTGGCTTGGAGCCGGAGGGGCGTTGCTGTACGACTTGTCCGTTCCACCATCATTCGCGATGGGCTTGATCTCGCACGGCTGGGCCGTCTCGATCAGCAGGGTCGACTTATCGGTACTGAGGTTGAATTCCACCAAGTCGGCGCCGGGCAGGTTCGCGGTCGCGGCAAGCACTTCGTCTCGGTTCAGGAGTTCCACGTCATACGTGGCGCACGCGAACGAGTAGTAGTAGCGCTCGGAAGTGACCGGCGAATCCTGCATTTGCTGCAGTGTCAGCCAGGCGGGGGTGCCGGCATTCCAACCGCCGATGACTCGTTCGTCAGCGACGGTGACCGTCCGACCCGTGATCTGGTACTGGATGGCAGGCAGGCTACCTTCCGTCTTGAGGGCGGTGGTGATCGACCCGAAGATGTCTTCCTTGACCATCATCCCGATCGGGAAGTACTTCAGGGAATCGTCTTCGACGCGCTGGGCGGTTGCCAAGTGCTCGTTGTAGTACAAGAGCATGGTGTTCAGATCGAACTCGTAATCCAGCTGGAACGAGAGGCTGGTGGTGAGAGGGTACGGCTTGCCTTCCACATCGGTGGCGCTCGAAAGCGTGACGGTGTGGTAGGGTTCCTGTCCGGGGTAGTTGTCGGGATACTCGATCTCGACGTCTTCCGGGGAGTAGCCCTCTTCGAAGCGTACCTCCTCAACCTCCACTCGCCCTTCGTTCTCGTCGTCCCATACGAGGTCGTACGAAACGAACTTGGTGACCTTGCCGGTCTCCTCGTTGACGTACATCACCGAGGGCCGAGGGTCCAGCGAGGAGTACCCGTAGTTGTCCGATTCGTTGCTGCTGGCGGTGCAGCCGGTCAGCACGATGAGTGCGGCGGTTGCAGCCCAGATGGCAGCGACAGTGGCAGTGGTGCGGATGCCCTTCATGGGGTCCCCTTTTCTTCGGTGTGGTCGAGTGCGACTAGTGAGGTCGCTGGTCTGTGAAAGGATAACGTAAAGCTTTAAAGAGCGGAGTTATGGAGTGGTTTACTCAACAAAAACTCCCGAATTGGTTTATTGCCGTTCAATGCCTGGGTCAGAGGGGTAATAAACGAAAACGGTAATTTTTGGTTAGAGGTGCAACCGATTTCGTTAAGGAAATCAATCGTATGAGAATTATAGCATAATTACTTTAAAAAGTCAATATGGTCATGGTTTTATTATCTCTTTAAGCATGGTATAACTGGCCCAAGCATTCCGCTTACTCCCGACCCTCTTCAAAGGAGAGAATCGTGCCCTTTAAGAAATTCCGAGACGACTACGTCTGGACCCCGTCCCAACTCACGCTGCGCCAGCGCTTCGCCTTCTGGTGGCCAATCCGTCCGCCGCACAACGGTGAGCCGCGCATTAGCTTTGGCGTACTGCTCGCGCTCACTATCATCGCGTTTGTGCTGGCGGTGGGTGGCGTCGGTATGTCCGACTACGTGGTCAACGTGGTGGTTGTTGCACTCCTTGGCCTTGTGCTGGGGATCGAGATCGGACTGATCTACCTCCATACAATCGCCCTTCAGACTGTGCGGCAGCTGCAGCGTAACCACGCGTTTCGCTTCCGCCCCATGCAAGACCCGGCGCCGAGCTTCATTGTGCTGGACCTCTACCTGCACCATCGGCCTCCGACGCTGACTTCTGATCAGGAGCTGGCTATCGAGGGCTGGCTGACAGAGATGTGGCAAGCTGACAATCTTGCGCTCTACGGAGATTCGCCCTGGTCGACTCATGTCATGCGCTCGTCACTGACGTACGATGCGGTCGCCGAGGCGGTGAAAACCTTCTGGCATCTTCCCCTTCAGCTCGATGGGCTCGAAGGGTTCAGAACTGCCTGTGATCAGCTGGTCGACGAGTATCGTCGCTCGTTCGAGTACGTGCTCGGCCGCGAAGTGGATGACCGGCGAGAGCAGATCGAGACTGCACGTCATCGTCTTGGGGACATCGAGCGCAAACTCGAGGTACTGCGCGCGATGGACTAGCCTCGAGGTGTTGGTCGAGTAAGCGGAAGCAAAAGCCTCCGGTAAACTGGGAGAAATCCCTTTTTGCCGGAGGCGCTTTCGTTATATAGGCTTATTTTTTCTTAGCGGCTGCCTTTTTTGCAGGTGCTTTTTTGGTTGTTGCCTTTGCTTTGGTTGCAGGGGCTCGTCGGGCAAAGCGGCCTTTCGGTTCTGGGGCTTCGGCAAGGATTTGCTTTGCTTGTTCGTGCGTAATGGTTTTAGGGTCGGTGTCCTTTGGAATCTTGGCATTCTTTTTACCGTCGGTAATGTACGGACCATATCGGCCGTTGAGTACCTTTACCCCATCGCCAAAGTCGGCGATGTTTTTCTCGGCCTCGGCTTTTAGCTTGGCAGCATGGAGTTCGAGTGCTTCTTCAAGGGTGATGGTGTGTGGGTCGAGCGGTTTAATGCTGACAAAAAGTTTATCGACTTGAATGTACGGGCCAAAGCGACCAATGTTGGCTTTGATTGGCAGCCCTTCTTTTGTTTCGCCGACAAGACGTGGCAGAGTGAATGCCTTGAGTGCTTCGTCGAGGGTGACGGTATCAACGCGGAAGCCCTTTGGCATTGGAGCGAACTGTGGCTTTTCTTCCCCTTCGGTATCACCAAGCTGGAGCATTGGGCCAAAGCGACCAATGCGAGCATAAATCATTTTGCCCGTCTTAGGGTCGGTTCCTAGCGGTGTTGCCTGGGCAACTTGTGAGCGGTCGATACCACCGGAGTTTTCAATGAGCTTATGGAACGGTGTGTAGAATTTTTCAAGCATGACATTGCGAGCCAGTGCGCCGGTGGCGATTTGGTCGAATTCTTCTTCGACGTCGGCGGTAAAGCCGTAGTCGACAACTTGTTCGAAGTGGTCGCTGAGGAAGTCGCTGATCATCATGCCAACAGAAGTTGGGACGAGCTTTCCCTTGTCGGAGCCGGTCTTTTCTTGAACGACTTCGCGGGCTACGTGCGCGCCTGGTGTGACCGCAAGGGTGATGACGTCGCGCTCGGTGCCTTCACCTTCACCTTTTTCGGCGTAACCACGAACCTGAACGGTGTTAATAATGGTTGCATACGTTGATGGGCGGCCGATGCCAAGCTCTTCCAGCTTCTTCACAAGAGAACCTTCAGTGAAGCGCGCTGGTGGGCGTGCAAATGTTTGACGGGCGTCCGCGTGTTCGAGGGCGAGTTGGTCGCCTGAGGCCATTGCTGGAAGGATATCTGGATCTTTCTTGCCGCCACCGTACACCTTAAGGAAGCCGTCGAAGATAATCACCTCACCCTTAGCTTCAAATGAAAGCTTTGAACCACTGACGGTAATAGTAACAACTGTTTTTTCAAGTTTTGCGGGTGCCATTTGGCTGGCGAGCGTGCGGCGACGAATAAGATCGTAGAGCTTTTGGTCGTACTCGTTGGTACTTCCCTTCTCTGAGGCCATGTCGGTTGGACGAATTGCTTCGTGGGCTTCTTGGGCGCTTGAAGATTTTGTCTTGAATTGGCGAACTTGTGAATACGCTTCGCCGTACGCGCCCTTAATGAAGTCGGCGGCTGCGGCGATTGCCTGACCGCTTAGTACGGTGCTGTCGGTACGCATGTAGGTAATTTTACCGGCTTGATAGAGTTTTTGGGCACTTGCCATGGTGGCGCGTGAGCCGAAACCAAGCTTGCTGTTGGCTTCCTGTTGAAGCGTACTGGTAGTAAACGGTGCACCTGGGTTACGGGTGCCCGGACTTGTCGTGACGTCAGACACAGTGAAAGTAGCGTCCGATAGGCTTTCGAGGAACTTCTGAGCTTCTTCTTCGGTGTCGAAACGCTTTGGCAGTTCGGCTTTTACTGTTGCGCCTTCATGGGTAAATTCGGCGGTGACTTTAAACTGGAATGATCCTTCAAAGCCTTGAATTTCCCGCTCGCGTTCAACGAGGAGGCGTACTGCCGGCGATTGCACGCGCCCGGCAGATTTTCCGCCGGGAACTTTTTGCCATACGACTGGGCTAAGCTCAAAACCTACAAGACGGTCCAGGATTTGGCGCGCTTGTTGAGCTTGAACAAGTTGCATGTCAACGACACGAGGGTTCTTGACGGCTTCTTCGATTGCCGACTTCGTAATTTCGTGGAAAACGATACGATTCGTTTTTGCAGGGTCGAGTTTTAATACTTCGCAAAGGTGCCAGGCAATCGCTTCTCCTTCGCGGTCTTCATCGGTTGCAAGCCAGACGGTTTGAGCGCTTTTGACAGCTTTTTTAAGTTCGCTGATGGTTTTGGTTTTTTCGCTGTCGATTTCATAGACGGTGTTGAACCCGTTCTTTACATCGATGGGCGGCGTGCCATCTTTCGTTTTCTTGGCAATAGAACGAATATGCCCCACGCTTGAAAGGACGGTGAAATCTTTACCGAGGTATTTCTCGATAGTTTTTGCTTTTGCTGGGGACTCTACGATAACGAGATTTGAAGACATATATATAAGTATACTCAGGGTTTCTAAATAAGTGCTTAAGTTTGTTCACGGAACTGCCGTGACTTGCACAACGCTGGAGTGTACACCACTTCACGATACTTTGTAAAGTAAAACCCTTTGAAAAGAAAAGTGACCGACCCCGCGATGGGGCCGGTCACTTCGAAGCACTCCGGCGCTTCTAGCCGATGTAGTCCTCGGCGAGCTCGCGCGCCTTGTGGCTCGCCGTCGTTGCGGCGTCGGCCAGGCTGAGCTCGATGGGCAGGACCTCGTTCGCGAAGAGCTCGATGAGCTGGTCGACGGTCGTCGGCTGGAAGGTGACGGTCTTGTTGCTCAGCACCGCGTAGGTGGTACCTCGCAGGCTGGCGCCGCCGCCGGGACGACACACGATGAGGCGCTTGTCCTCGTCGAGTGTGGCGATGGAGAACCACTCGGAGAACACCATGCGCTCGAGGAGCTCGTTGAACTCGATGTTCAGCTCTTCGAGCTTGGTGTCATCGAGCTGCAGGATGTTCGCGATGCGTCCCCAGTTCTCGTCGAAGACGTCCGCGACGGGAAGCATCTTGACGTGTTCCGGGAAGTGGTGCGTCGAGAACTGCACGAGAGCGGTCTCGAGAAGCAGGCGCGAGGCGGCGGTCTCTTCCTTGGTGGAGAGGCTGAGGTCGGATTCGCTGATGGCCACGAGTGGTCCTTTCGGTGGGAGTCGGAGTGTTCGAAGATCGCGTGAGCTTCAAACGGTTGGATTCGTGAGGCTTACGATATTTATATTATAGCATAAATACTATGATAAATCAATCTACGCCCCCTACCCTACGGCATACAAGTAGCCCGCCTCGGCTTTTATGAGTCCCTTTAATTCCATCATGGTGATTGCTTGAAGGAGCTCACTGGGCGGCACGGCAAGTGTCGTGGTAATGAGGTCAATGGAACGAGCCCCCTGTTCGATAAGTCGGAGAATTTGAGTCTCAAGCGGCGTGTCCCCAAGGACTAGCTGCTTCGGTCCCTCCAGCAGATGCGGTGCGATTACGGATAGGATGTCGCTTGCCGAGAGTGCAACATGCGCACCATCCTGTATGAGGCGGTTTGGTCCTACGGAAAGCAAACTCGTTATTGGTCCTGGTACGGCAAAAACCTCCTTGTTTTGTGAGATGGCATGCGTGACGGTTGAAAAAGTTCCACTTCTGTCGGTGGCTTCGGTGACAACGACAGCATCGGCAAGGCCGCTTACTAATCGGTTGCGCGCCAAGAAATGGTATTTATGGGCGTCGACGCCCATGGCTTGCTCACTCACTACTGCCCCGCCAGCTTGAACGATGCGCTCGGCGAGTTGTGTGTGGACACTCGGGTAAATACGGTGGAGTCCATTTGCCATTACAGCAATGGTAGTTCCCCCTGCTTCTAGAGCAGCCTTGTGCGCGATGGCGTCTATGCCATAGGCAAGGCCGCTAATGACAACAACTCCCCTTTTGGCGAGGTCGAATGCAAGGCGGTGTGTTACTTCAATTCCATACCGTGTTGGCTTGCGCGAACCAATAATTGCAACGGTTGGTGGCCGCTCTTTTGGAAGGCCCCCGGCTATAAAGAGTTGTTTTGGCATCCCCTCGTAGTTGCGAAGAACAGAGGTGAAACCGCTTATTCCTATACTTTGTCTATTGATTTTTCCTAATTTCATGTACACCTTAGAATAAGTATTGACATGACGTCAACTAGGTGCTATAATGACATACGATTGATACAGCGAACACCGCTTATCAAGCACCTTATACCCCCTATTTCTAACGGTAGTTACTATTTATAGTACTGCCAATGTTAGGTAGTGTGCAAGGCGCTTTTGAAGTACCTACCCTCCACTTTTCTAGCTTAGAGAATTTATTCTCCCGACAGCTTTGCATGCTTACTAATCCCTTTAACACCGGTTCTTCGGAGCTGGATCCCGTTTAAAGAACAATTCATGGGTGACTATACAGTAGTGGTTGGGACTCTGCGAGGTTCAACCAGGCGCGCACCATCATAGTTATCGGTCGCGACGCTTCATCGAAATGTTCTTGGGTGGGTTAAAGGGCAAAATGGCGCCAGGTGATGCCCACCCTTACCTGGCGCTTTTTTGTTGCTTTAAAATAATGTAAAAGTGAAAGCCCCGCCGACGTTGTCTGTCGGCGGGGCTTTTTGACGGATTACAGTCCGTCCACGGCGTTGATGAGCTTTCGCACCATCTCGACGTCCGTGAGCGAGCGGTACTGCAGCTCGTCGAACGCCGCCATGTTCAGGTCCGGCTCGTGCCACATCCAGAAGTTGGCGTGATAGAGCCTGCCATCCTCTCCCAGGTAGATGCCATTGGGCGGCATGTCCGTGAACGGGAACTCGATCGGATCGCCAATCAGGTGCACGAGACGGGTGGTGCCTCGGGCTCGGAAGCCGTCGCTGGTCGTTCGTTGGAACTCGGACTCCTTGTTCCATCCGGATGCCTGGAGGCGCTCCACGGCAGCTTTGATGCTACTCCTGAGCGTGCCGTGAAACCTCTTTGCCTGGCGCTCTTCGTGCCGGAGGCGCGTCTTACGCTCGGCATTCTTCGCCGAGCGTTGAATGAGCCAGGCCTCCAGCTCTGCTTGATTGAGGGTCATATCCCCCACCTTTCGTTGGGTGTGTCAGTCCTGCGCGCCGAATGGATCCAGCTCCTCGACCATGTCGAGCAGCTGCTTGGCGCCTCTGCGGGCCAGATTCGCCGCCGTCAGTCGCACGGCGTAGCCCTCCGAGCCGAACTCGTAGGCGTTGCCGAGGGCGTCGGCCGCGTACCAGAAGGTGTTGTCGACGTGGTAGGTCTTCACGCGGCGCGGAAGGCAAAAGTAGCTCAGGAAATGCCACACGCCGGTGAAGCGCGCAACAAGGAGCTCCTTGTCGATGGAGTACTGATTCAACGCGGCGGCGTAGCCGAAGGCTTGGAAGTAGCGCACGAGAGCGTCGGCGATGACTTCCGAAGATGCGTTCCTGAAGTGTTCGGCGTCAGGCGCGATGGGCATGGGAACGATGCGGACATCGGACGAGCTGCGTGCGACCATGGTGTACTTTCTGTTTGTACCGTCAAAATGCGCTTTTCAAGAGCGCACCGTGACAGGGGTGTACCTCGATTGAAAAGATAGGTTAATTATCCCTCAGAATCGGGAGAATGCAAGCGTAAGCTAGTTGGCTCGAGAGAGTTGTTCACAAAGGCATGTATAAGGGGGGTAACGAGGTCTTTGGCGATAGTTTCAAGCTGTTCTGATTCTTTCGCGGTAAATGCGCTTAGCACGAAATCGGCGTCGTTAATACGATCGCGTAGCTCATTCCAGACACCAATACGAATACGAGCGTAGTTCGGTCCTAGATGGCTATTGAGACTCTTGATACCATTATTGCCAGCGTCACTTCCTTTCTCTCGAGTGCGGACGGTGCCGAACGGAAGTGCCAATTCGTCGTGAATCACCAGTACATCCTGCTCGGGGGTGAGTTTATAGAAGTCAACAAGCGCGCGCGCTACCTGCCCTGTTTCGTTGTAGAACGACAGGGGTTTTATAAGGAGTGTCTTCTCGCCTTCGATAGTTGCTGTGGCAATCAGAGCGCGAAACTTCGATTCTTCCTTCCAAGCAGCCGTAGTGCTGTCTGCGAGATAATCAAGGATTCTAAACCCGACGTTATGGCGGGTGCGTTCGTACTGTGGTCCAGGATTACCTTGGGCAAGGATTATCTTCATACTTCCCCTATTGTACACGTAAGGGGTAATATTGAAAAATATTAAAAAATATGCTATAATTATTAAGTTCTAAGTCCCCTTGGAACACGTCTTTAGACCGAACCTCATATCTTAGAAAGATCTGGTGCCGCTACGATGCTCGATGCCATCATCGACTTCTTCGCCGAGCTGTTCTCTGACGCCGCCTCCTCCACCCGGAGCAGGCATCGCCGTCGGCCGAACGCCCCGCGCCACGCCCGCTCGACCTGGACGCCGGCGCTCGACCCTTCCGGGAGCGAGCAGAAGCCCCGTCGCTTCGTCAACAAGTACTAGCAAAGGAGCAAGTCATGCATGTCCCGCTGTTCATCTTCGCACTGCTGCTGGCAGTTGTGACGGTCGGACTGATCGTCGCCTGGGCGCTTGTGCACCCGTTCAAGCACCTCAACCAGCACACACACGAGATGACAGATGCGGCCTTCGGCTTCATCCTCGTCAACTCGTTCGTGGCGGCGATCGGCTTCCTCACTGCCTTCGTGTCGGGTGAAGAGTACGGCAACGTAATCTTCGACAGCTTCTACGCAGTCGTCTCGATCGCGCTGATGCTCGTCTCGATCGCCGTGGCCACCTCCATCTTCTGGCATGTGCTTCCGCTTCGCACTGAGGCGAAGAAGCGTCGCGCCGAAGAGGCCGCTGCGCAGGCCGAGACCATCGCCAACGCGAAGGCCTCGCTGGAGTACTGACTCTCTGCACCCCGCCTGGGGTCTCGCCCTCCTTTCGTGGGAGGTGCGAGGCCCCGGCCTCATCTTTCGATATACGTTGGTTCAAAAAAGACTCGCCCTGCATGGGGCGAGTCATTGAATTTTCAGGGGGATTATTCTTCGGTTTCCGGCTGGGCCTTTTCGCTTGAAAGGGCTGCTTTTTCACGGTTGGCTTTGATTTGCTTTTCGTCGCGGAAGCTAAACTTAATTGAGGTACCGATGAAGTCGAAGTTCTCACGCATAACGCGCTCAATGTGACGCTTGTAGCTCCAGTGGAGGAACTTTAGGTTTGAGCCGTAAATCACAAACCAAGGCGGCGATACGTCGGTTTGCACCATGTAGCGAAGCTTCGGGTGGGTGTTTTTAAGGCCGGCTGGCGGGTGTGCGGCAACGGTCTTTTGGAGAAGGTCGTTGAGCTTACGCGTCTTAAGCTCTTGTGTGCGGCGATCTTGAATTTCAAGAATAAGATCAAAGAGCTTTGAAACGTTTTGACCAGTCACTGAACTTGTAAAGATAAGTGGTGCCCATGGTACAAAATCGAAAGTGCGAGAAATGCTTGGGGCAAGCGCGTCGCGGGTGTAGGCGTCTTTATCCATAACGCTATCCCACTTACTAATAACGACAACGAGACCCTTACCTGCTTCGTCGATAATACCAGCGAGGCGTTGGTCGAGCTGAGTGTTGAGTTCGTTTACGTCCATAAGAAGGAAACAAATGTCGGCCTCTTCAATAGCCTGAAGGGTGCGGAGCACGCTAAACTTTTCGATACCAACTTCTTGCTTACCTTGCTTACGGACGCCGGCGGTGTCGAGGAGCTCAAGGTTTACACCCTTATATTTGAGAGGCACACGGTTCACGTCGCGTGTTGTACCGGCGATGTTTGCGACGAGGGCTTGTTGCTTGCCTGCGAGGGTATTGAAAAGATTACTCTTTCCTACGTTTGGACGACCGATAAGGGCAACGCGAATGACGTCGTCAACTTCTTGTTCGGTTTTTGCAGGAAGAAGTTCGGTGAGCGTATCGAGGGTTTCTTCGATTCCCTGGCTGTGCTCGGCGCTAGTGCGGATGATGTCTTTAATACCAAGGCGGCGGAATTCACTGACGTCGAGGCTGCCAGCAAGGTCGGCCTTATTTGTAAGAAGGATGACCGGCTTTTGGCTCTTGAGGGCCTTCTTTGCAACAATGCGGTCTTCATCGCCAACGTATTCGGTGCTGTCGACGACAACAAGAATAGCATCGGCTGCTTCTGCAGCTTCGGTGATTTGTTCTTGAATAGAGGCTTCGAACTCGTCGTTCGGGTCTTTAAGACCAGCAGTATCAACAAGCCAGAACTGGTGGCTTCCATACGATACCTTGCCAAGAACGTTGTCACGAGTGGTGCCGGCTTCGCGAGCGACAATTGCCTGCTTCGATTTTACGAAACGATTAAAAAGCGAACTTTTTCCTGCGTTCGCTCGTCCGATAATTGCAACTGTAGGGAGCTTTGAAGCCATAACAGAGGTAATTGTAGCATAGTTTCGAGGTTTTGGCGAGCATAAGCGCAATGCTTAACCGCGGTGCTCAAAGTGTGCGATAACAGCAAGGTGTCCCGCCCATGCCGAGAAACGTTCAAATACCGGTTCTATCTTTTCAATTTCGCCGTTCTTCATATGAACAACGGGGCACCCCTGGTGTGGGTTTGGCCGAATTGAATCGTCGATAATTTCTATATGTGTTTGATCTGCACTTATGTCGAATGCCTTTCCAGGACGGTCAAATATAATCGAGGCATTGTCTTCGGCTGACATGCGGGCGCCGATGGCCTGTGCCATAAGAGTGTCATGGCTGGAGGCAATTTCAAGTGCTTGTTCTTTAGGGATTGAAGGGTGGCGAGCGAGGGCTGGAATAATAAGTCGTGCGACATCGATAAAGCCGTAGGTTAAGATGTCTTGTGCGCCTGATACCTCCCCTGTACTCATGGCGTACTCGAGGCAAATGCGGTTTGCTGCTGTTTGGGCAAGTAGGGATGGGCGGGGCTTTTCGAATGTCACGTATGCTTGCTCAGGATCTGGGTAGTTGTTGAGTGCAAATCCAACAATACGGCGACCTTCGCGTATTTTGTATCCCACCATGGCTTCTTCAGAATCGCCCGGCATCATATACTATAGTTATACAACTAAATTAATAATTAGTCAATTTTCGTAACAGATTGAAACTTACCTGGTTTCAGTGCATCAAGGGAGTACGGGCCAAAGCTCGTACGGTGCAAAGTTGTGACAACATAGCCCAGTGCTGCAAATGTACGACGAATTTGGCGGTTGCGCCCTTCGTGCATAGTGACGGTCCAATCTTTACGGGTATCATCGCGTCGTTCAAGGCTTAATTTGCTTGGGCCGTCTTCAAGTTGAATGCCGTAATCACTGATCATTTGTTGGTGAAGGGGTTCAAGCGGGGTGCCGAGTGTGACGGTGTAGGTTTTGACTTTATAAAACTTCGGATGGGTCATCTGAAATGCAAAGTCACCATCATCGGTAAGAATGAGAAGTCCACTACTGTCTTTGTCGAGTCGGCCAACTGGCTTTAGGTGATGATACTGATTTGGAAGAAGCGAATAGAGGGTTGGATTGTCACCCTGCTGCTTGCGAGACGATACGTACCCTTCAGGTTTATTCAGGGCGAGATACGTAAAGGCTTGCTTTTCGATGACGGTTTTTCCCTGTACGGTCACCGTTTCACCTGGCTCGACGCGTCCGCCAAGTTCGGCTTTTTTATCACCCACTTTAACGGAACCTTTTGAAATAAGGTCGTCGGCTTCTCGGCGAGAAAGACCGAGATGAAATGCTAAATACTTATTAAGACGTTCACTCACCTGCTTAGTATACCAATACTAAGCCGCTGGTGGCACCGGTGGGACACCTTGGTTTGAAGAAGGTGCACCGTTGAGCGCTTGTTCCATTTGGCTTGCGATGTCGGTCGCCTCTGGGGCTGCTGGGTTTGTAAGAGGCTCGATTACGCGTTCGCCAAGAGAAGCTGGCGCTGGAGATGAGAATGGCGCTGTTGGCTGTGGAAGAGGTGCCGGGTTGGCTGGCAGTTCGGAGATAGTTGTCGACTGAGGAGTGACGGGTGCTGGAGCTGGTGCGAATACTGGTGCTGCTGGAGCTGCGACAGGAGCTGGCGGAGCAAAAGGAGCTGCCGCGGGCGCAGGGGTTGGCTCAACTGGCACGAATGCTGGTTCCGGGGCTGGTGCAAAGGCAACTGGCTCTGGAGCGACAGGTGCTGGTGGAATACTTGCGACTGGGTCTGGAAGTGGAGCTGGCGCTGCTGGCGCAGGGTCTGCGTATACGGGCGCTGGTGCTTCAGGAGTCGCATAAGGCGATGGAGCAACTGCTTCGGGTGCCAAGATAGGTTCAGCGGGCATTGGAGGAATTTCAGCTACAGGTTCGGCTGGTACAAATGCTGGCTCTGGAAGTGGCGTCGGTGCGGCAACTGGTTCTGGAGCGACAGGTGCTGGTGGAATACTTGCGACTGGGTCTGGAAGTGGAGCTGGCGCTGCTGGCGCAGGGTCTGCGACGGGCGCTGGAGGAGTGGCTGGAGCGGCTGCACCGATACCATCACCAAGTACGTCGTGAACAGTACGGACGACATCTTCGATACCTACTTGTGATTTCACGAGGTAACGGTCGGCGCCAAGTGATTCACCACGAGCACGTTGATCGTCACTTGAAAGTGCGGTCATCATAATTACTTTTACGTCTTTTGTTTCTGAAGTACTGCGAAGAATGTCGAGCATGTCGAAGCCACTGATCTTTGGCATCATGACGTCACTCACGATAAGGTCAGGACGTTCTTTAATTGCCATTGCAAGCGCTTCTTCACCGTCGCCAGCTGAAACGATTTCGTAGCCTTCGGCCATCAAGCGGACGCCATAGATCTCGCGTAGGCTCTTGTCGTCTTCTACCAATAGGATTTTTGCCATAATTACCTTTTATTCTACCTAAGTGTTCTTAAAATTACCATACCACTTATGCTTATTATCTCACCGGTGGTGTGACGCTGCCTCGTTGCTGCTGCGCAAGCGCTTCAAGTTGGCGGACTCGTTCGTTGATTTGCTCGCGAGTAAGGGTCTCGCCACGTGGAACGGTTGTTGCTGGTTGCACGCTTGGCGCTGTGCTTGCCGGAGCGGGCACTGGTGAGAGTACTGTTGGTGCCGATGCTTGAGGAACGACCGTCGTTGGAGTTGGTAGGATTGGCGTCAGTGGCTGAGGTGCCTGGAGCACTCCTTGCGGTTGCGGAAGTGGTGCGGCCACTGGTGCGACGGGAGCTTGTGGAGTGAGCGGCACTGCGGTTGGTTGTACGGGTTGTGGCTGAAGTGTTGGGGTCGGTGCTGGTGCAGTTGGTGGCGTGTCCGCAAATGTTACGGGGATTGCCTTTGGAGGGCTTGTTGGCGCTGCGAGTGGCGTAGCAACGGCTGCTGGCTGGACTTGGGCAACTTGCGCAGCTTGGTGGTCTTGAATGTCTTTAAGTCGCCCCGCTTCTTGGCTGTCGATGCGAGGAAGCTCGACGAAGAAAGTGCTTCCTGAGCCGAAGACACTCTCGACCCATAGGCGTCCCTGCATCGCTTCAACGAGACGACGGCAGAGATACAGCCCAAGGCCAGTGCCACCAATTGATTGACGGTCCATATTTTCAACCCGGTAGAATTTTTGGAATAAGTGAGGAATATCTTCGGTTGGAATACCCAGCCCGGTATCTTTAATGCTGACGACCACCTTGTCTTCGGTGCCGGAAATATCAACGCTGACGGTACCCTGCGGGGTGTATTTAATGGCGTTCTCAATGAGGTTATTGAGGACTTCGCGGATGTGGTCATTGTCGAGATTTACATAGTACACTGGCATGACTTTTTTAATGCCACGTTCAGTGCCATTCCCCTCGCCTGGAATAAATTTAAGCTGGAGGCCTTTGTCGATTGCTTTTTGGTTAAGCCCTTCCACGATGGTTTGAGTGAACGGCACGACGTCAACGACGCGAGGGATATTCGTCATGCGGCCATCTTCGGATTTTGAAACGTCCAGGAGGTCTTGGAAGAGCCGTCCAAGGTGCTGGGCCGCTTCGTGTGCCTTCATGATAAAGTCGCGCGCCTTCGTGTCGATTGTGGCGGTTTGAGGGTTCAAAGCGAGGCCGAGGTAGCCTTCAATAGAAGCAACGGGTGTACGCATTTCATGGCTGGCGGTGCTGATGAATTCGGCTTGCTCACGCTCTTCGGCGCGCTCATTGGTAACGTCGCGAAATACAGCAATTGCCCCTGCGCCAGGGTCGCCAATTGGTGATGCAACGATTGCGACTGAAATCTTTTTACCAGAGTTAGTAACGGCAGTAAGCTTACTTCCTCTCGCCTGCTGGTTGGTATTGAGGACTTGTTGGACGGGGTCTTGCGAGGCGTCAACTTCTTTATTATTTGCGTCGGTGAGCTTCAAGATAGATTTATAGCTGAGCATGAGGGCGTCTTGCTTTCCCCAGCCGAGGATTTCCTGCGCAGCAGGGTTAATAAGCTGAATCACCCCTTTTCCATCAACGGCAATCACCCCATCGCCAATGGCGTTAATGACAATTTCAGATTTTGTTGCGACTTCAGATAGTTGGTTGGCGAGGCTTTTGACGTCATGGTTGGCAAGGTCCTCGGATTCGGATGTTTCACGCCATACGACTAAGCCGGCGGCGAGCGGCACGATACTGCTCAGTAGAATGGCCATGATGGTTTCGGTCGGCAGGCCGTTGCTGAGATATTCACCCGCGGTGTAGGAACCAATCATCACAACAATTGGGAGCCATCCGTAGGCACCAAAAATTGGTGCGATGAATACAGTGAGCGCCCAGATAACGAGGAACCCTGAGTCGATTCCACCGGTACTCTGAACGAGATAGGCGGTGGTAATGGCAAAGACGGCGTATGTAATAAATGTTGGAACAAATGAAGTAATTTTTTTAACGAGGAAAAACAGCACAATGCTGGCAATGGCGACGATGAGCCCTCCGGCCGCGGCAAAGAAATCTGTTCGCACTGATTCGGGGATATATTGAATATCAAATGCTTGGAGTATAAAGAGCGCAACGTAGCTTGTCGCCACGATAAAAAGCGCGGCGTATAAACGACGGTACCAGATATGCGACAGTCGAATCGGTGTCATGAATGTTTGTTAGCCTGCCTACCCTTTATTTCTTATGGTTAGTATGACGGAAGAGGCGCCATAATTCAATGATTTGGCGCGGTATTTAACGATTGTTTAAAACTGCGTAATCACAACAATGGTGACAATTGCCCCTGCGAGGTAATTGAGCCATAGAAAGCGACGCCACGCCTTATTGGTAGTGGCGGATGTTTTGTCGGTTATCCAAACGTACGGCGCGATATTGGCGACATAGGCGAAGCCGACGAGGGCAATGGGGAGGAATTCAAGGCCTTGAACTACCGCTATGCAGCTCGCAATAAAGTACAGGCCTGCACTTATCCATACCGTAAACCGCGCTCCGAGCGCCGTTGCAATTGACCCCAATGAAGCCTGTCGATCTGGGATGATATCTTGAACCGCGCCAAAAGCGTGCGAAGCCATGCCCCATAAGAAGAAGGCGATCACCCATGGCCATGCTGCCTGTGGGAAGCTTGTCAGGGTAAGGGCGAAGATGAGCGGGCCTACGAAGTGGAGACTGCTCGTGATCGAATCAAGGACGGGAATTTCTTTGAAGCGAAGGCCTTTCAGTGAGTATGCGAGCGCAAAGAAAACGACAGCTGCCAACACGAGTCGCGATGTCCAGTCGCCCACAGCAAACAGGTAGAGCAAAAACGGAATGTTTGTGAACGCAACAGCACGCAGAATGGTTGGGTGGAATGCTTTCGACTCTTTCATTCCCTCTACCCCACCCTTGCGAGGGTTTTTGATGTCCGATTCGTAATCGAAGACGTCGTTGACGCCGTACATTAGTAGGTTGTACGGTCCTATAAAATAGAGCGTTCCAATAATACAGGTAAGCAGCGACAGCCCCGAAGGTACACTTGCACTTGCGAGAAGGTATCCCACTAAATACGGGTAGCTTGTGTTGGGCCAAGAAATAGGCCGGGAAATCCAGAATAATTTTTTGAGTGTCGTGATCATTGTGTCGTTTTTTCCTCGCCAACTGTTTTAAAATGCCGCCATAAAACAGGGATAATTATGACAGCAAGCAGCGCATAGAAAAAGTCTTCAATGGGTGCTTGTATAATGTAAATGCCAAGTATCTTTTCGGGGGTGTAGTGGAAGAAGTTCGCCCATATCGCAAGGTTGTCGAATATAAGTGTCAGCACCAAGAGTATTAAGAGCGTCATCCACCACGTTTTTGAGGGGCGCGTAAAAGTTTTCACGAACAAAAAGACAATGCACGCTATAAAAATACAGTTAAGAATTAGATACGTGAACGCCATCGTGAAACTCCGTTATATATGACGAGTGTGCAGTAACAAAGAAGGAAAAGGAAAAAAAGCTCTTCCACGGGAAATTCTGGAGCGAGCGTGAACGGGAGTGAGTACGGGCTCCCACCGTGCTTGAAGATACCAAGGAAAATTCCTAAGAAATCCCACACAAGAAAGATGGCCATACCCGTTCCTATGGTCGCCATCGCCCGCTGTCTGTTGTGCCAAAAAGCGAGTTTATAGCGCCAATCAATGATACCCATACCGGTGATGGCGAGAAGGAGGCCGATAAGATAGAACCACTCCATTAGCCTTCCCTCCTTGCACTTATTTGTTGATACACGAGCTCAGCACTAATGAGGCACATTGGCACGCCTATGCCGGGGCGTGTTCCGGCGCCGACATAGTAAAGACCGGACACCTTTTTACTTTTATTCGAGGCGCGAAAAAAGGCACTTTGCGTGAGCTTGTGGGAAGGTCCAAGCATGCTTGCTTCCCAGGAGTTGTATTTTTCTACGAAGTCGTTTGGGCCAAAGAGGGTTCGTGTGACAGCTCTTGTCTTCAGGTCAACGCCGGTCGTTTGGTTGATTTGTTCAAGATATGCATCGGCAAGTGTTTCCTGCTCTTTTTTAGTGAGTGCGACACCTGAAGGGAGCGGTACGAGTACGAAGATATTTTCGTGGTCTTTTGGAGCTGTCGTATCGGACTGGCTCGTTTTAGAGATGTAGAGCGAGGCGGGCTCGGGAATTGTTTTTGTTTTGAAGATGGCGGTAAAATTATCGCGCCAATTATCGACAAACAAGAGTGTGTGGTGTTCAAATTCCGGAATACTTCCCTTCACGCCTAGGTACATTAAGAGCGCACTTGGGCTTGCCTCTTTTTTATTCCAGTACCGTGCAGGGTAGGTTTGGTGCTGCTTTTCGAGCAGGTTTGTTTCGGTAAAGTGAAGATCGGCGTTTGAGATGACGATATCAGCGGGAATGGTGTCGCCGTTTGCGAGCGTAACACCCGATGCATGTCCGTTTACGACATTGATATGTTGTACGGCGGTTAAGGTGTGATACTGCACTCCAAGTTTCATGCCAAGATTTTCAAGCGCCTCCACAACTGCGTACATCGTCCCCTTTGGATAATATACGCCTTCGTCAAAGTCGAGTGCGCTCATGAGGCTATAGAGTGCTGGTGCGGAGTACGGCGAGCTTCCAAGAAATACTGTTGGGTATTCAAGAATCTGTTGCAATTGGGGATTTGTAAAGAACTTTTTCACATAGCTATGAATGGGCATCGTGGCGAGCTTTGCTACCTCGCCAAGTCGGCTGGCCGTTTCTTTTCGTAGGAAGTCACTAGGTTTTTGGAAGTTGCTGTATAGAAAGTGTCGAAGTGCAAGGCGGTACGTCGTGCGACTTTTTGCGATGTAGCGTTTGAGTTTTTCACCGCTCCCCTTTTCAATGGTTTCGAATGTCGCGGCGTCCTTTTGGAGGTCACCTGTAATAACGACGGAATCACTTCCTGAGTACACTTTATAGGCTGGCTTTAGCTGTATAAGGTCAAGCTGCTCGCTGGAGCTGGTGCCAAGCAGTTTAAAATAATGGTCGAATACTTCTGGCATCAGATACCACGAAGGCCCAGTATCAAAGGTAAATCCCTCCTTTTTGAAGGTGCCCGCCCTTCCTCCAAGTTGATCATTTTTTTCGTAAACATGCACCTCATGTCCGTCTTGGGCAAGGAGGTTTGCTGCCGCAAGCCCGCCAATGCCGGCTCCAATAATGATAATTTTTGACATATTAACGACCACCCTTTGGGCTTAGTGTCTGGGTAATCAAAAGCGACACCTTTTTACTATTTGAAACCCGAATACGGGTCGTCTTGAGGTTTGCCGCAGGTGTCGATGAAAGCTTTTTTAGCAGCTCATTGTAATAAAGGTAACTTACTTTTACAGCTTTTTTTGCTGATCCTGGAAGCTGGTCGATAGCGGATTTTGCGTTTCGGAAATCTTTTTCGATGTCTTTAATGATCATCTCTTTATCGGTGTCACCGAAACTATCAAAAGTGATACCGGGAAAATACACCCGCTGGCGGTCGTGGAAATCACTTGCGATATCGCGAAGGAAGTTCACTTTTTGGTAGGCTGCACCAAGTGCTCGGGCGCCTGGCTTAAGAGAGTTGTATTGTGCTGTGTCACCATTTACAAATACCTTCACGCACATTAGGCCAATTACCTCGGCCGATCCGTAGATGTATGTTTCATATAGTTTTTGTGTGTACTGGTGAGGCTTGAGATCGAGACGCATGCTTTCGAAAAACGGCTGAATAAGTGTTTTGGTGATGCCGAATTTTTTTGCGGTGAGTGCAAAGGCGTGCACGATTGGATTGCTGCTAAATTGCAGTTTTATTGCTCGATATGTTTCAACTTCAAGCTCGTCAAGGAGGTTGGCGACTTGCGCTCCCTGATAGGTGTCAAGGATTTCGTCCGCTATACGCACAAGCCCATAGATGGCGAAAATATGTGGTTGGATATTTTTTGCAAAAAGTTGAGTGCTTTTTCCAAAAGATGTCGAATAGCGAAGCGTCAGCTGACGGCTCAGACGGTATGCTGTGTCTGTGTAGAGTTCCATATGTTACGACTCCCTTATCATACAGAGTTCGACGAGTGACCGGAGCGCTTCTTTGTGCGGCTCATCAATATTCAACTGTGTTATGATCTGTTCGCTTTGGGAACGGTGGTGTTGAATGGCGTCAATCGTTGCTTGCTCTGCACCCGACTCAATGAGCAGGAGCCGCGCTTGGGCAATTTCCCTCTCGCCTGCATCTTCTCGGTGGAAAATTGCAAAAAAGTCAGCCTGCTGTTCTTCGCTTGCGATGCGTTCAAACTCGCGCACCATGAAGGTACGCTTTCCTTCAGTAATGTCGGTTGTCGTGCTTTTTCCTGTTTTTTGCTTATCGCCAAAAACACCGAGTAGGTCATCTTTTAGCTGGTAGCCAATGCCAAGGTGTTTTCCGAGTTGCCTTAGAAGTGATATGTCATGTTCGGGCGCACCTGCCAGAACAGCTCCTGTCGTTAGTGGGCCAACAAATGAATAGCTGCTTGTCTTGTGCTCTGCTACGGCAAGGGGATCGATAGAATCTTTTGGTAAAATACCTACTTCAGTATCGAGCAGTTCACCGCCAATGACATCAAAAATAGATTGCGAGAGGATGTCCGCCGCTCGTTGGACTCGTTCTGAAGTTTGCTTCGATTCGCGAATGATTTGGTGGGCGTCTGCAAGAAGTGCGTCACCCGCAAGAAGCGCGGCGCTGAGCGCAGCGTGCCGCCTTTCGGCGAGTCGAGGGATATGCGCCTCGTAATATTTTTCGTAGTAACCAGCGACATTTGGAATGCCATATCGAATGAGGTCACGATCGATAATGTCGTCGTGTACCAGCATCGCGAGGTGAATAAGTTCTTGAGCCATGGCTGCTGGGAGAATATCATCCGACGGATCTTCAGGGGCGTACGCTTGATGGGTCGCAAGCACCATATACGGGCGGAGTCGCTTTCCACCTACCCTTACGAGGGCATCGATTGACTCCCTGAGACGAACGTATGATGGCCCAATTCGCTCGGCATCACGCATGCGCTGAGCGCTGTAGCGTGCAAGTTCCGTGTCTATCTGCGTCTTGGCCGTGGCAAGGGTGATAACTGAGTCGGTGTGCATTGTCTTATTACTATACCAGAGAGGTATACTAATAGTGAGTATGGCATTTAATCATTATGCAAAAATTAAACGAATTTTAGATGGACGCACTGATTGGCATGTCGTTCGTATTAATGAACCGACGACGGCAAAAAGCTTTAAGGGTGAGCTGAGAAAATTTGATCATTATTACCGGGTTGTCGACACAGACGGTAGTTTTATTAAGTACTGCAAATTTCAGCAGCTCGACCGCTTTGCTCAAGCTTTAGGCTTGTCGGTGGACGAGGTTTTTGTTGAGGAGATGCGAGCTGGCCACCAAGATCGGTTTCCAAGTTCGTAAATAATTGATGGCACGAGGAGTGAGCGCACCACAGTTGTGTCGAGCAATACTCCAAATGCGACGACAAAAGCAAGCTGCAGCAAGAACAGTATTGGGATAACCGCCAGCGCGGCGAAGGTTGCGGCAAGTACGATGCCGGCCGAGGTGATAACACCACCCGTAACAATGAGTCCGATAAGAACACCTTTGCGGGTGCCTACGCGAAGCGACTCTTCCCTCACTCGCGTCATAAGGAAGATATTGTAGTCGATTCCCAGTGCGACGAGGAAGATGAAGCCGTATAAGACAACCGATGGATCGGCACCTGGAAGTTCCAAGACTGAATTAAAGATGAGTGCAGATACACCGAGCGTAGCGGTAAATGACAGCACTGTGGTAATGAGCAGAATAATTGGTGCAAGAATTGAGCGAAGCAGCAGCATGAGGATAATTGTGATGACAACTAGAACTGCAGGGATGACTACGGCCCTGTCGTGCTGGGCGCTTGTTTTCGTGTCGAGCTGCGTGGCGCTTGGTCCACCGACAATAATTGATTCGTCGACGCCATGAAGCGATTCACGGATGGCAACGACGGTTTCTTCGGCTTCGGGTGAATCGGCTGCGTCTTGAAGGGTAGCCTCAATAAGTACCTCCCCATCGACTACCTTTGGTGTTGCGGCGGCGAAAATAGGAATTTGCGCTTGTTCGCCTGTGAGCGGGAGTGACCCTGATGGAGAATTGTTGGCGCGGACCGAAACCGACGCGACTCCATCAATTGCCTCGAGACTTTTGGCAACTTCGTCGAGCGTTTGTTCTGGGGCGACAATTTGTGCTGGCGTGCCCGAGCCACCCGGGAAGTGGGCGTCAATGACAGCCTGGCCATCGCGCGCATCGGACGTGCCGAGAATAAGGTCGCTTTGGGCGACGCCGTCTGCCTTGAGCTGCAAGATGCCGAGTGACATTACAACCAGCGCTGCTGTTGATGTAATCCAAATAACTCGCGAACGTTTTTTGACGAAGCGTGCTACTGATGGCCATAGTCCCTTCTTCTCTACTGCCACCGTGGTCTCACTTGAGAATTTTGGCGCACGTGGCCAAAAAGCAACCCGACCGAACATAAGAAGAAGGCTTGGGAGGAGTGTGAGTGTCGCAATAATGGCGAGCGCAATGCCGATTGCACCTACTGGGCCGAGTGCTTTATTTGAACTCAGGTCAGAAAGCAAAAGACATAAAAGTCCTGCAATCACCGTACCGCCTGCAGCGACGATAGGCTCGAACGATCGTTTCCAGCTCGCAATAATGGCCTTGTAGGTTTCACGGTGGCGCGTGAGTTCTTCGCGGTATCTTGAAACGAAGAGGAGTGCGTAATCGGTGGCGGCACCAATAACAAGAATAAAGAGGATGCCCTGCACTTGTCCGTTGAGCGCAATCACTCCTGCGTCGGCAAGGTAATACACGACAAGAATGGCCGCACAGAGCGCAAACATTGAATTAATGAGAACGATAAATGGCAGGATTGGCGACCTATAGACAAGAAGAAGGATGATGAATACCACGGCGAGTGCGACGCCAAGCAGGATGCCGTCGATGCCCGAGAAGGCTTTGCCAAGATCGTTCAAGAAACCAACCGGTCCTGAGATGTGGTAGCTGACTGCGAGTTCTCCGCCATCAAGTGTTTCTCGAATTTCCGCAACAAACTCCCGGTACTCTGCCCCACTCTCCATGTTCACGACGACAAGCGCCGCTTTGCCGTCTTCCGAGGCGATGGGTGGAGAGATTGCCCCGCTCACCCCTTCTATGTCGGAAAGATTTTGCGTCGCTTCTTGGATGGCTGCGACATTTTGTTGCGTGAGTTCTGCGTCATCGTTGCTAAATACAAGAATGGTGGGAATCGAGGTTTCGTTCTGGAACTTCTTCAGCTCTTTTGTGACTTG